>NZ_PSUE01000015.1:0-79262 GCF_002931645.1 Rathayibacter sp. AY2B5 | reverse complement strand
GTCCTCGATGATCTCGCGGGCACCGGTCGCGCGCGGAGCGGACGTCCGGTCCTGCTGAGTCCGCAGCCGACGAGGCCCACGCGTCAGCGGAGGAGCGGAGGGTTGCGAGCGAGTCGGCCTCCTCCGCCGATGCGGCCGGACCGTCGTCGAGCGACAGCGACTCCGACGCGGTGTCGCGACGTACCCCTGCCGCTCCGGTCGGCCTGTGGCCGGGGGAGCCCGTGCTGAGCGCGACGCCCGCCGCCGAGGAGGCCGACGGCGACCTCCCGAAACCCGCGGACGACTCCGCTCGGGTGGAGGAGCAGGACGCCGATGCCGATCGCGGAACGGTCGTGGAGCCGGAGCGCTCCTCCGACCGCGACGGCGTCTCCGCCGAGGGACGGAGCTCTCCGGGCGACGACACGGGAGTCTCCGACACGGGAGCCCGCGCCATGGGAGTGCACGAGGCGGGTGCCCGCGAGGCGGGTGCCCGCGAGACGGGTGTCCGCGAGGCGGGTGCCGGTGGGACGACTGCCCGCGACACGAGTGCCTCCGACGCGGACGTGTCCGACGAGGACGCCTTCGACGCGTTCTTCGCCCCCCTCCGCGACGACGACGCCGACGGCTCCGGCTCCGACGCCTCCACCGATGCCGGCCGCACCGAGGTGCATCGCCGCGGGGCGGACTCCGTGCGCCCGGTCCTGCCGCACACCGACCCTCCCGCCGACCTGCCGACCGCCCCCGCCGGACTGCGCAGCGCCCACCGGCCGGACGACGAGCCCGATGCCGGATCCTCGACCGACGTCGACCCGGCGGACCGCTCCGGCGCCCTCTACCCCGCTGACGGACGCCCGGTCGGCGCGACCCCGCCGACTCCGCGCGAGCCGACTCCGCCCGCCGTCTACGAGTGGCCCGACCCGCGCGGGGACTGGGACCAGCCGCCCGTGTGGGAGCAGGTCGTCGCTCCGCATGACGAGCCCGACGAGGACGGCGGCGACGAGGAGCTGTGGCGCGAGACCGCCGGCGCCTACTCGTGGAACCTCGAGCCGGCCGCCGAGCCCGCCGACCGCGCCGAGCCCGCGCCCTTCCGCACCGCTCCCGCGGCCGCCCACGTCAACGCCGCTCCGCCGCGGAAGCGCCGCTCCGCCCGGTCCCGACCCGAGAGCCGCGAACGCGACTCGGCGCCCGCCGCAGCGCCCGCGTGGCGCACGCTCAGCCGACGCCGACTCCTGATCGGCCTGATCGCGGCGGGTGCGGTGATCCTCCTCGCCGGGCTCTTCGCGATCGGCATCGCCGTCGGGAGCGCCGGCGGCCGAGCAGAGCCGCAGGCCGTCCCGGTCGTCAGCGAGACGCCCACGGAGGAGCCGACCCCCTCGCCCACGCCGACCGCGACCCTCCCGACCGTCGGACCGCTGCCCGTCGGCACCTGGGCCTGGAGCGCGCTCCTCGGCGGCGAGTGCGTCGAGCCCTTCGACTCCGTCTGGGCGGAGGAGTTCACCGTCGTGGACTGCGCGGGGGCCCACTCCGCCCAGCTCGTCTCCACCGCGGAGCTGACCGACGCGGTGTTCCCCGGCCAGGACGCCCTGGCCGTCACCGTCTCCTCGCTCTGCCAGGCGCAGGGCGTCGTGGACGTCGCCGCGGCCGAGACCTACGGCGACGTGCAGGTCGCCGGTGCGTTCCCCGTCACCCAGGAGCAGTGGGACGCGGGCGAGCGCAGCTACTACTGCTTCGTCGACCGGGCGGGCGGCGGCGAGCTGACCGGCTCCCTCGCCGGCACCCCCGCGGCCTGACGCGCGCCGTCGCTCGGGCCTCGGAGGACGCCGTTGGGCTCCGGCCCGGTGCACCCGGCCGAGCCGCGGAGCGCCCAGTAGGATCGCTCGTCGTGCAGGAGAACGAGGCGACCCCCGCGACCGGACCCACCGCCTCCGTGGAGCTCACCACGAACGGCGTCGGCCCCTGGCAGGGGGAGCGGCCCGAGGACGACCGCCTCGACCCGGAGCTGCTGGAGCGCGGCGACGCGCGCAACGTGGTCGACCGCTTCCGCTACTGGCGGATGGACGCGATCGTCGCGGAGCTCGACCGCACGCGGCACCCGTTCCACGTCGCGATCGAGAACTGGCAGCACGACATGAACATCGGCTCGATCGTCCGCAGCGCCAACGCGTTCGGCGCGGAAGGCGTCCACATCGTCGGCCGGCGGCGCTGGAACAAGCGCGGCGCGATGGTCACCGACCGCTACCAGCACGTCCAGCACCACGAGACGGTGGCCGACCTCGTGCAGTGGGCCGCGGAGGCGGACGTGCCCCTCCTCGCCGTCGACAACGTCCCCGGCTGCGTTCCGCTCGAGACCTACCGGCTCCCCGAGCGCTGCCTCCTGCTGTTCGGGCAGGAGGGACCCGGCCTCTCGGAGGAGGCGATCGCCGCCTCGGAGGCCGTGCTCGAGATCACGCAGTTCGGCTCGACCCGGTCGATCAACGCCTCGGCGGCGGCAGCCGTCGCGATGCACGCCTGGGTGCTGCAGCACGTCCGCTTCTGACCCCCGCGAGCCGCGGTGCCGTGTCAGGAACCGGCGCCCGGCCCGCTGCCGGGCCGCCGGGACTCAGACCGCCGAATCCGGCGGGAACTCCGACTCCAGCGGCTCCGACGACAGGAGCTCGTGCACCCCGCTCAGCACCTCGTCCGGGCGGAACGGGTAGCGCTCGATCTCGGCCTCGTCGCTGATCCCCGTCAGCACCAGCACGGTGTGCAGGCCCGCCTCGATGCCCGCGACGATGTCGGTGTCCATCCGGTCGCCGATCATCCCGGTGTTCTCGCTGTGCGCGCCGATCTTGTTCATCGCCGAGCGGAACATCATCGGGTTCGGCTTGCCGACGACGTACGGATCCTTGCCCGTCGCCTTCGTGATGAGCGCCGCGATAGCTCCCGTCGCCGGGAGCACGCCCTCGGCGCTCGGCCCCGTCGCATCGGGATTGGTGACGATGAAGCGCGCACCCGCGACGATCAGGCGGATCGCCTTCGTGATCGCCTCGAAGCTGTAATTGCGGGTCTCGCCCACGACCACGTAGTCCGGCGCCGTCTCCGTCATGATGAAGCCCGCCTCGTGCAGCGCGGTGGTGATCCCCGCCTCGCCGATCACGAACGCGCTCCCGCCCGGCTTCTGCGACGCGCAGAAGTCCGCCGTCGCCAGAGCGCTCGTCCAGATCCGCTCCTCCGGCACGTGCAGCCCCGACCCGCGCAGCCGCGCCGCCAGATCCCGCGGCGTGAAGATCGAGTTGTTCGTCAGCACCAGGAACGGCGTGCCCGAATCGGTCCACTCCTGGATCAGCTCGGGCGCGCCGGGGAGCGCCTTGTTCTCGTGCACCAGCACGCCGTCCATGTCCGTGAGCCAGGCCTCGACTTCACTGCGGTTCGTCGCCATGGGTCGATGCTATCGGCGGCACCCCCGCGCACGACGGCGACGACCGGCGAACCGCCCGGCTCCCTCCGCTGACGCCCCTGTGGAGGGACGACCGCCGTGCGCCGGACGGCCGGACCCCGGACCCGCACAGCCGCGAGCGGGATAGCCTGGGAGGCATGAGTGGCGAGAACCTGCTGGGCCCCGAACCGACCCTCCTCCCCGACGAGCCCGCGGTCACCGCGGCCCTCGCGAAGCACGCGAACCCGGGAGCCGTCGAATTCGCCGCCCTCGCCGCCGCCCACCCGCGCTCCCCGCTGGCCTGGGCACTGCTCGCCGACAGCGTCTGGGGCATCGACGCGGCCCTCCCCTCCTACGCCTACGCCCGCGTCGGCTACCACCGCGGTCTGGACCTCCTGCGATCCGCCGGCTGGCGCGGCCAGGGTCCCATCCCGTGGCGCCACGGACCCAACCGCGGTTTCCTCCTCGCCCTCTACGCCCTCCGCCGCGCCGCCGACTCCATCGGCGAGACCGAGGAGGTCACCCGCCTCACCCAGTTCCTCCAGCAGGCCGACCCGATCGCCATCGACGAGATCGAGCGCTATCACGAGGACGCGCTTCCCCCCACTGCCGCCATCGTCATCCTCGGCAACGACTAGGCGGCGCCGGGGACGCGGTCCCGGGGGCGTCGGGCTCGGAGGCCGACCCGGAGGGCTTGAGGCGGAGTCGCGATCCCGTCCACCCGCAGTCCTGCGCATCGTCTCCTGTCGGCGTGCCACCCGCCGGCGAGGATCCGGCGGAAGCCCGACCGCTCAGGTCCTCCTCGTCCCTTCCCCTGGGTAGTGTTCGCTCCTGTGACGCTCTTCTCGGACCTCCCCGTCCTTCCCGTCCTCAGGCGCGCACGCGAGCGCGATCGCCTCGCGTCCGCGGAGGCGGGCTGCTGGGCGTGACACGGTCGGCCGGGGAGGCTCCGGTGAGCCGGTGGCGCCTGCGGGTCGCCGGGACCACGGCGGTCCTCGCCTTTCTGCTCCTGCTCGTCTGCGCCGATCCCTTCGGATCGGACTCCTCGCGGCAGTTCGTCCGGATCGCCCGCTCCCATGATCCGACTGGTCTCGTCCACGCCCTGGGTGGAGAAGGGATCGCAGTCTGCGCTCTCGCCTCACCGGCTGCAGCGGCGGCAGCCGCGCTGGTGGCGGCGAGCAGCCGTCGACCCTTCGTCCCCGCACTCGGAGTGCTCGCGCTGCTCGAGGGGGCGTCGACCGTCGAGATGATCGTCACTCCGCCGTCGGTCGGTGGCGTGCTGTACGGCCTCCTCTCGGTTCTCGCGGGCACGGCGGTCGGGGCGCTGGTCGGCACGATCCTCCGACGAGTCGTCCCGAATCGATCCGCCGCACGCTCACTGCGGATCCTCTGGCGCACGTGGCTCGCCGTCCTCCTCGCCGTCGCACTGCTCGCCGCGGTGGCGGTGCCCCTCTTCGTCCGCCCCGTTCTCGATCCCGTGGGGGGAGCCGATGCGCTCGTGGTGCTGGGTCCTGCTACTGATCGCAGGGTCGGCCGTGCGCTCGCTCTACTCGAGGAGCACCGGGATGTCACCCTCGTGCTCTCGACTCCGCGCCTGGAGAACGGTTCGTTCGCCCGAGCCGAATGCGATGCCGGCGAGGAGGTCAGAGTCGTCTGCTTCACTCCCTCCCCGTTCACTACGGGCGGTGAGATCTCCGAGCTGAACACGCTCTCCTCGGAGTACGACTGGACCTCGGTGGCACTGATGACCTCCACTCCGCATGTGACCCGGGTCCGCACGATCGCGTCTCGCTGCCTGCGCACACCGTTCTCGGTCGGCTCGGTCGACGAGCCGCGGCGGGTGAGCGAGTGGACTCTGGCGGTGGTCTATCAGGTGCTGGCGTTCGGCAAGCTGCTGATCCTGCAATCCTGTGAGAGCGGCCGCTCGTGAAGAAGGATCCGCCCCTTGGGCCCCCCTTCTAGGGGCGGAACCATGGATCCGCGTCGTCGTTCCAGGAAAACGACAGAGTCTCCTCTGCTTCCCTCCGCGGTCGGGGGGTGCGGCCGTCGACAGCCGATGGCGGGATGATCCGAGCATGAGGAGATGACGACGACTCTCGAAACAGGACCCGGATCCCGCCGCACGTTCCTCCGCTACGGAGGGGCCGCGGCCGCGGCCGCCGTCGTCGCCGCACCCGCCGCGGAAGCCGCGGACGAGACTATACCTGCGACCCGCGTCAACGGAATCCACAACTACCTCGAATTCGCCGGGACCACTGACGAGGACAAGCTCCGCGCCGCGATCGACTATTTCGTCGCCGCTCGCCAAGAGGTCACGTTGACGATCTCGAAGAGCTTCAAGATCACGCGCACCCTCGTGATCGACTCCTCGTACATCTCGCTCGAGTTCACCTGCGGTCCGCTGAATGCGACCGCCATCACCAGCGGTCCTGCTCTCACGGTGATCGGCAGTGCCACGTCCGGCTACCCCAACAACAGGGCGGCGATCACCGGACTCCGTCTGCTGGGGCCGGGAGCGTCCGCGACGGCCAGCACCGGAATCCTGTTCAACACCGACAGCACGACTGCCGCCACCACGCGCGGGCTCGGACTCTGGGGCCTGGAGATCTCGGGCTTCGGGACCGGCGTGTCCTTCGAGAACGATGCGTTCCTGATCAGCTTCTACAACTTCCACATCTTCCGCTGCAGGACGGCCGTTTCCATGCCCGCAGGCAGAGTCAACTACGGCGAGAACATCAAGTTCATCGGCGGTGGTATCGGCACCAGCACCCTCGGCGTCTACAACGCCAACCCGAACGGCGAGCTGCACTTCGTCTCGACGTCGATCGACTTCTGCGTGCAGGCCGTGAAGGTCGACGCGGGTCGGGTGATCCTGCACCAGCCGCATATCGAGATCAACGAGAGCGGCGCGAACTCCACGCTCTCGCAGTTCGTCACCGGGTCGAGTACAGCTGCGCAGATCTCGATCTCAGGCGGACACCTCTTCTTCCATCAGGTCCCGGTGGCCAACTACCTCTTCGAGACCACTGCAGGAGGGTGGGGCGGCGGAATCCAGGTCCATCAACTGTCGATGTTCAATACGCAGATGAAATCGGGATATCTCGCCGGTGGCACTGCGAAGGTCCGTATCAGCCAGCACGTCACCTCGGACGGGAACGGCAGCGGTTCGGGGCAGGGGTCGATTCTGCATTCGAAGGCGGCGAACAAGCTCGTCGACGGGAACTTCTCTCTCGCAGCGCCCGTCGACGCGTTCCTCAACGGCGCCGACGCGACGAGCCGCACCACCAGCCCGTCCATGACGCTGACCACCAGCGGCAACCAGCTGCTGATGACCCGAGTGGCCGGCGGTCCCGGTCCGGCGGTCTCCATCGACGTCCCCGTCACAGCGGGGCTGCTGTACGGCGTCGACTTCACCATCGCGGGATCCACGTCGACGGGCACGATGTACGTGTCCGAATCCTTCGTCGCCGTGACCGGCGTGTCCTCGTCGGGGATCCCGATCGTCGCTCGGAGCAGCGCTCGCCCGGTGTCGAATCTCGACCTCGCCGGCGCGAACGCGCAGGCTCCCTTCCGCAAGACCTATCAGCAGACGACCTGGAACCGGGTCGCTCCTGCGTGGGCGACGCACTTCCGGCTGCGGTTCACCTTCGGATCGGTGACAGCAGGAGTGACTCGCTTCTCGGAGATCGTCATCACCGAACTCTGACGGGGGCGGCGGGTGACGGACCTCGAGAAACCCGACTGGTAGCGTCAGACCATCCCTCGCCGGCCGAGGTCGTCCGCTCCGTCGCCGAAGCGGGCGTGTCGCGGTCCGATCACAGGCCGTGGTGCCCTCTCCCAGGTCGTCTCGTGGTGCCCGGGGCGGTCCGCCGAAGAGACGAACGAAGGAGAAGCACGCGAATGATCCGGGCGCTCTTCTCCGTGAAGGACTTCTCCGGCTCGAGCAACCCCTACATCGAGCTGCTCGTCGGTTCGTTCCCGGCGTCGGTGGAACCGGTCGCGTTCACCTGGCGACGTGCCCTTCTCGGGCGCTACGACGTCTTCCACGTGCACTGGCCGGAGTACCTCTTCCGTGCCCCGCGCGGCCCGCGCCGCTGGCTGAAGTCCGCCCTCGCCTTCGGGCTCATCGCCCGGCTGCTCGCGTCGGGGACGCCGGTCGTCGTGACGATGCACAACCTCCGACCGCACGAATCGGGCAGTGCCGTCGAGACTCTCCTCGCGCGCTGGCTGGACCGTCTCACGGACGTCCGCATCTATCTGAACGAGTCCGACGAGAACGACCTGGACCGGGGAGTCGTCGTCCTGCACGGCGCCTATCCGGAGTCGGCCTCTGTCCCGGGCCCCCGTGAAGCGGGTCGGCGCATCCTGTTCTTCGGGCAGATCCGGCCCTACAAGGGACTCGAGGAGCTGATCGCGGCCTTCAGCGCACTCACCGACGGCGAACTCGTCATCGCCGGCGCGGCCGCTGTCCCCGAGTACGCCGACGAGGTGCGCAGAGCGGTCGGAGCCGACGGTCGCGTCCACCTGCGGCTCGGCCACATCGACGACGCCGAGCTGGACGAGCTCCTGGCAGGCGCGGACCTCGTCACCCTGCCGTACAAGTACCTCTACAACTCCGGAGCCGCGCTGCTCGCCCTCGGCGCGCGGAAGACGATCCTGGTCCCGGCGACCGGATCGACGCGGGCCCTCGCCGCGGAGGTCGGGAGCGGCTGGGTGGAGCTGTTCGACGGCCCCGTGTCGCCGGCGGCGTTGGAGGCGGGCCTCAAGCGAGCGCGCCGGCACGGAGAGAGGGAGCGACCCGACCTGTCCAAGCGCGAGCGTTCCCTCGTGGGAGCGCTGCACGGCGCCGTGTACGAGGCGCTCGTCGCTGCAGGCCGAGGTCGAGGACGAGGCGGGAAGGGGAGGAGAGCGGCGACGCTCGCTCGCCTCCGCGCAGACCCCCGCTTCCTCCGGCATTCCGAGCTGAATCGATGAACGAGCTGCAGGGAGTCGAATGAGGCGTTCAGCGCCGAGCCGCCGTTCACGTACCAGGACTACTTCGAGGGGACAGGACGGACCGGGTCGGAGTACACCCTCTTCGATGATCTCGACTCCGCCGTGGCTCACGCGACGCGGATCCGGCTGCACTCCTAGACGCCCGCTGGCTGCGTGGGATCCGGCGCCCCTGCTGGACGCCTTCCCGATCGACCGCTGGCGGCGCTGAGGACGGGCCGTCAGCGCCGCACTCGGCGCGGTGCCGCCAGCACCGCGTCGAGCAGCTGTGCGAGGTCGGCGGCGCGACGGTGCCAGCCGTACTGCTCCGCGTAGACCGAGCCCTCCCGGTTGGGTCCCGACGCCGCAGCCTCCAGCGCGGACCGCAGCCCGTTCTCTGCGCCCGCAGGGTCGTCGTAGAGCCAGACGCCGGGGGCGGAGCGGGCTCGCAGTGCAGGGGAGGCGGACGAGACGATCCTGAGGCCGGCGGCGAGGTACTCGAAGTACTTCATCGGGCTGCGACCCGCGTTGCCCGGGTCGTCCGAGAGCGGGAGCAGCCCGACGCGGGCGCTCTTCAGCAGCGCGGGCGCCCGGGAGTAGGGCACGGCGCCGAGCAGCTCCACGTTCGCGGGCAGCGTCTCCACGTTCTTCGGGAGCGGACCGGCGAGTCGGAAGGGGACGTCAGGGAACGCCGAGGCGAGCATCCGGACTCCTCCCCAGTCGAAGCGGCGGTCGAGCGCCCCGAGGTAGACGACTCCCGCACGCTCGGCACCGAGACCGTGGAACCGCTCGTACTCGACTCCGTTCTCGAGGACCAGCGTGCGCTCTGGCGCGGCCACTCCCTCGGAGACCACGCGCAGCACCGGCTCCGACGTGGCGACGAGAGCGTCCGCCCGCTCGAGGAGCTCGATCTCCGCCGCCCGCATCCCCGGTTCGAAATGAGCGTCCGTGGGCCGGTAGACGACACGCTTCGGCTGCAGGAGCTCGAGGAGCGGCACGCCCATCAGGGGCTGGTCGACGATGAGGACATCAGGACGCATCGCCCCACTGGGCGCCCGCCAGGGCCGCAGCGGCACCCGCAGAGACGGCGTCCGCATCCGCGCCGGGAGCGATCCCAGTGGGGCGACGGTGAGCGGTTCGGCGTGCACGACGCCCGCCGCGTCCGTGCGTGGACCTCGCAGCGCAAGACCGAAGCGGGCCCGCACGGTGGCGTCCCGCAGGCGCCCCGCGTGCAGGAGCGAGGACGGCGTCGAGACGTGGGTCACCGTGTTCCCGAGGCGCGAGAGCTCGCGAGCCAGGTGGTGGCTCCCCACTCGGAAGACCCCGACCTCGGCGGTGTGGCTCGCGAAGACGATCTTCACGGGCGCCCGACCGGTCCGGAGGCGTCGACGAGGAGGTCGACGAGTCGTCCTCGCTGCATCCGCAGCGCCGACACGGAGTCTCCGACGCGCCTCCAGTAGTCGGACGGGTCCTCCCGCAGCTCAGCGATCTGGTCGCGGATGAGCGAGAGATCGGCGTCGAAGGCGTTGTGCACGAACCGGTCGATCCCGAGGTCGTCGTAGGCACCCCATCCCTTCCGCTCGTAGCTCAGATGGACACTCGGAACGCCGCTGCGGATGGTCTGGATGCTGCCGTGCAGCCGGACCGAGACCACGACCGCCGGCCGATCCGCGACTCCGCTGCCGACCGCGTCGCGGAGCAGGCGGAATGGCCCTTCGTGGCCGAGCCGCTCGTAGAACTGCGGATCGTTGTTGCCGCGAGCGGTGGCTTGAGCGAGCAGCTCCGACTCCGGATCGCGCGCGAGGGCGTCGATCCGCGACTCGTAGGCGGCACGTCGCGACCGGCTCGAGGACAGCGCGCGGGCGACGATCCCGACGGGCCCGGGAGCTCCGGCCCGCACGACGGTCCTCGGATCGAACTCGTCGGGGAGGCCCAGAAGGGCCATGTCGGGAGCGCGGTGCACGTTCGCGAGGCCGGACAGCTCCTCGACGGAGCGGTCGTCCCGAGCGAAGACCCCGACGGCGCGGGCCAGTCGCGCCGCGATCACACGGCGGGTCCCGAGATTGAGCGGCCCGATGCTCTGCGGAAGGTAGACGAACGGAACGCGGTCGCTGCGCCGGGGCATCTGGACGAAGTTGGTGCACATCATCTTGACGACTTCGACGGGATTCTTGGTGCGGAGGTAGCCGCCCCCCACGCCGACGACGAGGTCGGACCCGGCGATCGCCCGGGCGTAGCCGGCGCTCCGGCGGCCGGAGAGCAGCGCGACCCCACCGCGTCGCAGCGTCTCGAGGCTGCCGATGCTGCCGGCACGGCCGGTGAGGGGGTGCAGGACACTCTCGTAGAGCTCCTCGTCGAAGCTCGCGGGATCGAGGGCGACGAGCGTGATCTCCGCCGTCGGCAGGGCCGAGAGGACCAGCTCCCGCGCCTCCTCGACGAGCAGGCCGTCGCCGGAGTTGGTGGTGCTGTAGGCGTGGACGATCGTGACCCTCACCGCGCGGCCTCCTCGAAGACGCGAGCATGCGCTGCGATGGAGTCCGACCAGTGGAATCGTCGAGCGTTGATCAGACCCCGGCTCCGCAGGTCGTTGCGGAGGGACGGATCGGCGACGATCTCGCGCATGTGATCGGCGATCGCCGTCGCGCCGATGTCGGTGAGCGTCAGCGCCGCGCCGCCCGCCACCTCGGCGAGCGACCCGCGATCGCTGCAGATGACGGGAACGCCGCACGCCATGGCCTCGACGACCGGGAAGCCGAAGCCCTCGTAGGTGGAGGGGAAGCAGAAGGCGAGCGCTCCCCGGAGCAGCGGGACGAGCGCCTCATCCGGTACGCGGCCGAGGTAGCGCACGCCGCGGGTTCCGCGGACCGCCTCGAGGATCGCGTCGCTCTCCCACGCCGGAGCGCCGGACACCAGGAGCGGCACCCCCGTCTCGTCGAAGACCTTCGAGGCGGCTCGGCACAGCTCGATGATGTTCTTGCGGGGGTCGAGGTTGCCCGCGTAGAGGAAGTACGGGCCGTCGATCCCCAGCTCGTCGAGCGCGACGGAGTCCTGGTCGGTGGAGCGGGTGTTGAACGTGTCGTGGTCGATCCCGTGCGGGATGGTGACGATCTTCCCGGCGGCGTCGGGTGCGACAGTCGCGATGTCCCGGGCGGAGGAATCGGAGACCGTGATGATCGTGGTCGAGAGTGCTGCGAGACGCGCGACGCGCAGGCGCCACAACCGGTCGGAGCTCCGGCCGCGCACATCGTCCACGTGGAGTGTCGCCAGCCCGTGGATCGTGCCGACGATCGGGAGGCGGCTCGGAACCAGCGGCCCCGTGTCCGCGGGGAAGTGGAGGACGTCGATCCCGGAGGGGCGGAGCCTCGGCAGCACGAGTCCCTCATAGGCGCCGTAGACGGCGCTGCGGGCTCGGCCCCCCTCGATCGGAGGTCGGGACAGCACGTGCTGCACGCCGTGTCCGGCGAGCCCGCTGTAGACGGTGCGGGCGTATCGGGTGTTGCCGCCGACCTGTCTGTCGAGGACACGGGCGGAGACGAGCACTGTCGTCATGGCTTCCTCCTCCGAGGGGCGGTCGGCAGCAGGCCGAGGTAGAGCCGCTCGAGCATCTGCGACTGGTGCTGCACGGTGTTCAGGGCGAGGGCGTGCTCGGCGGCGGCGACGAGACGGGAACGGGCCGCCGGGTCCTCCAGATCGCCCCAGTACGACGCCACATCGTGGGGGGAGTGCGCGACCAGGGGCAGGCCGAGGCGATCGAAGGCGGGGATGTCCCGCACGACGAGGGCCAGCCCCATGCCGTGCGCCTCCAGAACGGCCATCGGCATCCCCTCCCACTGCGCGCTGTGCAGGTACACGTCGGCATCGCCCAGTCGGCGGAGCGCCTCGTCGCGGCTGAGCCAGCCGGTGACGTGGACGCCGGCCTGGTCGAGGGCGGTGCGGTGACGCCCCTCGCCTCCGCCGATCCACGTCGCGTCGACGGAATGGCCGGCGGCGCGCACGGCCTCCACGGCCTCGGCGAAGAATCGGGGATCCTTGTGCGTCGAGAGCCGACCGGCGCCGACGAGGCGGAGAGGCCTCGGCCCGCCGGGGCGAGTGGCGGGCGGGAGCGAGGCGGGCACCGAGTTGGGGACGTGCACGACCTCCGCCCGGCTGAACGGCCACCGGCTCAGACGGGCCTCGCGAGCTGAGCAGGCGGCGAACACGGTGGTGTTGAAGGCGAGGACGCCCTCGAAGACCCGGAACGCCGCCCGGGCGGGCAGCGGGAGGTCTCGGCGCTCGAAGCCGTAGCAGTGCGGCGTGTAGACGATCGGACGTCGCCGGCCCGCCCGGACCGCGAGGCGCGCGTACGCTCCGCCGAAGCTGGAGTGCGCGTGCACGACAGCGCCCGGCATTCCGGCCAGAACCGTTCGCAGAGCGCGGACTCGGGCGACGTGCCCTGTCGGCAGCGCCGTCACGCCTGCGAACGACGCGAAGGCGCTCTCCGGTACCGGAGAGTCCTCCCGCGGTGAATACACGAGCCTGTGCTGGAAGGCGGGCGTGGCCGCTACGTAGTCGCTGATCGCCGACGCGGTACCTGCGCCGAAGCTCTCCGTCACGTGCACGATCGTGCGCTCGCCTTCGCGCCAGTCCTCAGCGAGTGTGGATCCGCTTGTCAACCGTTCGCGCCCTTCCGGCTTGGCCGAGCCGTGGAAGGCTCCGGTCCCTGTCGATGACCATCGGACAGGATCCCTCACCGACCACGCGGTCCGTCGGCATGACTCCGTGAGCGATCCTATGTGCTCCCGGCCGACGGTATGAGGTCGAAAGGGGACCACCTCCGGGGGACCGGGACCGTGGTTAGTCTGTAGTCCTACAGAGCTGAACGGAGCTGCTGCAGGAGACGATCGATGCTCGATCACGTCGGAGATGAGGCGCGCGATGGCTCGAGGGGGCGCTGCGACCGCGACGACGCGAGAGGGCGCGGCGCGTCTGGATGTCGTCCAGCGGCTTCTGTTCCTCGCCATCGTCTTCATGCCGTTCCAGCAGGCGCTCACCATTCAGGTCGGCTCTCCGCTGAAGATCACCGAGATCGCCGTCATCCTGGCCATCGGCTTCTCCGTGATCACCGTCCAGAAGGACCGGTCCACGCCGGTGGGACGGGAGATCGTGCTGGGGCTCGGTGCGCTGGTCGTTCTGGCGACGATCTGGGCATTCCTGTTCAAGCAACCCGAGGTTCCAGCCGCCTACGGCTATGACCTGGGCTTCACCAACGACATGATCCTCTACTGCGGATACGCTCTGCTGGCCCTCGCGGTCTGGTGGTACGTCGGCCACCGACTGGGATTCCAGGACATGGAGCGGGCTCTCTCGATCGCCGTCCGCCTCGCTTTCGTCTTCTGCGCGATCCAGCTGGCCCTCCACCTCGCCGGGGTCCCGCTGCCCGCTCTCCTCAACTCGACGATTCAGATGGGGGCGACCTTCGGCGTCAGCCTGCCGAGGAACGGCCCGTTCCTCGAGGGGAACTACCTCGGTTTCTTCGCCGGGATCGCGCTGTTCGCCTGCCTGCGCCGTCGCGACCGCATCGGAATCGCCGCCGCCGTCGCCTGCCTCGTCTACTCGCAGTCGACGTCGGCACTGATCGCGACCGTCTCTGCGGCGGTCCTCACGGCGACGCTCCGCCCCCAGCGGGGAGTGGGAGTGCAGATCTTCAGCGTCGGCGCGCTGGGCGCGGTGATCGTCCTGCTCGTTCCCGCCCTGCAGCGCTTCGTCCTCGCGCAGCTCTCGAAGCTCGGACTGGGCACAGGCGCCGTCGACGTCGGCACCCGCTCGCTGAACGTCCGATCCCAGTCGTCGAGCACGGGCTTCACCATGGCCGCGGACAATCCGCTGTTCGGAGTCGGACCCGGCCGGTTCGGCGTGTGGAGGACCGACTACTCCCAGGCGGTGGCGGGGCTCACCTCGAACGGCGCCTCTCGCGGTCTCGCGAACAACGTCTACGCCCAGCTCGCTGCCGAGACCGGAGTGATCGCCCTGGCCCTCTTCGCCGTCCTCCTCGTGATGCTGATCGTGCGGGGATATCGGCGCAACGGGACGGCACTGGGTCTGGGGGTCTTCCTCGCCGTCGCTCTGGCCTCCGCCCCCGCGTGGACCGCCTTGACCGTGTGGATCGCGCTGGCGTACGCCGCATCGCTCGCCTCCGAGCCGCTGCCGGCGACGACCTCGATCGCCCGGTCCGGCCTCGACTCGGAGCGACGGGCAGCGGCGGTGTCGCGATCCATGGCGGTGCGTCCGGCGCCGTCCACCGGTCGGCACCGGCAGTTGTCGGATCGACGGTGAGCTCCGCACCCGCGACGACCGAGCTCTCCCTCGATGATGCGGTACACCTCGCACACGCCCTCACCGCGCACCTCTCCTCCACGCACGGGCTCCGCGCCCTGTTCATCAAGGGGCCCACCGCCCATGCACAGGGCATCCGCACGAGACGCGTGTCCAGCGATGTCGACGTGCTCGTCCACCCGGCGGACGTCCAGCGCCTCGTCGACCTGCTGGCCGAGCGCGGATGGATCCCCCGGCCCGACCGCCCGGCCCCGCGCGCGTACCCGGTGCACTCCGTGACCCTGTTCCATCCGCAGTGGACCTGCGACATCGACGTGCACGACCGCTACCCCGGATTCTTCGCAGAGCCGGAGGAAGTCCTCGACGTGCTGTGGACGTCGCACCGGACCGTGACGATCGCGCACAGGAGGGTCGCTGTGCCCTCCCCGGTCGCCGGCGCGGTCGTCGTCGCGCTCCACGCGCTGAAGGATCCCCTCCTTGCCCGGAGCACGTCCGAGCTCGAGTCGGTCATCGGGTTCCTCAGGGGCGCGAGCGAATCGGACCGGGAGGCGCTGCTCCTGCTCGTCGAGAGCACCCGCAGCGCCTACCCCCTCCGCCCGGTGCTCCACGCCCTCGGGCTGGACGTGCCGGACGACCTGGCCGTGCACGAGCGCCGGTTGTGGGATCTGCGGGTGGCCGGAACGGGACGGTCCAGCTATCACTGGGCGCTCGCCTTCGTCGAGGCCACAGGGAAGCGGCGCATCGTGCTGATCGTGTCCGCGCTGACGACCGTGATCGGTCTCACACGCCGGGCGCGCCGGAGGGCTGCGGAGACGGGGATGGTCCGCTTCGATCGGCCGTCGTTGTCAGATCTGCGGGCGTTCCTCGGGCTCGTGCGCTCGCTCGCCGCCGATCGTCGACGCCGTCGCCGAGAGAATGCGACCCACTCGTGACCACCGTCGATCCGGGAGCTCTGGATCACGCCGTGTGGGCGCGATCCGATCAGCTGGCCTTCGTCGAGGACGACGCGCAGGCGGTGCTGCTGAACCTGTTGTCACCGTTTCCCGTGCCCCTCGTGCTGAAGGGCACGGCGCACGCGATCTGGAGAAGGCTCGAGCATCCGTCCACGACCGTCGAGATCCTCGCGGGGCTCGCCGACGAGTTCGGCGTCCCCCGAGAGGTCCTCGAGGAGGACGTGCTCAGTTTCCTCCTGGAGCTGAGCACAGCAGACGTGGTCCACAGGCTGCCCTCGCGCTGAAGGTGAGACATCGTGCAGCAGTGTGCGCCGTGCGGGGGGTGTGAACGGCGGTCGTGACGGCGGCCTTTCCTCCGTACTGTTCGGGAATGGGAGCATCATCGCGGGATCGAGGACGACGGGCGCTTCTGAGCCTGACGGCGGCAGCGGGCGCGGGCGCCGTGACGGCGGTGGCGACGGCCCCCCCGGCGACAGCGGCCAACGCCTTCCCGGACGCACGGCTGGACGGCTTCCGGGACTCGACCGAGTTCCCGGGAGCGACTGCTGAGCAGCGGCTCCGGGCCGCTCTCGACGCGGCTCACGCCCTCGCGACCGAGTCCTTCCTGGTCGTCTCCGAGCCCGTCGTGCTGACAGCACCCTTGACGATCGACCTCTCGCGTGTGTCGATGGAGTTCGCCGGAGGCGATGTCGATGCGACGGCGGTGTCGGGATCGGCGCTCGTCCTCACCGCCTCCGAGGCCTCCGATGATGCGCCGCACACGCGCGTGAGCCTGCGCGGACTGCGCCTCACGGGTCCCGGCCGAGCGGCTCCTGGATCCGTCGGCCTCGAGCTGTCCTCGGCGACAGGCGTCCGAGGCGCAGGACTGTACGGAGTGGAGATCATCGGATTCGAGACGGGTGTCCGGTTCGGTCCCGGCGCCGAGCATCTGCGCCTCTTCCACGTGGCCGTGGAGGAGTGCGGCACGGGCGTCCTGGTCGCCGGCACTGCCCCTGGGTCGAATCTCGCGATGGTCGGCGGTTCTGTGCGCTCGTGCACGACGGGACTGTCCTCCGCGTCGACCAGTGGCGAGCTGCACACGACGTCGCTGGCCATCAGCGGATGCGATCGCGCGGTCGAGGCTTCAGGGGGTGCCGTCACGCTGCACGCTGCGACCGTCCGCCTGACCCCGGCGAGCACGGTCAGCGCGTTCTCCACCGCTGCGACGACGACGGCCAGGATCAGCATCAACGGCGGCACGGTCTCCGCCGCCGCCCCGCTGGCGGCGGCCACAGTCTTCGAGACGGCTCACAGGAGCTGGGGAGGCGGGATCGTCGTGACGAGCACCTCCTTCCGCAACGTCGCTCCGGCATCGGGCTACCTCGTCGGAGGGACCGGACTCGTCCGGTTGGCGGACGTCTCGATCCTGGACGAGCCCTCCGTCGTGCCGACCTCGGTTCTCGTCCACCGCGCCGCGAACCGGCTCGTCGATGGAGCCTTCGATGTGGGCACGGTCGCGGACGCGTACCTGGACACTCCGGACGCCACCTCTCGGAGTGCGAGCCCGTCGGCCACGCTCGCCGTCGCGTCAGGGCGGCTCCTGGTCCGGAAAACAGGCACCGGACAGACGAGTCTCTCGTTCGATGTGCTCAGCAGACCCGGGCGGGTCTACGCCGCCGACCTCGTCATCGGACAGGCCGCTGCGAACGGGTCGATGATCGTCTCGGAGTCCTTCGTCACCGTCTCCGGTCGTGACGCCCGCGGCATCCCTGTCACCGTCCGCTCGGAGCCCGTCTCCTCGACGACGCAGTCGATGGCGGCGATGGCCGCGGCACTCCCGTTCCGGGTAAGACCCGCGACCGGCGTGGATCGCCAGGCGCCGTCCTGGGCGTCGCATTTCCGCGTGACCGTCGGCCTGAACGACCCCGCCGCGGGAACGGTCGGCATCGACGACGCGGTCGTCACCGAGATGTGAGGACCGGCCGCTCGCGCGGTGGCCCGATGCGTCAGTGGGCGCCGCCTCCGGGGGCGACGACGGCCTGCACGGTTCTCGCGAGCAGCGCGAGGTCCCCGGTGAACGACCAGTTCTCCACGTAGTAGAGATCCAGTCGGATGGCGTCCTCCCAGGAGAGCGTCGACCGCCCGCTGACCTGCCAGAGCCCGGTCATGCCCGGCTTGACGTTGAGGCGCCGGCGCGCGGCCTCGTCGTAGAGCTCGACTTCTCCCGCCACCTGCGGCCGCGGCCCGACGAGCGACATGTCGCCTCTCAGCACGTTGAAGAGCTGAGGGACCTCGTCGATCGAGTACTTGCGCATGAAGCGTCCGATCGGTGTGATGCGAGGGTCGTCAGTGATCTTGAACAGTGGTGTTCCGGACGTTCCCTGAGCGGCGAGCAGCTCGGCGAGCTGATCATGAGCGTTCACCACCATCGAGCGGAACTTGATCATGCCGAAGGGCTTGCCGTTGATGCCGATCCGCGTCTGGCGATAGAACAGGGGCCCCGAGCTCGTCAGCTTGACGGCCAGTGCGACCGAGGCGATGAGAGGCATCAGCACGGCGATGAGGCTCAGCGATCCGACGATGTCGAGGGCACGCTTGCGGGCCTGCTTGCTGCCCTCGAATCGAGGTGTCTCGATGTGCACGAGAGGAAGGCCCGCCACCGGGCGCATGTGGATCCTCGGTCCGCTGATGTCGGTGAGGCTCGGCGCCATGACCAGGTGCTGGCGCCTCGGCTCGAGACTCCAGCTCAACTGTCGGATCTGCTCGGGTGGCAGGTGGTCGCTGCTCGTGATGATGACGGTATCGGCGCCGGTCCGGTTCAGGATGCCCGGCACCGCATCCACCGTGATGTTCTCGAAGACAGGCACCCCCCACCCGCTCACCCGATCGCTGGCCAGATCCTCGGGGATGCACACGCCGACAACGAGATACCCGGCCCCGGGGGCGCGGACGAGCTCGCGGTAGATGTGCTCGACGCTCCGTGGCGAGCCGACGAGGACGACGGACGAGGAGTACCGGCCCGCGCTCCGCTGCTGCCGCAGCCACACCCTCCAGGCTCCGCGTCCGAGCCAGAGCAGGACGAGGCCGAGCGGGAGCGCGGTGATGATGTACCCGCGGGCGAAGCCGATCTGGCCGAGGTAGGCGACGCACGTGATCACGGCGAACAGCAGGAGCGTCGCATCGAGGATGCGCTTGTACTCCGTCACCTCTCCGCCGAGGACACGGTCTTCGCGTGTGGCGTAGAACTTCAACAGGGCGGCCCACAGCACCACGATCATCGAGGAGACGATCCAGTAGTTCGCGAGCAGGCCCGCGATCTCCGGCTGATGGCCGGCCACGAACAATTCTCGGCTCTCCACTCCGAACCAGAAGAACTGACTGCTGAAGACCGAGAACACGATGACGAGGACATCGGTGATGACGAGTTTTCTGGCCACTGCTCGGGACCAGGAGCTCCGGCCCTTCTCGGAGGAAGAGCTCTTCGTGGAAGTGGGTGTTTGCAGTTTCACCGTGTGAGCCCTGTCTGCGACTGACCGCTGTTCTCTCGCATAAGCGACCTGCCCTCAGCGTAGTGGTCGGGCGTCGTGCTCCTCCGTCCTGAGCGAAGCTCCGCGCAAAGGCCCCTCCTAGGGGATGCTCTCGGCTATTCCGACTATTCCCCGACGATGAGGACGCGCTCGGACCTCCGTTGTGCGCCGTCGACGACCGCTCGGACGTCGGCGGCGGAGACGTCCCGAGCACGGGGAGTCGAGGTGGTTCGGCGGGTCGGATCCGTCGGGCGGCTCAGGTCTCTCGGCTCGCGCGGTCGGCGCTCGTGCGTCCGGTGCTGATGCGGTGTCGCGGCGTCCCGCCGCTGTCGATGGGGCGTGACGCGCAACGGCAGGAGAAGACTCGGGAGAGGCGCCGCGAGAGCTCGCGAGGGGAGACCGGCGGACGATCGTCGGACACCGACGGCGGGCACGTCGTCGCCGGCAGGGACGAGCAGGACGCTTCCGCTGCCGGAAACGACGACGGCACACTCGTGCTCATCGAGACGGACAGGTGCTGCGCCGGAGTGCTCCTGGGCGTGGAGCCGAGATCGGCGCATGCGTCTGCGGTCATCGGCTCCGGCCACGGCCGCGGCCAGGCGCCCGTGGTCGGGCGCTCCGGGGGCGAGTGCCTCGCCGGCGGACGATCCTGCCTCGACGGGGAGCTGCTCGGAGCCGATGACGAGCCGTGTCACGGCTTCCCGGGGCGCTTCCGCTCTCCGTTCAGGACGTCGCGGATCGCTCGGGTCGTGTCGGGTTCGGGCCGGTGAGCGCGACCGGGGATCGAGGCCCTGTCCCCGTCCGCCCGAGCCGGTCGTCCTGTGAGCGAGGCATCCGCTCGCACGAGCGGGTCCGGTGACGTCCTCCCTCGGTGATCGAGGGGAGGACGTCACCGGACCCGCGAGTCCTGCTCGGGGGGCGCGCCGTCGTCAGGGCGCCCCCTGGTGATCAGCTCAGCCGCAGAGTGCCGCGCCTGCCACGTAGAACGCGCGGATGCCGATGTTCGGCGTCGAGGCCGACGCCACGCTGGTGACGTTCGTGATCGTGACGACGGGGCTGCCGGTGCTGTTGCTGTCCCACGTCCCGGGGTTGCTCAACGGGGTGCGGTAGTACTGGTTGTTGTCACCGATCACGTTGATCCAGTTGCCGCCGATCTCGACTCCGAGGTCCTTCGCCGTGCGTCCGGCCGGAAGTGCGGTGAGCTGGGTGCCGTCCTGGTCGAACACAGCGGCCGTCGTCGCGAAGATGCGACGCGTCGCGCCGAAGACCTGGGTGTCGGCGGCGACCTGACGCAGCCCGGTGACTGTGGCGAGGACCTGCGTCCACGGCGACCAAGACGCTCCGGCCTCGATGGTCTTCGTCGCCTCCCATGCCGTCCCGTCGGTCGCGACGAGCGACACCCGCCACAGGCTGTCGTCGCTGAACGACACGGCGATGTCGAGGACAGTGCGGCCTCCGGGCGCGGCCGCGAGCGCGACGCCGTCCCAGTCGTACACCGTGCTGCCGCTGGCCGAGAACAGGCGGGCTCCGCGGTCGCCGCCGGCGATGATCAGACCGTCATCCGCCGCGATGCTGGTCATGCCGATGCGGATGGGGGTCGTCGTGTCCCACTCGTAGAAGCCGCCGGAGGGGGCGGTGTGCGAGTAGACGTCGCCGTCCTGGGAGACGACGTAGCTCAGGTAGGTCGCAGACGCAGCCGTGTCACCGACGCCGGTCCACGCGACTGCGAAATCGACCACAGTGGTGACAGCTTCCGGCATCTCGGACTCGACATTGTTGCGACGTCCGCGGAAGGTCGAGGTGCGGGTGCCGCTGGTGCCGTTCACGATCGCTGCGGTGGTCGCATCGGCCACGGGAACGGTCGGCTGGGCCGGATTCACCACGCCTGCTGTCGTGGCCGTGATGGTGCCCGTCTGGCTGACTCCGGCGGTGGCGAAACGCAGACCGTTGAAGCCCTCCAGGAGGAGGCTTCCGCCGGCACCCGTGAACAGCGTGCGAGGTGTGGCCGTGCCGTCGTACCAGCGCAGCGCGGTCGGCAGAGTCACCGTCACCGCGATGCCTGCGGCGGCCGGAACTCCGGAATCGCTCACCTGGAGGTAGGCGTTGAACGGGTTGCAGCTGCTCGTCGTGTAGGAAGTAGTGGCATCGCCACCCTCCTGGTCGACGAAAGCGACCGTGCGCACGGTCACCGGGGCCGATGCGGCGGCGAGCGGCGCACCGATCGCCGCGACGACGACGGGAGTGGTCCATGCGGCCGCCTGCAGGACGGTCCGGCGGCCGGGAACCGCATTGCGAGCCGGAACGGGCGAATCAGAAGGGGACGTGTTCGACATAATATGCCTCTCTGGTTGGACGAATGGCCTGCGGATCTTCAACGAACGACCTGAGCCGTAGACGGCAGACGTTCCCTCGGAAGATCCACTGCTCATGTCGCAGCGTCCCGAGAGTTTTTCCGCGACGATTGATTTCGCGAGAGGGCTGTCCTTCCCGCGGCAGGCCTGAGACTACTGCACACCAAGTAATTCCACGCAACGGGGTTCGACGATCTCGAGACAGATGAGAGAGGCTCCGAAACGGCGGCGGAACGACTATCCGCCTCACTCCGAGGTCGCCCTGTTCTGCCGCAAGAGAGATGATTGATCGACAGGTGAGGCGCAGAGCCGTCTCCCGCTTGTGTTCCTTCTCTCTCCTGGCGGATCGATCGGGCCGTGAGTCCGGCCGGATGAGGCGCTCCGGTGTCGGCTGCCCGGATGCGTCTCCCCGCTCGCTTTCCCGCCCGAGGAACCCCTACAAGGCCGATCGGAGGATGGCCTCTACGGCCTTCGTGATTCCGTCACCAGGCGCGCACGGGCAGGACCGCCTCCCGAGGGCGTCCTCCTCGTTCAGGTGCAGCGTCTCCGTCGACTGCACGGCCTCGTCGTGATCCGACTGATCGGCCTCACCTCGGCCGGGCGCGGGCTCGTTCGCGGATCCCCGGCGGCGAGAGGAGGATCGCCGGCGCATCCGCAGTCGCTCATCGACCCATCAGGACGTCCGCTCCGTTCCGGCTCCTCCGACGCTGCCGTCGCGTCGTCCGACCTCGGCGCCGGAGCGGCGGCGACGGGCGCCGCTCCGATGGGACTCGGGTCGGGTCCGGTGAGCGGGCGCGTTCCGCCTCCGGCGCAGTCGGGTGCGGGAGGATGATCGGATGGACGACACGGCGGTACGGCGGCTCCTCGAGGGGCTCGCGGGGGCGGAGGCGAGCTTCCCGTTCGGCCCGGGCACGCGGGTGTGGAAGGTCGCCGGGAAGGTCTTCGCGCTCGAGTCGGAGCGCTTCGAGCGCCCCGTCGTGAGCGTCAAGGCGCTGCCCGAGAACGTGGTGCACCTCGTCGCGGGGGTCGAGGGCATCGAGCCCGGGTACCACCTGAACAAGAAGCACTGGGTGACCGTCGATGCGGGCGGGGCGGTGGAGTCCGGGCTGGTGCTGGAGCTGATCGAGGAGTCCCACGCGATCGTCGTCGCCGGACTGCCCAAGCGGCTCCGGCTCGCCCTCGGCGGCACCGCCGCCGGCTCGCTGAACGAGGACCGCTGAACGACGCCCGCCCGGCGCCGCCCTGCCGCAGCGCCCCCGCCGCGGCAGAGGCTCGCGGGGCGCGGCCTACAGGCCGTAGGAGCGGAGGTACGCGGCGGTGTCGTGCCAGCCCTCGACGGCGAAGCACTCGACGCCCATCGCCTTGACGGGGTAGTCGTTGCCGTCCGGGTCGAGGCGGTCGCCGACGAAGATCATGTCGTCGAGAGGGATGCCCGTCAGCTCGGTGAGCTTGTTCATCCCGTACGCCTTGTCGATGCCCTTGCGGGTGATGTCGACCGACGTCGAGCCGCCGGAGCGCACCTCGAGGTCGGGGAGCACGGCCTGCACGGCCTCGCGGAGGGTGTTCTTCTTCTCGCCGTCCGGGTCCCAGGCCTGCTTGACCTCGACGGGCGCGGACTGGCCGAGGGCCGAGAAGGTGATCTGCGAGTCGCGGTCCTCGAGGATCGGGCCCCAGGTCTCGGACTCCCAGTAGCCGAGCTCCTTCGCCTTCTCCTCGACGGCGGCGAGCGCGCGCGACTTCTCGTCCTCGGTGAGGTTCTCGGCGTAGATCTGCGCCCAGTCGCCGTTCTCGTACCGGTAGTACTGCGTGCCGCAGGTGGGCATGAGGTGCAGCTTCGCGAGGACCTCGGGGTCGGCGCCCTCGAGGCGGTCGAGCACCTGCATCCGGAACTGGCCGATCTGGCCGCCCGAGATGATGCACACCTCGGTGGCCTGGAGCAGCTTCACGAAGAGGTCGGCCATCGCCGGGTCGACGGGGGACTTCGAGGCGGCGAGGGTGTCGTCGAGGTCGAAGGCCATCAGGCGGGGCAGGGTGCTCATGGAACTCGTTTCACGGTCTGCGGACGGGGCGGTAACGAGGATACGGGGCGCCGCCGGAACGCGCTCGCGGTCGGCGCGAGCGGGCTCCGAGCGCAGACTGGGGGCATGACCGCCGCCACAGCGACCGACGGAGGACGCCGCTCCCTCCCGCGCACTCTCGCCCGCATCCTCCTGGGCCTGCTGCTCGTCACGGCCGGCACGGCGCACCTGACGGTCGCGCGTCAGGCCTTCCAGGCGCAGGTCCCGCCGTGGCTGCCGGCCGACCCGGACCTGGTGGTCGTCGCGTCGGGCGTCGTCGAGATCGCGCTCGGGCTCGCGCTCGTCGTGCTCGTGCGGTGGCGCGTGATCGTGGGAGTCGTGGTGGCGGCGTTCTTCGTCGCGGTCTTCCCGGGGAACATCTCGCAGCTGGTGACGCGGACGCCGGCGTTCGGCCTCGAGACGGACGCGGCGCGCGCGGTGCGGCTCGTCTTCCAGCCCCTGCTGGTGGTCTGGGCGCTCTGGTCGACCGGGGCGTTCTCGGCCTGGCGGGCCCGCCGGTCGCGACGCCGCGGGGACTGAGCCGCCGGTCCGCGGCCCGATCGTCCCGCGATCCTCCGGAACGGCGAACGGCGGCCGGCGGGAGACCCCGCCGACCGCCGCCCGTGCCCTGCTCGGCTAGGCCGCGAGGCGGCGTCGCGCGACGACCAGCGCGAGACCCGACAGCAGCAGCACGAGGGCTCCGCCGATCAGGCCGGCCGCGTCGGCGCCGGTGTTCGCGAGCGAGCCCGGGCCGGAGCCTCCCGCGACGGGGGCCGCCGTGGTGGTGGGGTGCGGCGACGGAGCTGTGGTGGGCTGCTCCGTCGGGGTGCCGGGCTCGGTCGGCGCCGGGGTGACCGGGACCTCGGCGGCGGGCTCCGTCGTCAGCGACCAGTTGGGGTCGTAGAAGTCGGCCTGGTCGATCACGCCGCGGGCGGTCGACCAGTCGATGAGAAGCTGGCGGATCTCGAGACGCTCGTCGTAGACGAGCGGTGCCTGCGCGACGGCCGGGTAGGCGCCTCCGCCGCTCTGGCGGTAGTTGTTGACCGCCATCACGAAGCGATCGTCGTCGGCGACCGGGGTGCCGTCGGCGTGGGCGAGACCGCGGATCCGCGAGCCGGCGGGCTGGGAGACGTCGATCACGTAGTCCAGGCCCGAGATCGCGTCGTAGTTGTAGTCCGGGATGCCGTCGGGGCGGTCCTCGGTCGTCGCGTTGGTGCCGGTCTCGGGGTCGAACACGGCGCCCTCGGCGGTCTGCACGAAGTAGCGGGCCGAGAACTCGAGGTAGTCGCGCACCTCGGCTCCGGTCAGCTCCACTCCGCGGAGGGTGTTCTCGTAGATGTACAGGCCCGCGATGTCGCGGATGCTGACCTGCCCCTTCGGGAAGACGGCGGTGCGCGAGAACGGCGACGCCTGCGAGATCACCGGCAGGTCGGCCCACTCGGTGCCCTCGAGCGCCGACTCGACGGTCTCGGCCTGGACGGTGTTGATGAAGTCGATGATCGGGGTGTCCTCGTAGCGCGAGGTCGCGGCCGAGAGCTCCTCGACCGAGTCGGCGACGGGGGTGTTCACGTACTCGATCGTGGCGGCGTGCTGCTCGGCGAGGGCGTCGACCAGTGCGGGCGACTCCTCGGCGATGTCCTTCGCGTAGACGGGCTGCGTGACGGGTGCGTTCCCGGCCGACCAGTCGACCTCGAGGCCGCCCGCGGCGTCCGGCACCAGGTTCAGGGTGACCTCGGTGAGGCCCTGCGCCCAGAACTCGGGCTGGGTGACCAGCACCTGCTCGCCGGCGACGTTGGTGAACAGCGTCTGCGGCAGGTCCTTGTGGCTGTGGCCGGCGACGACCACGTCGATGCCGGGGACCTGCGTCGCGATGTTGTTGACGACGTCCTCGTTGAGGTCGGCGGCGTCGTACTCGGCGTCCGGGACCGTGCCCTGGCCGGTGTGCGCGAGGACGACGACCACGTCCGCCTGCTCCTGCACGATCGGGACCCACTGCTTCGCGGCGGCGACCATGTCCTGGAACTCGAGGACGCCGTCGACGTACTGCTTGTCCCAGACGCGGACGCCGGGGGTGACGAGGCCGAGGACGCCGACGGTGACCGTCTTCCCGTCGATCTCGCGCTCGATCAGCGTGTAGGGGTCGTGGTACGGCTTGCCGGTGGCGACGTCGACGACGTTCGCGCCCAGCAGCGGGGCGTTCAGGTCGCCCTCGTACGCGCTGAGCATGTCGAGCCCGTAGTTGTACTCGTGGTTGCCGACGACCTGCGCGTCGTAGCCGATGGTGTTGAACGCGGTGGCCATCGGGTGCGTCGTCTCGCCGGAGAGGACGCCCGCGGCGCCGTCGCCGAGGCCGTAGTAGTAGGTGAGTGGCGTGCCCTGGATCGCGTCGCCGTTGTCCATGACGAGCACGGACTCCTCGCCCTTCTCGGCGCGGAGGCGGTCGACCTCGGTCGCGACGCGGGTGAGGCCGAGCGCACCGTCGGCCGGGTACGGCGCGTTCGCGAAGTAGTCCCAGTCGTAGACGTGCCCGTGCGTGTCGGTCGTCGACACCAGGGTGAGCTCGACGCCGTCGTCGAGAGGGGCGGCCGAGGCGATCGGAGCGGCGGTGGCGGCTCCGAGTGCGACGACGGCGAGGAGGCTTGCGGCGCGGAGTCTGCGCATCGTGGTCCTGTTCGCGTGATGAGTGGAGTGTGAACGTCCTCGACGTCTATGCGCCGCGTGTGAACTGCGCATGACGGGATCGAGAGCATTGCTCGGCGATGCGTCGGCGGGACCGACGCGGAGCCGGGGGGAGTCCGCGGGGCCGGCCCGCGGCGAAAGAGTCCGCCGGGTCGACCCCGAGCGCAGGAGCCGTCCTCCGGCCCCTCCGCTAGAATCGAGCGGCTGGTCGCGCGGAGGCGGCACGACTGCCGCGCCGCACCCGCCCACCCCCGCCCCTCCCGTCGAGAAGGACACGCCATGCCAGCAATCGTCATCACCGGCGCCCAGTGGGGCGACGAGGGCAAGGGACGCGCCACCGACCTCCTCGGCAGCCGCGTCGACTACGTCGTGAAGTTCAACGGCGGCAACAACGCCGGGCACACCGTCGTGGTGGGCGACGAGAAGTACGCCCTGCACCTGCTCCCCTCCGGCATCCTCACCCCGGGCGTCGTCCCGGTCATCGCGAACGGCGTCGTCGTCGACATCGAGGTGCTGTTCCACGAGCTCGAGGCGCTGAGCGCCCGCGGCGTCGACGTGTCGAAGCTGCTCGTCAGCGCCAACGCGCACGTCATCACCAGCTACCACCGCACCCTCGACAAGGTGACGGAGCGCTTCCTCGGCAAGCGCCAGATCGGCACCACCGGCCGCGGCATCGGCCCGGCGTACGCCGACAAGATCAACCGCGTCGGCATCCGCATCCAGGACCTCTTCGACGAGAACATCCTCCGCCAGAAGGTCGAGGGCGCCCTCGACCAGAAGAACCACCTGCTGGTGAAGGTCTACAACCGCCGCGCGATCCTGGTCGAGCAGGTGCTGGAGGACCTGCTGCAGTACACCGAGCGCCTGCGCCCGATGGTCGCCGACACGTCGCTGATCCTCTCGCAGGCGCTCGACGCCGGCAGGACGGTGCTGTTCGAGGCCGGCCAGGCCACGATGCTCGACGTCGACCACGGCACCTACCCGTTCGTCACCTCCTCCAACGCGACCTCGGGAGGAGCGGCCACCGGCTCCGGAGTCGCACCGAACCGCATCGACCGCGTCATCGCGGTCATCAAGGCGTACACGACCCGCGTCGGCGCCGGCCCGTTCCCGACCGAGCTCTTCGACGAGTGGGGCGAGTACCTCCGCCGGCAGGGCTTCGAGTTCGGCACCACGACCGGCCGCCCGCGCCGCTGCGGCTGGTACGACGCCCCGATCGCCCGCTTCTCGGCGCGGATCAACGGGGTCACCGACTTCGTCCTCACCAAGCTCGACGTGCTCTCGGGCCTCGAGACCATCCCCGTCTGCGTCGCCTACGACGTCGACGGCGTGCGCCACGACGAGGTCCCGGTCTCGCAGAGCGACTTCCACCACGCGAAGCCGATCTACGAGGAGTTCCCCGGCTGGCAGGAGGACATCTCCGGCTGCCGCGAGTTCTCGGACCTGCCGCAGACCGCGCAGGACTACGTGCGCGCGCTCGAGGCGATGAGCGGCGCCCGGTTCTCGGCGATCGGCGTCGGCCCGGAGCGCGAGCAGGTCGTCGTGCTGCACGACCTGCTCGACTAGAGGCGGCGAGGAGCCGGGCCGGGCAGCCCTCTCGGAGGCGGCCGACGTGGTCACAACGGAGGAAGAACCTCGGTGACCTCGCGGAGTGACGCGGATCCCCGGCCCTCTCGACTAATCCTTCCTGCGGTGTGGACACGACCGCCGCCGAGCGCGCCGGATAATCGGCGCATGCAGATCTACGCCGACCTCCCGGCCGTCCGCGCGCGGCAGATCCTGGCCGACGCCCTCGCTCTCGGCGTGGCCGTCGTGGCGATCGCCGCGGGGATCGCGGTCGGCTCGCTGATCGCCTGCCTGGCCGAGATCGGCCGGCGGCTCGAGAGCGCCGGCAGCGGCTTCGGCTCGACCATGAGCGACGCCGGGACCACCCTCGGCGGCATCCCCCTGCTCGGCGACGCCGTGCGCGCGCCGTTCGACGAGGCGAGCGGGGCCGGCTCCGTGCTCGCCGCCGCCGGACGCGACCAGCAGCAGCTCGCGAGCGCCCTGGCCGTGGTCGCCGGGCTCGCCGTCGGGGGTCTCCCGCTCCTGCTCCTGGCCGTGCTCTGGCTCCGGCCCCGGCTCCGCTTCGCCCGCCGGACCGCCGAGCTGCGCGCCCTCGGCTCGACCGGCGGCGGAACCGAGCTGCTGGCCCTGCGCGCGCTCACCCAGGCGTCCCCCCGCGACATCCTCGCCGCGCACCCGGAGGCCGCCGCGGGCTGGAGGACCGGCGACCCCGCCGTCACCGCCGCGCTGGCGGCCCTCGCCCTCCGCCGGGCGGGACTCCGGCCCCGCTGACCCCGCAGGACCATCGCGGGTCCGCCGGAGGGATGATGCCGCGAGCCACTGCGGACGACGCCGGCGACACGGGTGCCTCCGTAGCGTCGAGGACATGCAGAACCAGACCTCCTCCGTCGTGGCGCGCGTCGAGGGCGTGCGCAAGCTCTACGGCAGCACGCCGCCCGTCGTCGCCCTCGACGACGTCACGCTCTCGATCGAGCGGGGCGAGTTCACCGCGGTGATGGGCCCCAGCGGATCCGGCAAGTCGACGCTCATGCACGTCCTCGCCGGCCTCGACACCGCCTCCTCCGGCCGCGTGTTCCTCGGGGACGCCGAGATCACCTCGATGAGCGACGCCGAACTGACCGTGCTCCGCCGCCGCAGCGTCGGCTTCGTCTTCCAGGCCTTCAACCTCGTCCCCACGCTCGACGTGCGCGGCAACATCCGCCTCCCGTTCGAGCTCGACGGCCGCTCCGTGACCGGCGACGAGGAGCAGTGGATCGCCCGGCTGATCGAGTCCCTCGGGCTCCGCGAGCGCCTCACGCACCGGCCCCACGAGCTCTCGGGCGGGCAGCAGCAGCGTGTGGCGATCGCCCGCGCCCTCGCCACCCGGCCGCAGCTGATCTTCGCCGACGAGCCCACCGGCAACCTGGACTCGCGCACCGGCCGCGAGGTCCTCAGCCTCCTCCGGGCCTCCACCCGCGAGTACGGCCAGTCGATCGCCATGGTCACCCACGACCCGATCGCGGCGGCCTACGCCGACCGCATCGTCTTCCTCCGCGACGGGGCCGTCGTCGACGACCGCCGCGGGATGAGCGCCGAGGAGATCTCGCGCGCGATGCTCACGATGGAGGGCGCGGCGTGAGCGGCGTGCGCACGGGCTCGAGCCAGGGCGGGGGCGCCATCGTCACCGTCGCCGCACTCGCCGCGGCGTTCGGCGCCGTGCTGGTGCAGGTCATCGCCGACATGGTCGCGGCCTTCGCGGCAGCGGGGATCGACGGCATCGGCCAGGTCGCCCTCATGCTCGGGATGGTCGGCGCCGTCTTCTTCGGCATCGCGGTGTTCGTGGGCGGGATCGTCACGGCCAATGCGGTCTCGACCGTCATCGCCGGGCGCACCCGCGAGATCGCCCTGCTCCGCCTGCTCGGCGCCTCCGGCCGGTCGCTGCGCAGCGGGATCGTCCGCACGGGCCTCCTGCAGGGGCTCCTCGGAGCGGCGATCGGCCTGGTCGCCGGCGTCGCTCTCGTGGCGCTCGCCGCGGAGCTCGCCATCCGGAGCGGCACCCTGCCCCGCTTCGACTACCCGCTCGTCTCGCCCGGCCTCGTGCTGCCGCTGATCGCCGTGGTCGCCTCGACGGTCATCGCCTCGTGGTCCGGATCGCGCCGCGTGCTCGCGGTCGCGCCGTCGCAGGCCGCCGGATCCTCCGCCGAGCCCCGCTACGAGGAGCTGCGCGGCCGCACCGCCCGCAACGTCACGGCGATCGTCTTCGTCGTGGTCGGCGCGCTGCTGCTCGCCGCCGGTGTCGTCCTCGGGCTCGCCAACCCCGGCGGCGTCCTCCTCGGGCTGGTCGGAGGCATGGCGTCCTTCACCGGCGTGATCCTCGGGGCGCCCGTCCTGCTCCCTCCGCTCACGGCCCTCGTGGGCCGCGCCTTCGGCCGGGGCCCCGTCGCCCGCCTGGCGTCCGCCAACGCCGTCCGCAATCCGGCGCGCAGCGCCCGCGCCGTCATCGGACTGGTCATCGGAGTGTCGCTGGTCACGATGTTCGCGGTCGCCGCCGCCACCTTCGGCACGATCATGGAGCGCTCGGGTGAGACGAACCCCGAGGTGATCGCGGCGTTCGAGCAGTTCATCCAGGTGAGCACCGCGGTGATGAGCGTCCTGCTCGGCTTCTCGGTCGTCCTGGCCGCCGTCGGGATGGTCAACACGCTGTCGCTCAGCGTGCTGCAGCGCCGGCGCGAGCTGGGCCTGCTCCGCGCGCTCGGCTTCACCGGCTCGCAGGTGCGGTCGATGGTGGTGCTCGAGGCGGCGCAGATGATCATCGCTGCCGCGGTGCTCGGCATCGTGCTCGGGATCGTCTACGGCTGGTGCGGCGCGATCTCGGTGTTCGGCTCGCTGCCGGGCATCGGACTGATCCCGCCGACCGTCCCGGTGCCGATCCTGGTGGCGGTGCTCGTGGTCGGTGTCGTGATCACGGTCGTCTCGGCCGTGCTGCCCGCCCGCCGCGCCACGAAGGTGTCACCGGTCGCCGCTCTCGCCGTGGCCTGAGAGCCGGCACCACGCCGAACCCGCGGCCTGAGGATCGGCGCCCTCACACCACCGAGAACCCCGCGGCGAGGGGCTCCCGCCCGCTCAGCGCGAGCAGGAGCTCCTCGCCGCGTCCGGCTCGAGCGGCCAGCCCGCCGGTCAGCGCGCAGCACGCCTCGACGGCCTCGGCGGGCAGCACGTGCGGGATCCCGGTGGCCCGCGAGAGGTCGAGCGTGTGCACGACCAGCTCGAGCAGCCGGGTCCGGAGGTACTCGTCCAGCTCGATCGCGTGGCCGCCCACGGCGACGAGGCGGCCGGGACGCTGGGCGGCGACCAGCTCGACCGCGCGGCCCGCCGCCTCCGCCAGCGCCTGAGCCGGCCTGTCGCCGAGCAGCAGCCCCGCCTCGACCCCGCGCCGCGCCACCGCCGCGGGGTCGGCGACGTTCCCGGCCAGCGCGTCGTAGTAGTCGAGCGCGTCCTCGATGGTCGGCTCGGGCGGCTCCGGAGCGAGGAGGTACGCCTCGACCGTCAGCACCGCCCGCGACGCGTGGCCCGCGAGGCCGCGGACGTCCCAGACGCCGAGCCCCGGCTGCTCCCACTGGTCGTCCCGCACCTGCGCGAGCAGGCCGACGAGGGCGGCGGCGGCGGACTCGAACAGCGCGGCGGTGCTCATGGAGCCATGCTGGCACGGTGCCCCACACTGATCGCATGAGCAGCCCCCGCCGCCCCGGTCCCGTCACGCTCGTCGGCCGCTCGATCGTCCTCGAGCCGCTCGCCGTCGAGCACGTCGAGCCGCTCGGGCGGGCGATCGGACGTCCGGAGGTGTTCGCCGGCGGCTACGGAGGAGGACCGTCCGGCCTCCCCGGCACCCCGGAGGAGTTCCGCGCCTTCGTCGACCGCTACTACCCCTGGGGCACGGGCCTGCCATTCGCCGTGCTGCAGGAGGGGCGCGTCGTCGGCACGACCTCGCTGGCTGACTTCGACGAGACGCGCGAGGCGGCCCACCTCGGCTGGACGGCCTACGCGCCCGAGACGTGGGGCACCGTCGTGAACCCGGAGGCGAAGCGGCTGGTGCTCGGACTCGCCTTCGACAGCGGCTACGAGCGGGTGAAGCTCCAGGCGGATGCGGTGAACGCGCGCTCGCGGGCCGCGATCCTCCGCCTCGGCGCCGTGTTCGAGGGGGTGCTCCGCCACGACCAGCGGCGGGCCGACGGCTCGTGGCGCGACACGGCCGTCCACTCGATCCTCGCGGCCGAGTGGCCGGCCGTCCGCGACGCGCTCGACCGCCGGATCGACGCGGCGCTAGCGCTCCCCGCCTCGACCGCGCAACCGCTGACCGGGCGGCCGCCCGAGGAGTAGGAAGGAGGCATGGAACGCATCCACTACGCCGGCAGCTCCGTGCTGACGGGTACCGCCATCGCGCGGTCGCTGCTGGCCTACGCGGAGGCGCTGGCGCTCACCAAGGGGTCGATCACGGTCGACATCCCGATCCGCCAGGAGTCCGGCCGGCCCGGACGGGCGGCGCTGCTGATCGGACCGGCGAGCCAGCTGTTCTCGGAGTCCGAGGACGACGGAGCCGAGGAGCTGCTCGACGAGGAGCTCGTCGAGCGCTTCACCCGCGAGACGGCCCGCCTGGGCGTCTCACACCCCGTGGCCGAGGAGGACGGCGGCGCCGGGCCCCTCTCCGCCGTCGACACCGAGATCCCGCACTTCCACGGCGAGGACGACTCCTGGTGAGCATCCGGGGCGCCGGTAGGATCGACACTCACGACTCCGCCCGACCCTTCGCGGACGGGCGACTTCCCGAACGGAGAACCGCCTGATGGGGCGACTGATCTACGACTCGACCCTCGAGGCCGACTTCGACGACCGTCTGCTGGCGCACCTGCAGATCGTGATCGGCTCGAAGCTCGCGCGCAACGAGTCCTTCTACTTCTCGTGGAAGGACTCGCAGGCGGTCGGCGACGGACGCACCTCGATCTGGCTGCACCCCGCCATCCCGCTGCGCTTCAAGTACCACGGCGGCCGTGCCCCGAACATCAACCCGGACTGGATCCGCCAGCTGCTCGCCGACTCGCACACGGCGCACGGGCTGCGGATCAGCGAGGAGCCCCACGGGACCGCCCGTCAGAGCGAGGAGAGCATGCTGTGAAGCGCGTCGAGATCATCTACGGCGGAGCGCCGTTCAGCCTGAGCGAGACGTCGGCCGCGGAGGTGCGCGAGAGCATCGACCGCGCCCTGGACGGCTCCGCGTCGCGCTGGATCACGGTGAACCAGGGCGAGGGCGAGCCCCGCGAGACCTCGATCCTGATCACGCCGGGCGTGGCGTTCTCGGTCGCCGACGTCGCGCACTGAGGTCGACGCCGCGGTCACGGTGACCGCCGCCTCTCACGCCGCCGGCTCGGTCCGGGGCGCTCGCACCGCCGGCCCGCCTCGGAACGACTGCCGTCCTCAGCGCACCCGCCCCGCTCAGCCCGCCAGCACGCGCGGGAACTCCCCCGGGATCTCGCTCGCGAGGTACCCGGCCGGGCCGATCCGTGCGGAGAGGCGCGTGTCAGCCTCCGTGTGCAGGAACGCGCCCCACGCGGCCGCGCCCATCGGAGCGACGCCGCGCCCGCGCAGGCCCGCCGTCGCTCCGGCGAGCACGTCGCCGCTGCCCGCGGTGGCCAGCCCGGGGTGCTCGCCCTCGATCCGCACCGCGTCGCCGTCGGGCGAGGCGATCGTGTTGAACAGGCTCACCACCGCGCCGTAGCGCTCGGCGACAGCGAGGGCGGCCCGCTCGACGTCGTCGACCTCCTCGCCGAGGAGGCGGGACGCCTCCTCCGAGTTCGGGGTCAGCAGGAGCCGGCCCGCGAGCCTCCGCGCGATACCGCGCTGCCCGGGCAGGACCCCGAGCGGGAAGGCGTCGAGGTGCACAGCCGGCACGTCGTCGAGGAGCGGAGCGAGGAAACGGAGGGTCGCGGCGGTCGCGCGCGGGTCGTCCAGGCCGGGTCCGATCAGGGCGACGTCGGCGGAGGAGAGCTCGCCGGCGAGGTCGTCGAGCCCGCGGCCCGAGACGGAGCCGGTCCGCGTCTCCGCGAGCGGGACCACTCCGCACTCGGGCAGCGCGACCGCGGTGGCCGACGCGACCGACTCGGCGACGCAGAGCGTGATGCGACCCGCGCCGGTCCGCAGCGCGGCGATCCCCGCGAGGATCGCGGCGCCGGGCGTCTTGCGGGCGCCGCCGACGACGACCACGTCGCCGCGGGAGTGCTTCGAGCCTCCGGGCTCCGGGAGGGGCCAGCGCTGCTCGAGCAGGGCGCGGGAGACGAGGTCACTCATGAGGGTCTCCTTCTCCGGCTGCGCGGTCGTCGTGCCGGGTGACGGGTGCGCCGGAGCGCTCGAGGTGGGACGTGCGGTTGAAGAGCTCGAGGCGCCACGCGTCGCCGTCGCGGACGAGACGGGTGACGGAGCCGTTGGCGACGGGCGTCGAAGCGCCGATGTCGAGCAGCTCGTGCTCGGAGAGGCCCTCGAGGACGTAGCGGACGACGAGGACGACCGCGTCGTGGCAGAAGAGGATCGCCGGCCCGGGAGGCGCGGCGACGGCGAGGTGGTCGACGAAGGCGCGGACGCGGAGCGCGAGGTCCGTCCAGGCCTCGCCTCCCGGCGGCCGGTAGTAGAACTTGCCGAGCCACTCGCGCCGCGCCGCCTCCTCGGGCATCCGGGCCCGCACGCCGGCGGAGGTGAGGCGGTCGGTGACGCCGAGGTCGCGGTCGCGCAGGCGCTCGTCGGGGCGCAGCCGCAGGTCGATGCCGGCCTCGCCGAGGGCGAGACGCGCGGTCGCGGAGGCGCGGCGGTAGGGCGACGTCCAGGCGGAGGCGGGCCGCGCCTCCTCGGCCAGCCAGCGGCCGAGCGCGCGGGCCTGCTCCTCGCCGGCGGGGGAGAGCTCGACGTCGGGGTCGCGGCGGTCGACGGCGATCTCGTGCGCCCCCGAGGCCTCGGCGGCGCTCGCCGCGATGTTGGCGAGGCTCTCGCCGTGACGGACGAGGAGGAGCTCGGTCGGGCCGGTGGAGGAGGCGGGCATGGCTCCACGCTCCGCCTCGCGGGCCGGAGGCGCCAGGGGGTTCCGCCGCGGCGACGCGGGTTGCTACGGAGTCGTCAGGGGTTCCGCCGTCGTCAGGGCGCCTCTCCGTCGGCGCGCTCCTCCGCCGAGACCGCCGTGACGACCGCGGTGAGCGTCTCGGGGTCGCTCAGGATGCGGAAGTGCCCGCCGGTCTCGATCCGGACGTTGACCGCGCCCTCGAGCATGCTGCCCTCGGGGATGTGCGGATCGAAGAGGCCGAACACGGAGGTGATCCGCGCGTTCGCTCCGGAGCGGCTCGACAGCAGCAGGGTCGTGGCGTCGCGCGGCGAGAAGGCGCGCAGGCTCCGGAGGACCAGGTAGGGCGCGTAGCGGGAGCCGCCGAACGGGGTCGCCACGGCGACCATCCGGTCGACCCGGCCGTCCGGGTCGAGCTCGGTCATCACGTACTTGCCGATCAGTCCGCCCTTGCTGTGGGCGACGATCACCACGTCGCGGAGCCCGTGCTCGGCGAGGTAGGCGGCCACGTCCTCCGCGGTCCGGGCGACCGGGCGGCCGTTCCGGCCGAGGCTCGTCAGCACGTGGAGCGGGTGCCCGCGCTCGTGCAGCGGATCGATGATCGGGCGGAGGAAGGACCAGGTCTCCCAGATCCCCGGGAGGACCACGACGGGCCGCCGGTCGCCGTCGAGGTAGTCGTCCGGGGCGCGGCGCGAGAGGACGCCGCGTACCTGCCAGGCGACGGCGTAGGCGTAGTCGCGGATCCACCAGACGGCGTCGCGGACCAGGCGTCGGAGCCGGCTCATGCGGCCGGCTCCGACCGGAGGGGGAGCGGGGCGGCGGGCCTCTCGCCGAGCGCAGCGGCGAAGCGGAGGATCTCGCGGGCGAGCGCTCCGGGCTCGGTGCGGGGGACGACGTGGCGCGAGCCGGCGAACTCGACGAGCCGCCCCTCGCGCGCGTGGGCCGTGAGCCGCTCGCACCAGTCACGGGTGGCGATCGGATCGTCGCGGCCGCGGGCGACGAGGACCGGCACCTCCAGCCGGGCGACGCGCTTCTGCACCGGATGCCTCAGCATCTCGGGCAGCTGGCGCAGGTACCAGCGCAGGCCGCCGCGCAGGTAGTCGGCCAGCAGGATCGCGTCGACGCCCACCGGCTCGCCGAGGCAGTCCCGCAGCAGCGCGAGCCCCTGGCGGACCGCTCCGGGCCGCTGCGGATCCACCACCGGCCCGATGAGCACCGCGCCGTCGACCAGGCCGGGCGCGCGCAGCCCCAGCTCGACCGCCACCTGCGACCCCATCGAGTGCCCGACGACGACCGCGCGCGAGACGCCCAGTCCGCGGAGGACCTGCTCGACCTGCCGCGCGTGGTCCTCGAGGCCGACCCTCCGCCGCGGGCGCGCGTTCGCGCCGAAGCCGGCGAGGTCGACGCCGATCACCCGGCCGTGCCGCTTCAGGCGGGCGGCGAGCGGCGAGAAGGTGTGGTGCGACATCCCAATCCCGTGGATCAGGACGAACACCGCGCCCGCCCCGGCCTGACCGGTGTCGACCGTCCGCAGCGTGACGCCCTCGACCTCGTGTCGCACGGGGAGGACGCGGCGGGGCGGTGTCGGCAGCATCGTCCCAGGCTAGGGATCGTCGGCCGGCCGCGCGGGGGGATGCGCCCGCTCCCGCCGTGGTCTAGGCCGCGTCCGCCCTGGGGAGGAGCGTTCACCCCGCCGGCGGCCGGCGGTCCCCGCCGAGCGTCCCGTCGTCCCCGCTGTCAAGCGGCTCCTCCGCGGCGGCGCCCCTGCCTAGCCTCGGAGGAGGGGGCCGGCGTGCGCCGCTCCCGGAGGGATGACGCCATGCGGATCGCGATCGTCGGGGCGACCGGCAACCTGGGGACGGCGCTGCTGCGGCGCCTGCACGGCGAGGCCGGGGTGGAGGAGATCGTGGGCATCGCCCGCCGGGCCCCTCGGCTCCGCTCGGAGGAGTACCGCGACGTGCGCTGGGTCGAGATCGACCTCGCGTCGAGCGTCGCCCCGCGGCGGCTCCGCGAGGCCTTCGCCGGCGTCGACGCCGTCGTCCACCTCGCCTGGGCGCTGCAGCCCAGCCACGACGAGCCGTTCCAGCGGCTGGTCGACGTCGGAGGCACTGCGGCCGTGCTCGAGGCGGTCGCCGCCGCGGGAGTCGGCCAGGTCGCCGTCGCCTCGTCCGTGGGCGCCTACAGCGCCGCGCCGAAGTCGATCCGGGTGACCGAGGACTGGCCCACGGGCGGCCTGCACACCTCGACCTACAGCCGCCACAAGGCCGCGAACGAGCGGCAGCTCGACGCCTTCGAGGAGCGGCACCCCGAGATCGTCGTCACACGCCTGCGCCCGGGGCTCGTCTTCCAGCGCGGAGCGGCGACCGAGATCGCCGGGCTCTTCGCCGGTCCCCACTACCCGACGCGGTGGCTGAAGGCGGTCCGGATCCCGGTCCTGCCGCTGCCGCGGAGCATCGTCTTCCAGGGCGTGCACGCCGACGACGTGGCCGACGCCTTCTGGCGCGCGCTCGACCGGCGCGCCGGCGGGGCCTTCAACATCGCGGCCGAGCCGGTCCTCACTCCGGAGCGGCTGGCGCACGCCTTCGGCGCCCGCCTGGTCACGGTGCCGTTCGGGCTGCTCCGCTCCGTCGTCACCGCGACCTGGCACCTGCGCCTGCAGCGCACCGACGCGGGCTGGCTCGACATCGCGGGCAACGTCCCGGTGATGTCGACCGAGCGCGCCCGCGCCGAGCTCGGCTGGGCGCCGACCCGCACGGCGGAGGAGGCGCTCGCCGAGCTCGTGGTCGGCCTGGCCGACCGCTCGACCGTCCCGGGCTCGCCCCCGCTCCGGGGCTGATCCGGCCGGGAGCCGATCAGAGGCGAGCCCTCGCGGTCAGTCGGCGACGCGGATGAGCACCTTTCCCGTCGCGCCCTGCTCGACCGCGTCGTGGGCGGCCGCGGTCTCCTCGAGCGGGAACCAGGTCAGCGGGAGGCCCGCCTCCTCGCCCACCGGGAGCGCGCCGTCGGCGAGCGCCGCGGTGATGTCCTCGGCCGCGGCCTGCAGCGCCTCCTCGCCCACCGTGTAGAGCAGCAGGCCCTGCCACCGGGCGTTCTTCGCGAAGCTCGCGACGATCGGCACGGTGAACTCGTCGCCGTTGTTGTTCGCGTAGTACCCGATGCTGCCGTGGTTGGCGAGCACCTCGACGTCGAGCGCGGCGTTCTGAGCCGGTGCGACCTCGACCACGTGCTGGACGCCCTCGGGGGCGAGCCCGCGGATCCGGTCGGCGAGCGCGTCGTCCGGGTACTGCAGCACGTGCTGCGCGCCGGCCGCACGGGCGAGCCGCTCCTTGGAGTCGCTGCTCACCGTCGCGATGACGGTCGCCCCGGCCCAGACCGCGAGCTGGATGGCGGCGTGCCCGACGGCTCCGGCGCCGCCCTGGACCAGGACGGTGCGGCCGGCGAGGGCGCCGGGCGCGAGGCGGGAGGGGCCGTGCTCGTGCACGGTGAGGGCGCGGTGGGCGGTCATCGCGGGGACGCCGAGGCTCGCGGCGACGTCGGTGCCGACGCCCTCGGGCAGGCGCACGACGTGCTCGGCGGCGAGCACCGCCGACTCCTGCGCGGTGCCGGTGGGGCGGCGGTGCGCGGAGAGGTACATCCAGACCCGGTCGCCGACGGCCAGGCCCTCGACGCCCTCGCCGACCGCCTCGACGACACCGGCGCCGTCCTGGTTCGGCACGACCTCGTCGAACGCGAGGTCGCCGTCTGCGCGCGCCTTCCAGTCGGTCGGATTCACGCCCGACGCCAGGACGCGGACGCGGACCTCGCCGGAGCCCGGAGCCCGCTCCTCCCGGTCGACGAGGGAGAGGACGGAGGAGTCACCGGTGCGGGAGTAGACGATCGATCGCATACGGAGGGCAAGGAGCGCGGGCGGCGGTGTATTCCCGGCGGCACGACGAAGGGCGGCGGGCCCGGAGGCCCACCGCCCTGTCAGCGCCGACGGATCAGTGCTGCACGTCCTCCTGGACGGCGTGCTTGGCCTCGCGGGCCGAGTCCTTCACGTCGTCGGTGGCGGAGGTGCCCGCCTCCTTGACGTTCTGCGCGGCGTCGGTCGCGGTCTCCTTGACGGAGGCGAACGCCTGCTGCGCGGGCTCGCGGAGCTCGCTCGCAGCCTCCTTGGCCGCGTCGGTCACCTTGTCGACGACCGGCTGGGCCTGCTCCTTGACGCGGCTCGCCGCCTCCTTCTCCTTGCTGGAGGCGGGGATGAGCGAGGCGACGAGGAGTCCGGCGCCGAGGGCGATGAGCCCCACGGCGAACGGGTTGCCCTCGGCCTTGGCCTTCGCCGAGCCCGCACCGCTCGAGAGTGAGTCGGAGGCGTCGTGCGCCGAGCCCATCACGCGGTCGCGGACGGAGCCCACGGCCGACTTGACCTTGTCGGTCTGACGCTGCGCGATGGCGGACGGGCTGACCTTCTCGGCCAGCGCGTCGACGTCCCCGCCCAGCTCGAGGCGCGTGCGCTCGATGTCCGCCCGGATCTCCTCGGGTGTCTTGTTCTGTCCTGCGTCGTACGTCATCGTCCTGCCCCGTTCGGCTTGAGGGTGTCGGGAATCTTCTTGAGGGAGTCGACCGTCTCGGGAGCGCCGTCGACCTGCTTCAGGCTCTTGCGGCCCACCGCGTAGAGGATCGCGGCCACGATCGCCCAGATGACGGCCACGACCACTCCGGACCAGCCGTTGCCGATCAGAGTGCCCAGGCCCCACCAGAGGGCGATCGAGAGGAAGAGCACGGCCATCAGCGCGGCGTAGCCCGCCCCGCCGAGGAGGCCCGCTCCCTTGCCCGCCTTGCCGGCGGACTCCTTGAGCTCGGCCTTGGCGAGGGCCATCTCCTGGCGGATCAGCGTGGAGAGGTCGCGCGAGACCTCGCCGAGCAGATCGCCCAGCGACGTCGACCCGGCCCGCTGGTCGGGCGTCTCCGTCGAGCGGTGGACGCCCGTCGGGTCGGTCACAGCCGGCCGCCGTTCGGGAAGCCGCCGTCGAGCGGGTCGGCGACGGGCTCGGTCGGCGCGTAGTCGCGCTCGAGGGAGCTCGAGCCGACGGTGCCGTAGGCGGACGCGACGGGCGCGTCGTACGCGGAGGCGTCGGAGTGCGCGGTGGTCGAGGCGGGGGCGTCGAACTCGGGTCCGTCGGTGCGGGTGCTCGTCGCCTCCTTCTCGTCCTTCGCCTCGGCGGTCAGGGCGCGGATGAGGCGCCCGCCGACGAGTCCCGTCGCCGCGGCGATGAGGATGAAGGCACCCGGGCGGCGGCGGGCGAACGCGCGGACGTCGTCGAGGAGCTCGGACGGGTCGCGGTTCTCGAGCCACGAGGCCACACCCTGCACGCGGGTGGCCGCCTGGGAGACGAGCTTCGCCGCGGCGTTGTCGCTGCCGCCCTCGCCGTTGGCCAGCGCGGTCAGGTCGTCGCTGAAGGCGCGGGCGCCCTTGGCGGCGTTCTCCTTCTGGGCGTGGGCCTGCTCGGTGAGCTGGGTGCGGCTCTGGTCGTAGAGGTCCTTGACCTGGACCTTGGCCTCCTGGACCACGTTGGCGGCCTCGTCCTTGCCGGTCGACAGCACTTCGCTCGCGGCCTGCTTGGCGTCGCCGGCGACGGCGCCGGCCTGGTCCTTGGCGGTGCCCGCGGCGGCGCTCGCCTTCTCCTTCGCGGAGTCGGCCGTGCCGCCCGAGGAGGAGCCGGAGGAGGTGTCCGTGGAGGCGACGTGCGCCCCGCTGTCGATGGGGGTCTCGGTCGCGCCGAAGTTCGCGGCGCCGTCTCCGAACGGAGGTGAAGCGGGATCGATGTTCGACATCGTCTGTCCCTTCCAGGATCGAGTGGGGAATGAATGCGTGCCGGCGTCGCCAGTCTGTTCGGGCCCTCGAGTACCGGGAAGGGCATAGCGGCTGACCCCCCGATGGGGCTACCATCCCGCGCCCACGAGGGCGGGTCCCGAGGGCCCGTGGATCGACTGCTCCGCCGCCGCGTCAAGCCCCTTCTGACCCGCGAACAGGGCTCCCTACCGTCGAGAGGACAGACATCGGACGTCCGCACCCGGATCCGCCCGGCTACCCCGGAAAGGCAACCAGTCATGTTCTTCCACCGTCAGGAACTCCAGTTCACGTCAACGCCCTCGAAGCCCGACGCGGTCTTCGCCCGCCGCTTCCAGGAGGTGCTCGGCGGCCAGTACGGCGAGATCACCGTGGCGATGCAGTACGGCTTCCAGGCCTGGAACGCCCACGACCCGGGCAAGTACCGGGACCTGCTCTTCGGCATCGGCGCCGAGGAGTTCGGCCACGTCGAGATGATCGCCGTGATGATCGCCCAGCTGCTCGAGAAGGCCCCGGTCGAGCAGTCCGAGGACGCGATGAAGAAGGACCCCGTGCTCGCGGCGGTCATCGGCGGCTCCGACGTGCAGCACGCCATCGTGGCGGGCGCCGGCGCGCGCCCCGTCGACAGCATGGGCAACCCATGGCAGGGCTCCTACATCACCGCCAGCGGCAACCTGCTGGCCGACTTCACCGCCAACGCGAACGCGGAGATGCAGGGCCGGCTCCAGGTCGCCCGGCTCTACCACATGACCGACGACCACGGCGTGCGCGACCTCCTGTCGTTCCTCCTGGCCCGCGACACCATGCACCAGAACCAGTGGATCGCGGCGGCCGCCGAGCTGCGCGCGGAGGGCCGGGAGGACCTGCCCGTGCCCTCGAACTTCCCGATCTCGAAGGAGGAGCGCTCCGTGTCGTACGAGTACATCAACTTCTCGGACGGAGCAGCGGCCTCCGAGGGCAGCTGGGCCTCGGGCCCGACCCCGGACGGCAAGGGAGAGTTCAGCTACCGCGTCGCGGAGCCCGGCGGCAACGTCCCGATGCCCCCGCCCACGCAGCCGGACGAGCGCCTCTACGGCACCGACCCGAAGCCGAACATCGTCGAGAAGGCAGTGGGGGCCGTCAAGGACGCGGTGACGGGCAAGTGAGCGCCGCACGGGTCCTCGGGGCGCTCGGCGCCTCCGCCCTGACGATCGGCCTGCTGGCCGGCTGCACCGGCGACGCCCAGACGCCGTACCAGTCGGGGAGCGCGGTGCCCACCAGCGCCGACGACGGATCGTCGCAGACGCCCACTAACGCGCCCTCGCAGTCCGCTCCGTCCGAGTCCGCCACCCCGGCGACCTGATCCCGCGCCCTCGGCCGGCCGGCCCCGGTCGAGGGCGCGAATCATCGCAGTCCAGCGGGCACCCGGGCAAGCCCCTTCCCGCTCCCAGGAAGCGGGCAGTTCCCGGTCCTACGGTCGTGCCAACGATCAGCGAAGGAGGCACCACCATGGGGCTCGATGACAAGATCAAGAACGCCGCTCAGGACATCGCCGGCAAAGCGAAGGAAGCCCTGGGCGACCACAAGAACGACGACAGCCTGAAGGCCGAAGGCCAGAAGGACCAGGCCGCGGCCTCGGCCAAGAAGGCCGGCGAGGACGTCAAGGACGTCTTCAAGTAGGTCTCGGCAATACCGCGAAGGCGGCGCTCCCCTCGGGGGGCGCCGCCTTCGCTGTTCCCCGGCTAGGGGTGCAGGACGACCTTGATGCAGCCGTCCTCCTTCTTCTGGAAGGTCTCGTAGAGGGCCGGAGCGTCCTCGAGCGGCGCCCGGTGGGTCACGAGGTCCATCACGCCGAGCGGATCGGAGGAGTCCTCCACCAGCGGCAGCAGGTCGTCGATCCAGCGCTTCACGTTGCACTGGCCCATCCGCACCGTCACCTGCTTGTCGAACATCGACTTCAGCGGCATCGGGTCGGCCTCTCCGCCGTAGACCCCGCTCAGCGAGACGGTGCCGCCGCGGCGGACCAGGTCGAGGGACGCGTGGACCGCGGCGAGGCGGTCGACGCCGACCGTGTCCATCGCCTTGCGGGCGATCGGGTCGGGCAGGAGCCCCGCCATCGACTGAGCGAACGAGCCGACCGGCGAGCCGTGCGCCTCCATGCCGACCGCGTCGACGACGGAGTCGGGGCCGCGCCCGTCCGTGAGGTCGCGCAGCTGCGCGGCGATGTCGTCGGACAGGTCGAACGTCTCCACGCCGTACCGCTCGGCCATCGCGCGCCGCTCGGCGACGGGCTCCACGGCGAGGACGCGGTAGCCGCGGTGGGCGCCGATCCGCGCCGCGAACTGGCCGACCGGGCCGAGTCCGAAGACGACCAGGGTCCCGCCGTCGGGCACCTGCGCGTACTCCACGCCCTGCCACGCGGTGGGCACGATGTCGCTGAGGAAGAGGTAGCGCTCGTCCGGCAGGTCCGTGCCGACGACGATCGTGTTGTAGTCGGCCAGCGGCACGCGGAGCAGCTCGGCATGCCCTCCGGGGACCTGGCCGTACATCTTCGTGTAGCCGAAGAGCGCCGCCCCCGAGCCGTACTCGGTGACCTGCGTCGTCTCGCACTGCGACTGCAGCCCTCGGCGGCACATGAAGCACTCGCCGCAGGCGATGTTGAAGGGCACGACGACGCGGTCGCCGGGCTTCAGGGTGGTGACTCCGGAGCCCACCTCCTCGACGACGCCCATCGGCTCGTGGCCGAGCACGTCCCCGCGGTCGATGTAGGGCCCGAGGAGGCGGTAGAGGTGCAGGTCGGAGCCGCAGATCGCGGTCGAGGTGATCCGGACGATCGCGTCGGTCGGCTGCTGGATGCGGGGGTCGGGGACGGTCTCGACCGAGACCTTCTCGATGCCCTGCCAGGTGAGTGCTCGCATGCTCGTGTCCGTTCTCCGGCTCGCGCCGGTCGGGGTCGGTGTCCCTCCACCGCACACCCGGAGGGCGCCGAGGGGGAGGGGCTTGACGCTCCCCGGAGCGTTCCCGAGGGGGATTCCCGGGAGAACGCACGGACGTGCATCCCGCGTTCACCCGACTCACGGCGGCCGAGTGGTGGGATGGGGGGATGGATGCTCTCTACACCGCCATCGCCCACGCCTCCGGTGGAGGACGCGACGGCCACGTCCGCACCGAGGACGACCGTCTCGACCTCGACACCCGCGCCCCGCAGGAGCTCGGCGGCTCCGGCGAGGGGACCAACCCCGAGCAGCTGTTCGCGGCCGGCTACTCCGCCTGCTTCCTCAGCGCCCTGCACGGAGCCGGTCGCCAGCTGAAGATCGACACGACCGACGCGGCCGTCTCGGCCAGCGTCTCGATCGGGAAGAACGACTCCGACGGCTTCGGCCTCTCGGTCGAGCTCGACGTCTACGTGCCGAAGGCGAGCTCCGAGGACGCGCAGAAGGTCGCCGACGCGGCGCACCAGCTCTGCCCGTACTCCAACGCCACCCGCGGCAACATCCCCGTGCAGATCAACCTGGTCGACTGACCGAGCCCTCTGGACGGCCCCTCCCGGACTCCGGGCAGGGGCCGTCGTCGTGTCCGGGGGCGGTCCGTTAGGGTCGGGGCATGACCGAGGAGCTGTCGCACGAGGAGCCGTCGCACGAGGAGTCCCTGGCGCGGGCCGAGCTCGTGCAGATCCGTCAGAGCATCGACAACATCGACGCGGCGCTGATCCACCTGCTCGCCGAGCGCTTCAAGTTCACGCAGAAGGTCGGCCGGCTGAAGGCCGCGCACGGGCTGCCCGCCGCGGACCTCGAGCGCGAGGCCCGCCAGATCGCGCGGCTGCGGGCGCTCGCCGAGGAGTCGCACCTCGACCCGGCGTTCGCCGAGAAGTTCCTCGGGTTCATCGTCGCCGAGGTCATCCACCACCACCAGCGCATCGCCGACGGCGCCGAGGACTGAGGCTCAGCCCTCGATCCGCAGCAGCCCCGCCGTGCGCTCGCGCAGCACGCCGAGCAGCAGCGGGTAGTCGGGGAAGAGCTGGTCGCGCCGCAGCGTCGGCACCCGCAGCCCGAGGGGGACCTCCGTGATGCGGCCGTTCGTCTCGGTGAGGGTCAGGCGGAGGCTATGGCTCCCCGTCGGGCTCGAGGCGACGACCGAGCGCAGAGCCTCGAGCGGGAAGATCAGCCCGTCGATCTGGATGGCCGACTCCGACACCACGATCGAGCCCGGCAGTCCGGGCCGCAGCGCCAGCCGCGCGGCGACCAGCCCGAGCGGGAGGGAGAGCGCCACGACGACCGCCCCCAGCGCGATCTGCGCGCGGTCGCCCGACGGGGATCCCGCGAGGGCGACGGCCAGGACGCCGGCGGCGAACGCCTCCGTGGCGACGACGACCAGGGCGACCGCCCGGCGCTGGAGCGGAGCGCGGTGCGGCCGGAAGCGGACGGCCGAGGCGGGCCCGGCCAGAGCGGGCGGCAGGGCGTCGCGGACGCGGGCGGCGGCGCCGAGGTCGGCGAGCAGGGCGGCGAGGTCCTCCGGGCGGAAGTGGCCGCAGCGCACCTCGACTCCGTCGCCGCGGCACCAGGCGACGAAGCCGTCGCCGTCGGCGGACTCGAGGAAGCGGACCGACCGGCGGGGCCACTGCTCGCGGCGGCGGCGGCCGCGCATCAGCACGACCTGCGTCTCGGTCGTCATCACGCGGGTGGGGGAGACGACGAAGAGCGAGACCGCCGAGGCCAGTCCGATGACGACGGTGAGGGCGAGGAGCCCGAGCGCGAGCACCGACTCGTCGAGGACCCCGCGGCGGTCCGCGAGGACGGCGAACGGGATGAGCACGGCCGCGAGGCCGGCGCCGAGGAGCCGCAGGAGGAGGGCGCGGAGGCGCCGCAGGACCGATGGGCCGTACACCCGTCGCGTCCGGATCGCCATCGGTTCCGACTCCATCGCGTCAGGCTAGCCCCGGCCGGGGCCGGTCGCCCGGAGAGGCGCGGCGGTGGCGCGATCCTCGCGCCACCCGTCCCCGGTTCGGGGGAGGAGTGGCGCGAGGCGCGGCCTACGCCTCCGCGGTGCGGTGCAGGGCGCGGACCGAGACGACCCGGCGACGGGCGATCGCGGCGACGGTGAGCAGCAGGCCGAACAGCAGCCAGATCACCAGGCCGACGACGGCGCCGGCCGTGCCGTCGGTGCCCTCGACCACTCCGGACAGCGCGTTCTGCGCCGCCGACAGCGGCAGGAACCCGAGCACGTCGTCGAACAGCCCGGGGACCGTCGAGATGATGCCCGCGCCGAGCGCGATCACCGCCGCGACCATCGCGAGGAAGCGGCCGATCCCTCCGAGCAGGGCGACCAGCCCCTGGTTCACCGCGGCGAACGAGGCGCCGGTGAGCATCGCCAGGAGGGCGAAGCCGACCCAGCGGCCCGGCTCCAGGCCCGCGACCCCGCTCATCACGATCGCGACCGCGAGTCCCTGCACCACGCCGATCACGAGCGCCGGCACGTAGGAGGAGAGGGCGAGCGCCGCGGAGGAGCGGGTCGAGGAGAGTGCACGGTGCGAGAACGCCGCGAGCACCAGGAACGTCGCGAGGGCGCCCAGCCAGAGGGCGATCGTCGCGAAGAACGGGACGCTGGAGGCTCCGAACAGGTCGGTCGCGCTGCTCGCGTTCTCGACCGGGTCCGAGACGACGTCGGCGAGGTTCGTCGACTCCGACTCGGTGTAGGTCGGGAGCTGCGCGACCGCGGCGTCGAGGCCGGTCGCGAGCGTGCGGGTGCCGTCGGCGAGCTGCACGGCGCCGTCCGAGACCCCGCTCGCGCCGTCGGCGAGCTGGTCGGCGCCGTCGGCGGCGGAGGAGGCTCCCGCGGCGAGGTCGGCGGCGCCGCCCGCGGCGGTGGTCGCGCCGGTCGCGAGGTCGCGGGCGCCGGCCGCGGCGGTGGTGGCGCCGGTCGCGAGCTGCGCCGACCCGGCCGCCGTGGTGTCGAGGCCGTCGGCGAGCTGGGACGCTCCACCCGCGGCGTCGTCCGCGCCGTCGGCGAGCTGCGTCAGGCCGCCGGACAGCTGTCCGATGCCCCCCGAGAGAGTGCGCGCGCCGGTGGCGGACTGCCCGACCGCGTCGATCAGCGAGGGCTGCCCGTCGCCGCCGAGGCGGATGCCCGCGTCGATCCCGGCGACGGCTCCCGCGGTCGTCGTGGCGAGGGTGGTCGCGCCGGTGGGTCCGTCCGCCGAGGCGATGACGGCGCGCGCGGCGAGGCACTGCGTCGTCTCGCAGCCCTCGAGCGCGGCGCTGAGCGTCTCGAAGGTCCCCGCGGTGGCGGCGGCGGCGCCGGCGCTGAGGGCGGCGACCTGCTGGGTCCCGTCGCCGGTCCTCACCACTCCCTCCCTCAGCTGGTCGAGCCCGTCGGCCAGGTCGGAGGCGCCGCCCTGCAGCGCGGTCGCCCCGGTCGCCGAGTCGCGGGCGCCCGTCGCGAGCTGTCCCACTCCGCCGGAGAGGCCGCGCGCACCGGTGGCCAGCTGCGCGACCCCGCCGGAGAGGTCGGAGGCTCCGGTGCCCAGCTGTCCCACGCCGTCGGCGAGGGACGAGGCTCCGGTGCCGATCTGCCCGACGCCGTCGGAGAGCGAGGAGGCGCCGCTGGCGAGCTCGTCGATCCCGTCGGCGAGGCTGCTGGTGCCGTCGGCGAGGGTGGAGGCGCCGGTGCCGAGCTGGTCGGCGCCGTCGGCGAGCGTGCCCGCGCCCTTGGCCGCCTGGCCGATCTGCTCGTTGAGGGTGTTGAAGCCGACGTAGACGTTCTCGAGGTAGGCCGTGGTCAGCTGCGTGTTGAGCAGCGAGGTGGCGGTGCTGGTCACCGTGGCCGAGATGGCGTCGTCGACGAGCTTGGCCTTCTCGCTGGTGGCGATGTCGATGGTCGCCTTCGTCGCCTCCGCGGCGTCGCCCGAGTACGAGGTGGCGGCGGCGGAGAAGGAGGAGGGGATCGTCACGACGGTCGCGTAGCTGCCGTCGGCGAGGCCCTTCGCGGCGTCGTCCTTGTCCGTGAGGACCCAGGTGAAGTTGCCCGTCGAGTCCGAGCCGGAGACGTTGGGCACCGGGGTCGTGCTCGCGGACGGCGTCGCGCTCGCCGAGGGGGTGGAGGAGGGGGCGTCCGAGCTCGCGGAGTCGGTGCCGCCCGTCACCAGGCCGGCCGCGAGCTGGCGCCCGAGCGGCACGGTCTGCCCGTTGATCTCGACCGGGGTGTCCTCGTTGACCACGGCGGCCGTGATCGTGTCGAGTCGCTCGGTCGGGTTCCACAGCGCCCACACCAGGAGGCCGCCGATGACGAGGGGGACCAGGACGATCCCGAGAAGGGTCAGCCAGGACACCTTCTTGACGCCGCGGGGGCGTTCGAGGGAGAGGAGAGCCATCTGTCAGAGGACCTTTGCGATCGCGCGGCGCTCGGCCGCGGGCGAGACCGCGAGCACGCCGCGGTCGGAGGGGAGGAGGTCGTCGAGCGCCTCGGCGTCGACGGAGGAGGCGACCACGGTGAACGCGTCGTCGGCGGCGCGGGCGGCGTCGAGCTCGGCCCGGATCGCGCCGCGCAGCTGCGGGTCGGTGACCGTGTCGAGGTCGTCGAGCACCAGGATCGGCGGGGCCGACTCCAGGGCCGACCGGACGTCGGCGACGGGGTCGGCGGCTCCGGCGAGGCGCACCAGCCCGACCCGGCCGCGCACGGCGGCGGAGCGGATCGGCACGACCAGGCCCGCGACCTTCAGGCGCCCGGAGTCGGGGGCGAGCCGGCCGGCGATGCTCAGCAGCAGCGCGGTGCGGCCGGAGCGGTGCGGCCCGTGGACCACGAGGGAGGAGCCGGGCGCGACCCGCAGCGAGACGCCGCTGTAGACGGGACCGTCGGGTCCGTCGAGGCGGAGGTCCTCGGCCGCTATCACGTCCGTGGATCCGGGCTCCGGCCAGTCGGCCAGCGCGAGCTCCTTCGTGAGGCCCTCGCCCTCGACGTCGAAGGACGGCAGGACGCGGTCGAGCCAGCGCGGCATGTGCCAGGCGCGGTCGCCGAGCAGGTGCAGCACGGCGGGCACCAGCGTCATCCGCACGATGAACGCGTCGACGAAGACGCCCACGGCGAGCCCGAGCGCGATCGGCTTGATGTTGGTGTCCCCCTCCGGCACGAAGGCGGCGAAGACCGAGAACATGATGACCGCGGCGGCCGTGACCACCTTGGCCGAGCCGACGAAGCCCGACTCGACGGCGGCGCGCGCCGGCCTCCCGTGCACGTAGTCCTCGCGCATCCGCGAGACCAGGAACACCTCGTAGTCCATCGCGAGGCCGAAGAGCACGCCCATCAGGATGATCGGCATGAAGCTGATGATCGGGCCCGTCTTGTCGACGTGCAGAGCGTCCGAGAACCATCCCCACTCGAACACCGCCGCCACGGCGCCGAAGGACGCGCCGACCGACAGCAGGTAGCCCAGCGTCGCCTTGATCGGCACCCAGAGCGAGCGGAACACCATCGTCAGCAGCACCAGCGACAGGCCCACGACGAGCAGGCCGAACGGCAGGAGGGCCTTGGCGAGCGTGTCCGAGATGTCGATCCCGACCGCGGTCTGGCCGGTCACCGCGAGGTCGACGCCGTACTCCTGCTGGAAGTAGTCGTGCTTGTCGCGGATCTCGGCGACCAGGGCCTTGGTGGCCTCGGAGTCGGGGCCGCCCTCGGGGATCACCTGGATGATGCCGGTGTCGGCGGTCTCGTTGGGCGTCGCGAGCGGCACCGAGGCGACTCCGTCGAGCTTCTCGATCTCGCCCTTGAGGTCGTCCATCAGGCCGAGCGGATCGGTCGAGCCGATGATCGTGCCGGTGACGATGAGCGGGCCGTTGTAGCCGGCGCCGAAGTTCTCGGCGAGCAGGTCGTAGGTGGTGCGCGCGGGAGTGCCCTCGGCCTGGTAGCCGGCGTCCGGCAGAGCGAGGCGGAGGCTGAGCGCCGGGATGCTCGCGACGCCGAGCACGCCGATCACCGCGATGATCGTCACGATCGGGAAGCGCGTGACGACCCGGACCCAGCCGCGGAAGAACCCGCGCGGGACCTCGGCGTGCACGTGCCCGCCGGGGGAGGCGGTCGCCGCCTCCTCGTGCGCCTCGGTGTCGACGTGGGTGCCCGCGGCGGCGGCGGCCTTCGCGGCCTTCTTCTTCGCGCGGCGCTCCTTCGGGCGCAGCCGCGCGCCGGCGAAGCCGAGGAGGGCGGGGGTCAGGGTGAGCGCGATGACCACGGCGATCGCGACTCCGCCCGCCGCTGCGACGCCCATCGTGGTGAGGAACGGGATGCCCGCGACCGAGAGGCCGACGAGCGCGATGATCACGGTCAGGCCCGCGAAGACGACGGCGGAGCCCGCGGTCGCGGTCGCCCGCGCGGTCGACTCCTCCGGGTCCATGCCCTGCTTCAGCTGGTCCTGGTGGCGGCTGATGATGAAGAGGGCGTAGTCGATGCCGACCGCCAGGCCCAGCATCAGCGCCAGGAGCGGCGTGGTCGAGGAGATCGAGGCGAAGCGGGTGGCGATGAAGATGGCCGACATCGAGAGGGCGACGCCGAGCAGCGCGGTGACCAGCGGCATGCCGGCGGCCAGGAACGAGCCGAAGGTGAGCACGAGGACGACGAGGGCGACCACGAGGCCGATCGCCTCCGTGATGGTCACGCCGGGGAGGTTCTGGGCGAAGAGGTCGCCGCCGAGCGAGACCACGGAGCCGGCGGGCAGCGCGTCCTGGAGGGTCGTCGCCTCGGCCTTCAGTGCGTCGCGGCTCTCGGGGCTCGTGGTGGTGGCGGAGCCGTCCATCTGCGCGGTGATGACGAGGGCGTTCCCGGCGTCGGAGATCGTGCCGGACACGCTGTCGGAGTAGGGGTCCGTGACGGCCGCGACCTCGTCGACGTCGCCGAGCGCGGCGACCGCGTCACTGACGGGGCCCTTCACGTCGGCGTCCTGGACGCTGCCCCCGTCGGGCGCGACGACCACGTACCGCGCGGACGTGCCGCTGACCTGGGGGAAGGTGCGCTCGAGCTGGTCGAGGGCGGTCTGCGACTGCGTGCCCGGGATGGAGAACGTGTTGTCGGTGCCCTGGTTGAGCAGCAGCGCTCCTCCTCCGCCCGCCACCACGATCAGCAGCCACAGGACGGCGACGAGGCGGTGGGCGCGGTACACGCGACGACCGAGACGGTAGAGCAGCGACGACACGCGGTCTCCTGACGATGGGTGGGGAGGATGGCGATACGTCTCTGTACCAGGGCGGAGCCGGGCTCCGATACACGAGCGTATCCGATACAGGACCGTATTCGATACGTGAATGTATCGGATAAGGTGAACGGCGTCGAAGGTGTTGACAGGGCGGGCAGGAGGCTGGTGATGACGGCGATCGACTCCACCCCTCCCGAGACCTCCCGCCGCGGCCGCACCCGCGAGCGCCTGCTCGACGCGGCCTACGACGTCTTCGCCGAGACCGGCGTGCACAGCGCGTCCGTCGAGCAGATCTGCGAGCGCGCCGGGTTCTCGCGCGGCGCCTTCTACTCCAACTTCTCCAGCAAGGAGGAGCTGTTCTTCGCGCTCATGGAGCGGGAGAACGGCGCCCGGGTGACGGCCCTCGTCGAGCAGATGGACCGCACGATCCCGCGCGTCGTCTCGGTCGACGAGCCGCTGACGGCGGAGACGCTGGCCGTGGTCATCCTCGACTTCCTCCAGGGTCCTGCCACCGACAACCGCCGCTGGTGCGTGGTCGAGTCGGAGTTCGAGCTGCTCGCGCTGCGCGACCCGCGGATCGCTCCGCAGTACCGCGACTTCCGCGCCGGCTTCGACGCCTCGCTCGTGCAGATCGTGCACGGGGCGCTGCGCCAGGTGCGCCGCGACTTCTCCCTCGAGCCGACGACGGCCGTGCGCCTGCTGGTGGCGGGCTACGACGACGCGGTCAAGCAGTCGATCCTCGAGGACGAGTCGGAGCCCGAGTCGCTCGAGCGCCTGCGGGCGACGCTGACGGCGATCGTCCTCGCGATCTCGTCCGCCGACGCCTGAGCCGGGCCGGCTCTCGCGACGGCGGCCGCCGTACCCGCCGGCTGAGTCCGCACCCGGCGGCCGAGCGGCCGCTGGGGAGTGCCGGGTCCGGTCCCCGCTCCTCCGCCCGCGCGACGAGGATGGACCCATGGAACTGCGACAGCTCGAACACTTCCTCGCCGTCGCGAAGGAGCAGCACTTCACCCGCGCCGCGAGCGCCCTGCAGATCTCGCAGTCGGGCCTCTCGGCGTCGATCCGCGCGCTCGAGAGCGAGCTGGGCAGCCCCCTCTTCACCCGCAGCACGCGCCGGGTCGAGCTGACGCCGGCCGGCCGGGCGATGCTCGCGGAGTCGGAGCGCTCGGTCGCCAGCGCGCTCGCCGCCCGCGACGCGGTTCTCGCCGTGCAGGGGGTGCTCCGCGGGAGCCTCGCGGTCGGCACGGAGGAGTGCCTCGGCGGCGTGCACCTGCCGCGCGAGCTCGCGACCTTCCGCGAGCAGCACCCGGGAGTCGCGCTCCGGCTGATCCACGAGGGGTCCGGCACGCTGCTCGACTCCGTCGCCGCCGGCCGCCTCGACCTGGCGCTGGTCGCCGACATCGGAGCCGTGCCGGGCGGCGTGCGGACGATGCCGCTGGCGAGCGAGGGCTTCGCGGTGCTCGTGCGCCCGGGTCACCCGCTCGCGAGCCGCGTCGGCTGCCGCATCCCGGACCTGGCGGGCGAGACGATCGTGGGTCTGCAGGAGCACTGGGCGGCGAGTCACCTCGCGGCGCGGGCGTTCGCGGCGCACGGCCTCGCGTTCGCGGTCGAGCTCGAGGTGAACGACGTGCACACCCTGCTCGACCTGGTCGAGTACGGCATGGGGATCGCGGTCGTGCCGGCGCACTTCGCCGAGAAGCGCCCGGCCGGGCTGCGGGCGGTGGCGCTCGCCGATCCGCTCCTGGTGTGGCGGACGATGGTGGCGGTGCCGGAGCGGCCGAGCGCCGCGGCCCGCGCGTTCGTCTCGGCCCTCCCGCAGCCGCTGCAGGACGCGGTCTGAGCCGGATCGTGCTCGCAACGGAGGAGGGATCAGCGCCGAGATCCCGCGATCCGCGTCGGACCGGTGCCTCGACCGGATCCCTCCTCCGTCATGAACGGGCTCAGTCGAGCGACGCCAGCTCCTCGGCCGTGAGCTCCAGGTCGGCCGCCGTCGCGGAGTCGCGGATGCTCTCGGGGCGGGAGGCGCCCGGGATCGGCAGCACGACCGGGGCCTTCGCCAGCTCCCAGGCGAGGCAGACGACCTGCGGCGTCACGCCGCGGGCCTCGGCGACCGCCGCGAACGCGGAGTAGCGCGAGCCGAGCTCGCCCGCCGAGGAGATGCCGCCGAGCGGGCTCCACGGCAGGAACGCCAGTCCGAGCTCGGCGCAGAGCTCGAGCTCCGGCTCGCTGGAGCGGAACGACGGCGAGAACTGGTTCTGCACCGAGACCAGGCGCTCGCCGAGGATGCCGTGCGCCTCGCGGATCTGGTCCGGGTCGGCGTTCGAGATGCCCGCGCGGAGGACGACGCCCTCGTCGAGCAGCTCGGCCAGCGCTCCGATCGAGTCGGCGTAGGGGACCGCCGGGTCGGGCCGGTGGTACTGGTAGAGGCCGATCGCGTCGACGCCGAGGCGCTTCGCGGACGCGCGGGCCGCCTCCTTGAGGTACTCGGGGCGGCCGTCCTGGTCCCAGGGGCCGGGCTCGCGCCGCAGGTGGCCGCCCTTGGTGGCGACGAGCACGGCGGAGGTGTCGCCGCCGTAGCTGCGCAGTGCCTCCGCGATCAGCAGCTCGTTGTGGCCGAGGTCGTCCTGGGTGGCGAGGTGGTAGGCGTCGGCCGTGTCGATCAGGGTCACGCCGGCGTCGAGGGCGGCGTGGATCGTGGCGATCGAGCGCTCGCGGTCCGGGCGGCCCTCGATCGACATCGGCATGCCGCCGAGTCCGATCGCGCCGACCTGGACGTCGCCGAGAGTGCGCTGCTTCATGAATGCTCCTTCGCAGTGGGGTGGGTGGTCACCAGGCGTAGTCCTCGGGGGCGGTCCGGTGGCCGGGGAAGATCTCGTCGAGGCGCGCGAGGGCCTCCGAGTCGAGGGTGATGTCGACGGCGGCGACGGCGCTCTCGAGCTGCTCGAGCGTCCGCGGCCCGGTGATCGGACCGGTGACGGCGGGCTGGTGGAGGAGCCACGCCAGCGCCAGCTCGCCGGGCGCCTCGCCGCGCTCGCGGGCGAACGCCTCCCACTGCTCCAGGGCGGGGCGGTGCTCCTCGATCGCGGCGAGGGTGCGCTCGGAGGAGCGGCGCCCGCCCTCCGCGGTCTTCTCGAGCACGCCGCCCAGCAGTCCGCCCTGCAGCGGCGACCAGGGGATGACGCCGAGCCCGTAGTGCAGCGCGGCGGGCAGGACCTCGCGCTCGACGTCGCGGACGAGCAGGTTGTAGATCGACTGCTCGGAGGCGAGGCCGGTGAAGTGGCGGGCGCGCGCCGCCTCCTGCGCCTGGGCGAGGTGCCAGCCGGCGAAGTTGCTGGAGCCGACGTAGAGGACCTTGCCCTGCTGGACGGCGACCTCCATCGCCTGCCAGATCTCGTCCCAGGGCGTCGTCCGGTCGACGTGGTGGAACTGGTAGAGGTCGATGTGGTCCGTCTGCAGGCGGCGGAGGCTCTCGTCGAGCGCGCGGCGCAGGGTGAGCGCCGAGAGGCGGCCGCCGTTGGGCCAGGAGTCGCGGCCGCGCTCGGCTCCGGGAGCGGCGAACTCGCCCATGTCGCCGAAGACCTTGGTCGCGAGGACGGTGCGCTCGCGGCGCTCGCCGCCCTGCGCGAACCAGCGGCCCACGATCTCCTCGGTGGCGCCGCGGCCGGCCTCGCCTCCGTACACGTTGGCGGTGTCGAAGAAGTTGACGCCCAGCTCGTGCGCGCGGTCCATGATCGCGAACGAGTCGGACTCCTCGGTCTGCATGCCGAAGTTCATGGTGCCGAGGACGGTGCGGGAGACGGACAGGCCGGTGCGGCCGAGGTGCGTGTACTGCATGGTCCCAGTCGACTCCGGTTCGGGCCGCGTGTCCAACAGGTGCTCGGCATGGGTGCGATCGACGGGGGAGGTCAATCGGGGGCGCGCCGTCCAGGGGCCGCCCCGCGCCCCGCCTCGGGCCTGCGCGTCGGCCGGGTCCAGCGGCCTCGACCGGATCGCCCGCAGCCCGCTGGGCGCGGTGGCGCCCGGCCGCCCGGGTGCCGGGTTAGAGTCGCGGAATGGTCCGGACGACGCAGCGCCTCGTGATCGCCCTCTCCGCCGTGGTCCTGCTCGCCGGCTGCACGGCGGAGGCGACGAGCCCCGCCGCCCCACCCGCCGGGCCGTCCGCCTCCACGGCGCCGCCCGCCGCCGGAGCCGAGTCCACGCCGCGGCCGGTGCCGAGCGTCTCGACCACTCCCGCACCGGTCGAGGACGTCTCGGGCGAGTGCGTCGTCCAGGCGCTCGACGCGGGGACGCTCGACGGCGTCGACCTCGAGCGCGTGCGCGACCGCGGCGCCCGCGCCGGCGCGACCGGGACGGCGAGCACCGCCTCCGACGGCGCCCCGGCCTCCTACCTGGTGGCAGCGGGCGACATCAGCGAGCGGATCGCGGACCGGTTCTGCATCAGCTCCGACTACCTCTCCGCGCTGAACTCGGTGCGCCGCGACGGCGTCGACATCGACAGCCTCTACGGCGGCGACACCCTCAACCTCCGCCCGACGACCGTCCTGAGCGTCGGCGACCAGAACGGCCGCGTCCTCGACAACGCCGAGCCCGACGACCTCCCCGCGCAGACCGGCTGACGCCGCTTCCGCCGCCGCCACTCCTCCGGCCTCGCAGCAGCACGCGACCACCGCCGAAGGCGCGGACCCGACGGCATGTGCGCGGCGCTCAGCCCAGGACGCCGATCAGGACCGCCGACACGGCGACGGTCGCCGCGAGCCCGGTCGTCCGCGAGCGGCGGCGCGCCGGGTCCTCGAACCACGGCAGCCCGTCCCAGCGCAGCACGGCGCCGGCCGCCCCGGCCGCGGTGAGAGCCACCAGCACGGCCCAGGGGAGCAGCGTCAGCGCCGACCAGTCGACGAGCGCCCGCCCGAGCAGCAGCACGGCGACGGCCTCGACGCCGCGGGCGAGCGTCCGGACGCGGTCGCGGTCGAGGAACCCGGCCGCCCGGCGCCGGGGGATGCTCCCCAGGGCGAAGCGGCCGACGGTGAACGCGACGACGAGCAGGACGAGGATCGAGGCGATCATCACGACTCCTCCCCGGCGCGCTGCAGCAGGCGCAGACCGAGCTCGTCGACCGAGCTCGCCGTGTCCCCGTTGACGAACACGGCTAGGCCGCGCTCCCGGTCCATCGCGAGCATCGTCGAGTAGCCGGAGGTCCCTCCGTTGTGCCAGGTCACGGATCCGCCGTCCTCCGACTCCGAGGTGAACCAGCCGAGGCCGATCCGCGCCCCGTCGGCGTCGAATCGGGGATCCAGGACGCTCGCCGCGGGCACGCCCAGCGCGGGGTCGTCGGTGAGGAGGGCCTGCGCGTAGCGGGCCATGTCCGCCGCCGTGGAGCGGACGCCGCCCGCCGGCGCGTAGCCCGTCATCGTCCACGCGTCGACGGACCGCCCGCTCGCCGAGAAGCCGGTCGGCGCGTCGGCGGGGAGGGCGTCCGCGGTCTCCGGGACGGAGGTCGCGGACATCCCGAGCGGAGCGAGGACGCGCTCGCGGAGGAGGTCGGCGTAGTCGCGGCCCTCGGCGCGGGCGAGCGTCTGGCCCAGCACCGCCGCACCGAGGTTCGAGTAGGCGTGCACGTGCTCGCCCTGGTCCGCCTCGGCGGCCTGCCGGAGGACGTCGTCGGCCGACCAGCCCGCGTAGGGGTCCGTGCCGCGCAGCTGGGCGAACAGCGTCGAGGCGAGGTCGCCGACACCGGTGGGGAGGCGCGGCAGGCCGGAGCGGTGGGTCGCCAGCTCCTCGAGCGTCCCGGTGAAGCCGCCGACGTCGGCGTGCTCCGCGGCGGGGTCCTCGAGCCCGACCGTCCCCTCGGCGGCGCTCCGGGCGAGGAGGAGCGCGGTCATCGTCTTGGTGACCGATCCGATCTCGACCTCGGTCCGCTCGTCGGCTCCGAGTCCGCCGTAGCGCACGCCGTCGGGCGTGATCACGGCGGCGACGAGGTGGTTCCGCGCGCCGTCTCCGACGTCGGTCCGGAGCCACTCGGCGATCTCGGCGTCGCCCGTCGCCTCGGTCGAGAGGGTGGGAGCGGAGGGGCGGAGCAGCACTCCGCCGAGCAGGACGACGGCCGCGGCGGAGACGGCGGCGAGAGCGAGGCGGCGGCGGGTCATCGGGGTCCTCCGGAGGCGAGCAGGATCACGAGCAGGGGGACGAGCCGCTCCGGCGGGACGCCGTAGCGGCCGCGGCCGCGCGCCTCCAGCCAGCCGGCGGCGACCAGCTGGTTGACGTGGTGGTAGATCTGCCCGGTGGTGCCCGCGCCCTCGCTCTCGGCGAGCTGGGCGACGGTCTCGACTCCGCCGGCCACCGCCTGCAGGAACCGCAGACGCACGGGGCTGCCCAGCGCGGCGAGCGCGGTCGGCCCGGGGCTCGCTCCCCAGTCGCGCTCGAAGAACGCGTCGGTGCTGAGGCCGTACTGCCACTCGACCGGGCCGGCCGGGGTGGCGACCGAGCCGGCGAAGACCACTCCGCCGGGAGAGGGCAGGCGCTCGCGGAGAGCGGTCAGGGCCCAGAGCGGATCGTCGGCGGCGGGCGCGGCGGGGGTGTCGGCGCGCTCGAGGCGGTCCAGCCGCGCTCGGAGCTCGTCGACCTCGCCGGCGAGGTCTCGGGAGGAGGTCATGCCTCCACTATTGCAAACATTCCGTAATCGCGGAACTCCTAAGAGGAGCCGGTACCGCAGAAGTCGCGGTGGTCCAGCTCGACCACCGCGACTCCTGCGGGACTCGGATCGCCCGGAGGCTCAGCCGAAGTGGCGCGGCAGTACAGCGCCGTTCACCGAGCGCAGCTCGTCCAGCGGCAGCGTGAAGAGGCCCTGCACCTCGACCGCGGGGGTCGCCGCGTCGGTCACTCCGATGCGCAGCACCGGGTAGCCCCGGCCCTCGCAGAGCCCGCGGAACTTCACGTCGTCCTCGCGCGGCACCGACACGAGCACACGGCCGGTCGACTCCGAGAACAGCGCGGCCGTCGCGTCGACGCCGTCGCGCTCCATCAGCTCGTCGAGCCAGATGCGCGCGCCGACGCCGAAGCGCAGCGCGGACTCGGCCAGCGCCACCACGAGCCCGCCGTCGGCGAGGTCGTGGGCGGAGGCGATGAGCGACTCCTTCGCGCCCGCCGAGATCAGCTCGGCCAGCGCGCGCTCGGCGGCCAGGTCGAGCTGCGGGGGCAGCCCGCCGAGGTGGTCGTGGATCGTGCCGGCCCACGCCGAGCCGTCGAGCTCGTCGCGGGTGGTGCCGAGGAGGTAGAGGTTGTCGCCCTCGTCCTGCCAGCCGGAGGGGATGCGGCGCGCGACGTCATCGATCACGCCGAGGACGCCGACGACCGGGGTCGGGAAGATCGGCACGTCGCCGGTCTGGTTGTAGAACGAGACGTTGCCGCCGGTGACGGGGATCTCGAGCTCGAGGCAGGCGTCGGCGAGCGCGCCCACGGCCTCGCGGAACTGCCACATCACCTCGGGGTTCTCGGGGCTGCCGAAGTTGAGGCAGTCCGAGACGGCGACCGGGGTCGCTCCGGTGACGGCGACGTTGCGGAACGCCTCCGCCAGCGCCAGGCGGGCGCCCTGCGCCGGGTCGAGCTGGCACCAGCGCCCGTTCGCGTCGGTCGCGACCGCGAAGCCGAGGCCCGACTCCTCGTCGACGCGGACCATGCCGCCGTCGTCGGGATAGCTGAGCGCGGTGTTGCCGAGCACGTAGCGGTCGTACTGCGAGGTGATCCAGCTCTTGTCGGCGAGGTTCGCCGAGCCCAGGAGCGCCAGGGTCTCGGCGCGCAGCGCGTCGCCGCCGGTCGAGCGGGGCAGGCGGGAGGAGGAGTCGGCCTGCAGCGCGTCGAGCCAGGAGGGGTACTCGATCGGGCGCTCGTAGACCGGGCCGTCGACCGCGACGGTGCGCGGGTCGACGTTGACGATCTCCTCGCCGTGCCAGTTGATGATGAGGCGGCCGGAGTCGGTGACCTCGCCGAGCACGCTGGTCTCGACGTCCCACTTGCCGACGACCTCGAGGAACGCGTCGAGCTTCTCGGGCGTGACGACGGCCATCATCCGCTCCTGCGACTCCGACATGAGGATCTCCTCCGCCGTGAGCGACGGGTCGCGCAGCAGCACCGAGTCGAGCTCGATGAACATGCCGCCGTCGCCGTTGGAGGCCAGTTCCGAGGTGGCGCACGAGATGCCCGCGGCGCCCAGGTCCTGGATGCCCTCGACGAGGTCCTTGCGGAACAGCTCGAGGCAGCACTCGATGAGCACCTTCTCGGCGAACGGGTCGCCGACCTGCACCGCGGGGCGCTTGGTCGGTCCGCCGTCGGCGAAGGTGTCGGAGGCGAGGATCGACGCGCCGCCGATGCCGTCGCCTCCGGTGCGCGCCCCGAAGAGCACGACCTTGTTGCCGACACCGCGGGCGTTCGCGAGGTGCAGGTCCTCGTGGCGGAGGACGCCGACGGCCAGCGCGTTGACGAGCGGGTTGCCCTGGTAGACCGAGTCGAAGTAGGTCTCGCCGCCGATGTTCGGCAGGCCGAGGCAGTTGCCGTAGAAGGAGATGCCGGCCACGACGCCGTGGACCACGCGCGCGGTGTCGGGGTCGTCGATCGCCCCGAAGCGCAGCGCGTCCATGACCGCGACCGGCCGGGCGCCCATCGAGATGATGTCGCGGACGATGCCGCCGACCCCCGTTGCCGCACCCTGGAAGGGCTCGATGTAGCTCGGGTGGTTGTGGCTCTCGATCTTGAAGGTGACGGCCCAGCCCTCGCCGACGTCGACCACTCCGGCGTTCTCGCCCATGCCGACCATGAGGTTCTTCTTCATGGCGGGGGAGACCTTCTGCCCGAACTGGCGGAGGTACATCTTCGACGACTTGTAGGAGCAGTGCTCGCTCCACATCACCGAGTACATCGCGAGCTCGCCGCTCGTGGGGCGGCGGCCGAGGATCTCGCGGATGCTCGCGTACTCGTCGGGCTTGAGTCCGAGGGCCGCGTAGGGCTGCTCCCGCTCGGGCGTCGCCTCCGCGTTCGCAGTGGTGTCGGGAACGGCGGTGCGGCTGTCTGCCATGTGCTGGAGGCTCCAGGGGAGGGGGACGGGATGCGCGTCGATCCTACCCGCCGCGGTCGCCGCGGCCCGGGCCCTCCGGTGGAGCGGTGCGGGCACCGGCGCCTAGGATCGGGCGGGTGAAGCGGGCGGCTCTGATCGGGACCGTGCTGTGGGGGCTCTACCAGTGCTTCGGGAACCTCGGAGCGGCGAACATCTCGTCGGACGAGCCCGTGTACCTCGCCGCGGGGTGGGACTACCTGCACGGCGACGTGAGCGCGAACCTCGAGCATCCGCCGACGGCGAAGTACCTGATCGGGCTCGCGCAGGTGCTGCTCGGCGAAGGGCTGCTCGCGGGCAGGATCGCCGCCGGCGCGGCCGCGTTCCTCACCGGGCTGGTGCTCTGGCTCTGGTTCCGGCGCGAGCTCGGCCCGACCCTCGCGCTCGTCCCGGCCGGCCTGTTCCTCCTCCTCCCTCGCACCGCCGTGGGGGCCGGCACCCGGATCGACCGCCTCGCGCTCCTGGAGCCGTTCATGGTGCTCTTCGCCGTCGCGGCGATGGCGGCGGCGTGGACCTGGTCGCGCGCCTCGCCGGGCAGGCGGAGCGGCTGGCTGATCGCGCTGGCCGGTGCGCTGCTGGCGCTGTCGGTCACCTCGAAGCTGACCACCGCGGTCCTCGCGCCCGTGCTCCTGCTGCCGCTGCTGTGGTCGGGGAGCAGGGCCCGGGCTCTGCGGGGCGGCCTCGCCCTCTCCGTCGCGTTCGTCGTCACCGGGGTGCTCGCCTACCTGCCGGTGCACCCGGTCGAGGCGATCCGGTACCTGCTCGAGTTCCAGTCCGAGCACAACGCCGACGGCCACCTGATCGAGGTCGCCGGGACCGCGTACGTCTTCCCTCCGTGGTGGGCGAACCTCTGGTTCATGCTCGTCGGCATCGGGCCGGCGGCGCTCGCCGTGCTGCTCCTCGGGACCCTGCTGGCCCTGCTCGCTCCGCGGCGCCGCGCGCTGGTGCTCTACCTGGGCGCCGCGACGCTGCTCCTCCTCGTGTTCCACCTGGCGATCAGCTCGGTCGCGCTGCCGCACTACTACGCGGCGTGGGCGTGGCTCCTCTGCGCGCTGGCGGGCATCGGCATCGCGGAGGCGCTGCGCGGCGGGATCGTGCTGCCCGCACCCCTCGCCCGCGGCGCCGGCGCGGTTCTGCTGGCCGCCTCCCTCGTGATCGCGATCGCCACCTCGGCGGGGATCGCCCAGGAGCGGCCGACCGGGATCGCGCGGGTGGCCGACGTGCTGCGCGAGCGCGGCCTCGACGGCGGCCTGGTCCTCGCGCAGGGCATGTCCTCGGGCGTCTACGTGCCCTACATCGGCGACCGGGTGACGACCGATCCGTCGTCCGCAGGGATCGTCGCCATCGCGATCGAGCGGTCGGCGCGCTTCCCCGTCGATCCGCGCGTGTCCGCCTACCTCGAGTCGGCGCGGCCCGAGACGGTGCTGCGGCTCGACGACCTCACCCTCGTGCTGGTCGACGGACCGCTGCCGTGACCGCTCACCTCGAGCGGCAGGCCCCCGGATCGACGGCGTCCGTCAGCGAGGCGGCCTGCTCGACCACGGGAGTGAGGACCGAGAGCGGGATGGCGTAGCCGACGTTGTCGACGGAGGCGGCCTTGCCGAAGACGACGCCCGACACGGTGCCCTCGAGGGAGAGCAGCGGGCCGCCCGAGTTGCCCTGGTTGACGACGGCGGCGAGGGTCAGCACCTCCCGTGAGGTCGGTGCTCCGTCGACCATCAGCGAGACCGTGGCGTCGGAGGAGATCTCGGCCGAGCCGAGGGTCAGCGGGCCGCCGAAGGGGTAGCCCGCGACCACGGCGTCGTCCCCGGCGGCGACGGCGTCGTCGAGCGGGAGCGGAGAGGCGTCGAGCCCGTCGACGGCGATCACGGCGAGGTCGGCGGCCGGGTCCAGGTAGACGACGCGGCCGGTGCGCGGGGCCTCGCCCGGCGCCTCGACGACCGGCTGCGAGACTCCGCCGACCACGTGCGCGTTGGTGATCACGCGGTCGTCCGAGACGACGAAGCCGCTGCCCGTCACTCCGACGTCGCAGGCCCAGGCCGTGCCGGAGACGCGCACGACCGAGCGGGTGGCGGCGGCGACCTCCGGGTCGTCGGTCGAGACGTCCGGGATCGCGGGCGCCTGGGTGGGAGCGTCGAGCGCCTCGACGACCCAGGACGTGCCCTCGTCGACCACGGTCGACTGCAGCTGGGCGAGGAAGGCGCGGACGGGGGAGGGGGTGAGGTCGTCGATCGTGCGGATGACCGTCGATCCGGCGACCGAGGTCGTGACGAGGGGGACGCCGAGGAGGGAGACGGCCGAGGTGACGGCGATCCAGACCAGGCCGGAGATCGCGACGCCGGCGACGCCGCCGGCGAGCCGGTCGAGCAGGCCGAGCTTCACGCGGTCGGCTCCGCGGCCGATGACCGCGCCGAGCGTCGCTCCGATCGCGTAGCCGACGCCCAGCAGCAGCACGGCGGTGCCGATCACGGCGAGCAGGCGCCACTCGCTGCCGGCCGTCCACGACGAGACGGCGGGCACGGCGAACGAGGCGCCGATCGCGCCTGCGACGATCCCGGCGAGACCGCCGAGGGTCCGGAGCAGGCCGCGCCGCAGACCGTCGACGAGCGCGCCGATGAGGCTCAGCACGACGATGACGTCGACGATCACGGATGCACCCACGCGGAACTCCTGCCGGTGTCGGGGACGGGTCCTCCAGCATGACCGACGCGGGATGCGCGGACGCCCGGAAGCGGCTGGCAGTCCGCGGCGGCCGCGGATGCGCGGGGGCGGCGGCGGCGCGGGAGCCGGACACCGCCGGCCGCGCGCTGCCCCCGACGGCGGTGCCGCCGGGAGGGCGGTGCCCCCTAGAAGAACGAGATGCAGTACGGCGTCGCGATCGGCGCGAACAGGCGGTCCATCCGCCCCGCCTCGCCCGTGACGCGCGCCAGCCCGGCCTTCGCCAGGATCGACGGCCGCACCGAGCCCAGCAGCAGCGAGCCCAGGTCGGCCACGTCCAGCGCGAGCTCGGCCTCGTCCCCGGTGCGCTCCACGGTGGCGGAGCCGCCCGAGGCTGTGAGGCGGTAGCGGCCGTCGGCGAGCCCGAGCCCGTCGGCCACCTCGACGACGACCGAGCCGTCAGCGGTCCACGGCCGGGCCGAGAACGCGGCGGCGACGTCGAGGATCCGCAGCCAGATCAGGTCGCCCACGTGGCTCACCTGCACCACGCGCGCGTCGCGGAGCGCCCAGGTCAGCGGATCGTCCACCGGCGCCATGTCCCAGGTCACTGCGGAGGCGAGGTCGACCGCGCCGAGGTAGCCCCAGAGCGCGAGGTAGGCGTCGGCGCCGGGGGCGACGAGGTCGACGATCTCGAGGGTCTTGTCGTCCTCGGGCCCGACCGCGCGGTAGGTCACGAAGCCGTCGAGCGTCCCCTCCTCGTCGAGGTGGACGGCCGAGCGGACGTCGAGGCCGGGCGTGGTCTCGCCGGACGCGGTGCCGACGGAGTTCGCCTCGTAGCGCGACTGGCGGGTCAGCGAGCCGGGGGTCGACGCCTGGAACGCGGCGAACACCGCGGGGATGCGCGGCTGCAGCCAGCTCGTCGCGACCACCTCGACGCGACCGGCGGGCTCGGTCTGCAGGCCGAAGCGCGGTCCGGTGTCGACGCGGATCGAGCGGGTGAAGGCCGAGCGGCCGAAGCCGAACCGGCGGTAGATGGAGGCCTCGCTCGCCGTGAGCGCGGCGACCGGGGTGCCGGCCTCCTTCGCCAGGCGCAGGTCCTCGGTGATCATCGCGCGCAGGATGCCGCGGCGCCGGTGCGTGGGCCGCACGGTCACCTGCGACACCAGGTGCGCCGGCAGCTCGCGTCCGCCGCCGACCTGCAGGGCCCCGGGGAACGCCGCGTAGGTGCCGACCGGCACGCCCGCGCCGTCGAGCCCCTCGGGGGCGGAGGAGTCGACGACCGCGGTGAGCACGCGCTGATCGGCGACCATGTGCTCGGCCCAGTCCCGCAGCTTCTCCGGCGTGAACTCCTTCTCGTGGAAGCCCGCGTTGATCGCGGTGGCCCACGCGGCGGTGGCGGCATCGGGACCGCCCTCGTCGTTCAGGGCGGCGGGGAAGCGGCGGAGGTCGAGACCGGTGAGAGGCATCCGTCCAGCCTATTCACCCGGGGTGCGCGGGGGCTGAACCGGTGCGCGAACGGTCACCGCGACGGGCGCGCCCGTAACGCGGACCGCCGTCAGAGCACGGTCCACCGCTTCTCGAGCGCCGCGTCCACCGCCTCCGCGAGCTCGTCCAGCCGCCGGGAGTCGAGGCGCCCCGGGTCCGCGGCCGCCCGGATCCGCCCGCTCATCGCCGCGATCGCCGAGCGCCGCCGCGGCAGGGTCGCGGTGAACGCGCAGTCGCGCAGCAGCACCAGCAGCTCGCCCGCCCGGCCCTGCGCCTCCGCGAGGACCTCGAGCCGCCGCTCGAACGGCGACTCCGGGACCGTCACGCGCAGGAACCCGTCCGGATCCTGGAACGCCGCCGGCGGATCCGGGACCCGCGCGAGCAGCGCCAGCGCGGCGCCCAGTTCGTCCAGATCGCCCTCGTGCGCCAGCTCCCGCAGCCGCGAGTCCACGTCCTCGGCCGGCCCCGCCCCGAGCTCCACCGTCCGCAGCACGAGCGCGTCGAGCCGGCGCTCCTCCTCCTCGCCCGGGACCGACGGAGTCGCCGACCACCACGAGAGCACCGGAGTCGCGGCCACCGCGTGCTCGCCGATCCGCCGCTCCAGCGCGATCAGCAGGTCCTCCCGCGCGGCGAGCGCCACCAGCGCGTCCACGTCGACGTGGAGCAGGGTGCCCGAGGCGGGCGGCGCCACCAGCCGGCGTCCGGAGGGAGGGACGGTCTCCGCCCGCGTCCTCGCCCCGGGTCCGCGCTCGCTCGCCCGCAGGATCTCCTCCTCGAGGGTCCGCCGGGGTCGTCGTCGTCCGCTTCCGCGCGCCATGCCGTCACGCTACCGTCGGCCGCATGACCCGGTTCCTCGCCCTCCTCCGCGGAGTGAACGTCAACGGCCGCACCGTCCGCAGCGCCGAGCTCGCCGAGACGGTCGCCGGGATCGGCGTGGACCGGGTGCGGACGGTCCTCGCGAGCGGCAACGCGGCCTTCGACTCCGATCGCCCGGCCGCCGAGCTGAAGCCCGCGCTCGAGGCGGCGCTCGCCGAGCGGTTCGGCTACGACGCCTGGATCGTGCTCGTGACGCAGGAGGCGCTCGCCGCGGTGCTCGCCGCCTACCCGTTCCCGCGGATCGACGAGGAGGCGCATCCGTACGTCGTCTTCGGCTCGGACGAGGAGGCGCTCGACGCCGCGCAGGCCGCGATCGGCGAGCCGGATCCGGCGGTCGAGCTCGTCGCCCGGGGCGCCGGTGTCCTCTACTGGCGCTGCCCGCGCGGCTCCTCGACGGACACTCCGGTCGCGAGGATCCTCGCCCGTTCCGCCTACCGCTCGAGCACCACGACCCGGAACCTGCGCACCGTCGAGAGGCTCGCGACGGCGTGACGTCCGCGGCCGTGGCAGGGCCGTCTCCGGGCTCCGCGAGCGGCACCTCGGGGCGCCTGCGACCTCGGGAGGCGAGGAATCGGGGCTGAGAGCACGCACATTCTTTGGTTAGGCTGTCCTTAGTGCCGGTCCACTCGGACCCTGCGCCGCCTCCCGCACAGCCTCTCGAAAGGGACCCATGCCCCGCGCCACCACGCCCCTCGCCCTGCTCGCCGCCACCGCGCTGACGATCGGCCTCGCCGGCTGCAGCGGCTCGGCCGCCGGAGACGACGCCGCCGCCGACAGCGGCTTCACGCCGATCACGATCGAGCACGCTCTCGGCACCACCACCATCGAGTCGGCGCCCGAGCGCGTGGCGACCGTCAACTGGGCCAACCACGAGGTGCCGCTCGCGCTGGGTGTCGTCCCCGTAGGCATGGCCGCCGCCAACTTCGGCGACGACGACGGCGACGGGCTCCTCCCCTGGGTGAGCGAGAAGCTCGACGAGCTCGGCGCCGAGACCCCCGTCCTCTTCGACGAGACCGACGGCATCGACTTCGAGGCCGTCTCGGACACCGACCCGGACGTCATCCTCGCCGCCTACTCCGGCCTCACGCAGGAGGACTACGACACCCTGAGCGAGATCGCCCCCGTCGTCGCCTACCCCGAGACCGCCTGGGGCACCTCCTGGCGCGACATGATCACGCTGAACAGCGAGGCGATGGGCAGGGCCGACGAGGGCGCCGCCCTGATCACCGAGCTCGAGGGCGAGATCGAGGAGAAGGTCGCCGCGCACCCGCAGCTGGCCGGCACCTCGGCGATGTTCCTCACCCACGTCGACCCGACGGACCTCAGCCAGGTCAGCTTCTACACCTCGCACGACACCCGCCCCGCGTTCTTCGAGGACCTCGGCATGGCGACCCCGGGCAGCATCGCCACCGCCTCCGCCGCGACCGACAAGTTCTCGCTCACGCAGAGCGCCGAGCAGGCCGACGCCTTCAGCGACGTCGACGTGATCGTCACCTACGGCGACGACGAGCTCGTGAGCACCCTCAAGGCCGACCCGCTGCTCTCGCAGATCCCCGCGGTCGCCGACGACGCCATCGTGCGCCTGCCCTCCACCCCGCTCGGCACCGCCGCCAACCCGACGCCGCTCTCGATCTCGTGGGTCCTCGACGACTACCTGGACCTGCTCGACGAGGCCGCCGCCAAGGCCGCGCAGAGCACTCCGGCCGCCTGAGCCGGGATCCGACCCGCGTGACCCTCGCCGCTCCTCCCGCCGCCTCGGGCGTCGCCGCCGTGCGCCGCCCGAGGCGGCTGCGCGCCCTCTGGCTGGTCGCGGCCGTGGCCGTGCTGCTCGCCGCCGCCGTGGTCTCGGTGCTGGTGGGGTCGCGGGAGGTGGCGTGGAGCGACGTGGTCGCCGCGTTCGGCGGGTCCACGGACGGGTTCGCGCAGGCCGCGGTCGCCAAGCGCATCCCGCGCACCGTGCTCGCCGCGATCGCGGGCGCGGCCCTCGGCGTCGCCGGCGTGCTGATGCAGGGGGTGACCCGCAATCCGCTGGCCGACCCCGGCATCCTCGGGGTGACCACCGGAGCCTCGCTCGCGGTCGTGACGGGCATCGTCTTCTTCGGGCTGACGAGCTCCGCCGCCTACGTCTGGGTCGCGATCGGCGGGGCCGCGGTCGCCGCGGTCTTCGTCTACACGGTCGGGTCGCTCGGGCGCGGCGGCGCGACTCCGCTCAAGCTCGCCCTGGCCGGGGCCGCCACCTCGGCCGCGCTGGTCTCGGTGATCAGCGCGATCGTCCTGCCGCGCGCCGACGTCGCGGGCGGCATCCGCTCCTGGCAGATCGGCGGAGTGGGCGGCGCCACGTCCGCGAGCATCGCGCAGGTGCTCCCCTTCCTCCTGGCCGGCCTCGTCCTCTGCGTTCTCTCGGCCAAGAGCCTCAACACCCTCGCGCTCGGCGACGAGCTCGCCGCGGGCCTGGGGGAGCGGGTCGCCCTCGCGCGCGGCGGGGCCGCCCTGGGCGCGGTCGTGCTCTGCGGAGCGACGACCGCGGTCACGGGGCCCATCGGCTTCGTCGGCCTGGTCGTCCCGCACGCCTGCCGCCTCCTCGTCGGCGTCGACCACCGCTGGCTGCTGCCGTTCTCGGCGGTGACCGGCGCCGTGCTCCTGATCGCCGCCGACATCGTCGGCCGCGTCGTCGCGCGCCCGAGCGAGATCGATGTGGGCATCGTCACCGCGCTGGTCGGCGCCCCGGTGTTCATCGCGATCGTCCGCCGCCAGAAGGTGCGCGAGCTGTGACCGCGCTGGTCGAGGCGCCCTCCGCCACCGCCCGCGCCGTCGCGGCCGGCCGCCGCCGCCGCGGGGCCCGCCGCCGGATCGTCGTCGCCGTGCTCGCTGTCCTGATCGCGGCCGTCCTCGCCGTCTCCCTGCTGGTCGGCCAGACCGTCTACTCGCCCGACGAGGTGCTCCGCGTGATCCTCGGCGAGCAGGTCCCCGGGGCGAGCTTCACCGTCAGGCGCCTCCGCCTCCCGCGCGCCGTCCTCGCCCTGCTGGTGGGCCTGTGCTTCGGGCTCGGCGGAGTGAGCTTCCAGACCATGCTCCGCAACCCGCTCGCCAGCCCCGACATCATCGGGATCAGCGCCGGGGCGAGCGCCGCCGCGGCCTTCGCGATCGTGACGCTCTCGCTCGGGGCCGCGCAGGTCTCGGCCCTCGCGATCGTCGCGGGACTCGTGGTCGCCCTGCTCGTCTACGCCCTGTCCTACCGCAGCGGAGTCGCCGGCACCCGGCTGATCCTGATCGGCATCGGGGTCGCCGCCATGCTCGACTCCCTCACCGCCTACGTGCTCTCGCAGGCCGCCGCGTGGGACCTGCAGGAGGCGTCCCGCTGGCTCACCGGGAGCCTCAACGGCGCGAGCTGGAGCGAGGTCGTGCCGGTCCTCGCCGCGGTCGTCGTCCTCACCCCCGTCCTGCTCTCGCGCTCGCGCGACCTCTCCGCCACGCAGCTCGGCGACGACACCGCCTCCGCGCTCGGCATCCGCGTGAACGCCACCCGCCTCGTCGTGATCGTCGCCGCGGTCGGGCTGATCGCCTTCGCGACGGCCGCCGCCGGCCCGATCGCGTTCGTGGCCTTCCTCTCCGGCCCGATCGCCGCCCGCCTGATCGGGCCCGGCGCGTCGCTCCTCATCCCCTCGGCCCTCGTCGGCGCGCTGCTCGTGCTCGTCGCCGACTTCGTCGGGCAGTTCGGGCTGGGCCTGCGCTACCCGGTCGGAGTGGTCACCGGCGTCCTCGGGGCGCCCTACCTCGTCTACCTCATCGTCCGCAGCAACAGAGCGGGAGGCTCACTGTGACCACCGCGCACACCCTGACGGCCGAGGGGGTCACCCTCGGCTACGGCGACCGGACCGTCGTCGACGGCCTCGACCTCGTCGTCCCGCCCGGCCGCATCACCGCGATCGTCGGAGCGAACGCCTGCGGCAAGTCGACGCTCCTGCGCTCGATGTCGCGCCTGCTCGCGCCCCGCTCCGGCGCCGTGCTGCTCGACGGCAGGGCCGTGCACCGGACGCCGGCGAAGCAGCTCGCCCGCACGCTCGGCCTCCTCCCGCAGTCGCCGATCGCCCCGGAGGGCATCACCGTCGCGGATCTCGTCGGCCGCGGCCGCCATCCGCACCAGGGGATGCTGAGCCGCTGGAGCGTCTACGACGACGAGGCCGTCGCGACCGCGCTCGACGCGACCGACACCGCCGCCCTGGCCGACCGCTCCGTCGACGAGCTCAGCGGCGGGCAGCGCCAGCGCGTCTGGATCGCGATGGCCCTCGCGCAGGAGACCGACGTGCTGCTGCTGGACGAGCCGACCACCTTCCTCGACGTCAGCCACCAGATCGAGGTGCTCGACCTGCTCGTCGACCTCAACCGCACCCGCGGGACGACGGTGGTGATGGTCCTGCACGACCTCAACATGGCCGCCCGCTACGCCGACCACCTCGTGGCGATCGCGCACGGCGCGGTGCACGCCTCCGGCAGCCCGGCCGCGGTGCTCACCGAGGAGACGGTGCTCGCCGTGTTCGGCCTCGACAGCCGCATCATCACCGACCCGACCTCGGGCACTCCGCTCATGCTCCCCCTCGGGCGGCACCGCCTCGCCCCCGAGCGGATCGACGCCCCCGGCGGCGCGCAGATGACGGACGTGTAAACGGTTCCACACGGCGGCCGGGGGGCGTATACGATACCTGCAGTCCGCGGCGGACGACCGTCATCGGCGGAACCGCCGAACGCCTGCCCCCGATCAGAGGTCCTCCCCGCCGTGACTGCATCCCCGACGCGCCCCGACGCCTCCGCCCTCCGCGGCGTCCGCGCGCTCCTGTTCGACCTCGACGGCGTGCTCACGCCGACCGCCGACGTCCACATGCAGGCCTGGTCGCGGCTGTTCACGGAGTACCTCTCCTCGCGCGGGATCGCCGAGGGCTACACCGACGCCGACTACTTCCGGTACATCGACGGACGCCCGCGGTACGACGGCGTCCGGGCGCTCCTCGCCTCGCGCGGCATCACCCTCCCCGAGGGCGCGCCCGAGGACGACCCGTCGCTCGAGACCGTCTGCGGGCTCGGCAACCGCAAGAACGACGCCTTCAACCGCACCCTCGCCGAGACCGGCGTCGCTCCCTACCCGGGCTCGCTCCGCTTCGTCGACGCCGCGATCGCCGCGGGCGTGCAGGTCGCCGTCGTCACCTCCTCCCGCAACGGCGTGCCGGTGCTCGAGGCGGCCGGCCTCCGCGACCGCTTCGAGGTCGTCGTGGACGGGCTCCTCGCCGCCGAGCGCTCGATCGCCGGCAAGCCCGCGCCCGACACCTACCTCTACGCGGCCGAGCTCCTCGGCCTCCCGGCCGCCGAGTGCGCCGTCCTCGAGGACGCGCACTCCGGAGTCGCGGCAGGCCGCGCGGGCGGCTTCGGCCTCGTCGTCGGCGTCGACCGCGGAGTCGGGGCCGACACCCTGCTCGAGCACGGCGCCGACCTGGTCGTGGACGACCTGGCCGAGCTGCTCCCCTTCCTCCCCACCGCTCCCGCCCCCGAGGACGCCGCATGAACCCCATCACCTCCGACCCGCTCGACCGGAACCGCTTCCCGATCGACGAGTGGGCCCTCGTCGAGACCGAGTTCGCCTCCGAGCTGCAGGGCCGCACCGAGACGCTCTTCGCCACCGGCAACGGCTACCTCGGCCTCCGCGGCAACGTGGAGGAGGGGCGCGACGGCTACGCCTACGGCACCTTCATCAACGGGTTCCACGAGACCTGGCCCATCCGCCACGCGGAGGAGGCGTTCGGCTTCGCCCGCGTCGGCCAGACCATCGTCAACGTGCCGGATGCCAAGATCATCCGCCTCTACGTCGACGACGAGCCCTTCGTGCTGAGCGAGGCCGACGTCCTCGCCTACTCGCGCCGCCTCGACTTCGCGAACGGCGTGCTCACCCGCGAGCTGGAGTGGCGCACCCCCTCCGGCAAGCGCGTCCTGATCCGCTCGCGCCGCCTGGTCTCGTTCACCGACCGGCACCTCGCGATCCTCGACTACGAGGTCGAGATGCTCGACCACGACGCGTCCGTGCTGATCTCGAGCCAGATCCTCAACCGCCAGGACGGCGTGGACGAGTACCACGCCCCCTCCGGCAGCGAGGGCGCCGGCTTCGACCCGCGCAAGGCGGAGTCGTTCGAGGACCGCGTGCTCCAGCCGCGCCTCAAGCGCGTCAGCGGCACCCGCTACCTCCTCGGCTACCGGACCACCAACTCCCAGATGACCGTCGCCTGCGGCGCCGAGCACCAGCTCGAGACCGAGAACGAGTGGGACCAGACCTCCCAGATCGACGACGACCTCGCCAAGCACGTCTACCGCGTGAAGGCCAAGGCCGGCCGGCCGGTCCGCCTGGTCAAGACGCTGACCTACCACACCTCCCGCGGCGTGCCCGTGCGCGAGCTCGCCGACCGCTGCGACCGCACGCTCGACCGCGCCCGCGAGACGCCGGTCGAGGAGCAGTTCGTCAAGCAGCGCGAGTGGCTGGACGACTTCTGGACCCGCTCCGACGTGCAGCTGGACGGCCAGCCCGCGATCCAGCAGGCCACCCGCTGGAACCTCTTCCAGCTCGCCCAGTCCACCGCCCGCACCGACGGCGGCGGAGTCGCGGCCAAGGGCGTCTCGGGCTCCGGCTACGGCGGCCACTACTTCTGGGACACCGAGGTCTACGTCCTCCCGTTCCTCAGCTACACGGCGCCCCTCGTCGCCCGGAACGCCCTGCGCTTCCGGCAGAACATGCTCGAGGCCGCCCGGGCGCGCGCCTCCGAGCTCAACCAGCGCGGCGCGCTCTTCCCCTGGCGCACCATCAACGGTCAGGAGTCGTCGGCGTACTACGCCGCCGGCACCGCTCAGTACCACATCGACGCCGACATCTCCTACGCGCTCATGCAGTACGTGGGCGCCACGGGCGACGACGACTTCCTCGCCCGCGGAGCGATCGACATCCTCGTCGAGACCGCGCGGATGTGGGCCGATCTGGGCTTCTGGCGCAGCAACGGCGACGATCACTTCCACATTCACGGAGTGACGGGGCCGGACGAGTACACGACCGTCGTCAACGACAACCTGTACACGAACGTCATGGCCCGGGCGAACCTCCGCTCGGCCGCCCGCGCCGTCGAGCTGCTGAAGGCCGTCGAGCCCGCCGCGTACGAGCGGATGGCCGACCGCCTCGCTCTCGACGAGGGCGAGGTGCTCGAGTGGGCGCGCGCCGCCGAGAAGATGCACATCCCCTTCGACGCGCGGGCGGGCATCCACCCGCAGGACGCGGCCTTCCTCGAGAAGGAGCTGTGGGACCTCGAGAACACCCCCGCGAGCAAGCGCCCGCTGCTGCTGCACTTCCACCCGCTGGTGATCTACCGCTTCCAGGTGCTCAAGCAGGCCGACGTCGTGCTCGCGCTGCTGCTGCAGGGCAACGAGTTCACCGCCGAGCAGAAGCGTGCCGACTTCGAGTACTACGACGCGCTGACCACCGGCGACTCGACCCTCTCGGCCGTCGTGCAGTCGATCATCGCCGCCGAGGTCGGCTACAGCGACCTGGCCCGCCACTACTTCCTGTCGGCGCTGTTCGTCGACCTCGCCGACCTGCACCGCAACACCGCGGACGGCATCCACGTCGCCTCGACGGGCGGCGTCTGGAGCGCCCTCGTCTACGGCTTCGGCGGGATGCGCGACCACGGCGGCCGGATCACGCTCGATCCGCGCCTTCCCGACGACTGGGACCGCCTCGCCTTCCGCATCACCCTCCACGGCACGCGCGTGCGCGTCGAGGTGACGCAGACCGAGGTCCTGCTGACGGTCGAGACCGGCGACTCCGCCGCGATCACCGTCCGCGACGAGCGCGTGCACGTCGCCGCCGGCAGCCCCGTGCGCGTCCCGCTCACCCACCAGGGCCGCCGCCTGCACGGCGCGCCGACCACGTCCGACATCGAGGGCACCCGCCGCTCCGACGGCACCGTGATCACCGCCTCGATCCCCACCATCTCGATGACCCCCGAGCCCGAGGTCCTGACCGGGCCCTGAGCGGCGCCGCGAACATCGCCCATCACGCACGAGACCCCCGGCCGGAACCGGGGGTCTCGTGCGTCGCGGGCGGGCGGAGCCGGCCGGATCGGATGCGTCAGGCGGAGGCGAGCAGCGAGCGCAGCGCCGACGTGAAGAACGTCAGCCCGTCCACACCCGAGCGCATCGCGGCGGCCGTGTCGGGCCCGAAGCCCTCCTCGACGGCGTGCTCCGGGTGCGGCATGAGCCCCACCACGTTGCCGCGGCGGTTGCTGATGCCGGCGATGTCGTTCATCGAGCCGTTCGGGTTGTGGCCGAGGTAGCGGACGACGACGCGTCCCTCCGCCTCGAGCTCGAGCAGCGTGTCGGCCGAGGCGATGTAGCCGCCCTCGCCGTTCTTCAGCGGGATCGTGATCTCCTGGCCGGGCTCGAAGCCGTTCGTCCAGGCGGTCTCGGTGCTCGCGACCATCAGGCGCTGGTCGCGGCAGACGAAGGATCCGATGTCGTTCGCGATCAGGCCGCCGGGCAGCAGGTGCGCCTCGGTGAGCATCTGGAAGCCGTTGCAGATGCCGAGGACCGGGGTCCCGGCGTTCGCCGCGTCGACGACCTCGCGCATGATCGGGGAGTGGGAGGCGATGGCGCCGCAGCGCAGGTAGTCGCCGTAGGAGAAGCCCCCCGGCAGGACGATCGCGTCGACGCCGTCGAGGTCGTGGTCGCCGTGCCACAGCGCGACCGGCTCCGCACCCGCGAACCGGACGGCGCGCTGGGCGTCGCGGTCGTCGAGCGAGCCGGGGAAGGTGATGACGCCGATCCTCATCGGGCGGCCTCCGCCGGGTAGTGGATCCCGACGACGTCCTCGATCACCGAGTTCGAGAGCATCTCGTCGGCGATGCGCTGCACCGAGGCGCGCACCTCGTCGGTCACCTCGTCGACGGTGATCTCGAAGCGCTTGCCCACCCGCACGCCGTGGAGGGCGGAGTGGCCCAGCCGCGCGAGCGCGCCGGCGACGGCCTTCCCCTGCGGGTCGAGCAGCTCGGCCTTGGGCATGACTTCAACGACGATCGTGGGCACCGTGTTCTCCGGAGTCTCGGGGGAGTGCGGTCTTCCGCGCGACCATCGTACCCGCGGGGGTCCCCGCGGTCGGCGGCGCTCAGGAGGTCGTGACGCGGATCGCGTTCGCCCAGGGGTCCTCGAAGGCGAGGGTGCGGCCGTCGTCGCGGGTGGCGACTCCGGAGCGGGCCAGCCGCTCGCCGAGCGCGCCGAGGTCGTCGGCGCCGGGCACCACGATCTCGACCTGTCCGAGGCCGAGGGCCTGCTGCCGGCGTCCGGCGCCCGCCGAGTTCCAGGTGTTCATCGCCATGTGGTGGTGGTAGCCGCCCGCCGAGACGAAGAGCGCCTGCCCGCCGTACGCGATCGTCGTCTCGAAGCCGAGCCGGTCGACGTAGAACTCCTTCGCGGTGGCGACGTCGCCCACGCTCAGGTGCACGTGGCCGACGGAGGCGCCGCCGAGGCGCGGCTGCGCGATCGACTCCTCGGTGAGGTGCTCCTGCAGGAACGCGTTCGGGTCGAGGAAGAGCGTGCTCATCTCGATCCGCCCGTGCGTCCACGACCACTGCGTGCGGTCGCGGTCCCAGTAGAGCTCGACGCCGTTGTGCTCGGGGTCGTCGAAGTAGAAGGCCTTGCTGACCAGGTGGTCGGAGCTGCCGGTGAAGGAGCCGGGGTGCCGGGTCGCGACGCTGTACACGGCCGCGGCGAGCGCCGCCTCCGATTCGAAGAGGATCGCCGTGTGGAAGAGGCCGGCGCTGCGCGGCGAGGCGTGCACCAGCTCGGGCGCGTGCTGGAGGATCACGGCCGGCACTCCGCCGCGGCCGAGCACCGCGACCGGTCCGTCGTGCGAGAGCAGCTCGAGCGTCACGGCGTCGCGGTAGTAGGCGATCATCCCGTCGAGGTCGGCGACGCGGAGGGTCACCGCGCCCATCGCGGTGTCGGGAGCGAGCAGGTCGGGGGAGGAGGTGGTCACGGCGGAGACGCTACCCGCTTTTGGTTGAAGCTACAACCATTCAGACGGGCGAGCGCTCATAGGAACCGCATAAGCATCGTCCAGGCGGCGCGGGGAGGCCGGGCGTGGAATGGGAACCGGTCGCCGTCAGGGGCGGCCCCGGCACGAGGACGACACCATGAACGAGCGACACGAATCCGACGAGCGAGAGCTCACCGACCAGCCCGCCACCACCGAGGCGACGGGCGCCGACGAGGTGCGCGCGCTGCGCGCGGACGACCGTCGTCGTCGTCGTCGGGCGCTGATCGCCGGCGGCCTCGGCCTCGCCGTGCTGATCGGAGTGACAGCAGGCGGAGTCGCCACCGCCGGCCGCACCGAGGCGGCCTCCTCCGCCTCGGCCGGCGCCGCTACGATCGTCTACCCCGGCGGCTCGCGGGGATCCTTCGGCGGCGGGTACGTGATCGTCCCCTCCTGGGGCGGATCGACGCAGGGCGGCTCCTCCGCCTCCGAGCCGGCCACCGGCGCGACCGACGCCGTGGCCGCGAGCACCGCGCAGACCGCCGGCGTGGTCACGATCACCTCCGAGCTCACCTACCAGGGCGCCCGCTCGGCCGGCACCGGCATGATCCTCACCTCCGACGGCATGATCCTCACCAACAACCACGTCGTCGAGGGCGCCACCGCGATCTCGGTCACGGTGGAGTCGACGGGCCGCAGCTACACCGCCCGCGTCGTCGGCACCGACGCGACGAACGACGTCGCCGTCCTGCAGCTGGAGGACGCCTCCGGCCTCACCCCCGCCTCGCTCGACACGGACGGGGTCGCTGTGGGCGACACCGTGACCGCCGTCGGCAACGCGGGAGGGACGGGCGACCTGGTCGCCGCCACCGGCACGGTCACCGGTCTCGATCAGCAGATCACCACCCGCTCCGAGTCGGGGATCTCCGCCGAGACGCTGACCGGGCTGATCCAGACGGACGCAGACATCGTCTCCGGCGACTCCGGCGGCCCGCTCGTCGACTCCGCCGGCCGCGTCGTGGGGATGGACACCGCCGCCTCCAGCGGAACGGCCGACATCACCGGCTTCGCGATCCCGATCTCGAAGGCCCTGGACATCGTGGCCACCATCGAGGCGGGCGCCGACACGGCCACCGTCGAGATCGGCTATCCGGCCTTCCTCGGCGTCTCCCTCTCCTCCGGCACCGCGTCTCCGACTTCGCGCGCGCTCGCGACCACCGCGTCCGGCGCCGTGATCGGCGGAGTCGTCGAGGGCGGGCCGGCCGCGCAGGCGGGCCTCGAGGCGGGGGACGTCGTCACCGCGGTCGACGGGGTCGCCGTCGCCTCGGCCGATCAGCTGTCCGCCTCGCTCGCGCAGCGCGAGCCCGGGGAGTCGGTGACGATCTCGTGGACCGACTCCGCGGGCGCCGCCCGCTCCGCCCAGGTCGTGCTGGTCGAGGGTCCGGTCGCCTGATCGGAGCCTCCGCGTGGCCGCCGGAGCGTTCCCGGCCGTTCACCCGGGCGAGCGCGCCACGCCGCCCGTTGTTTTGATCCGCTCAAGACAACTCGGGTAGTGTCCTCGGCATGACGACAGTGGACGAGCGGCTCCGAGCCTCCGGGCTCAAGGTCACCGCCACCCGGCGCGCGGTGCTCCTCGCTCTCGAGGAGCACCCGCACTCCGGGGTCGACGCGGTCCTGGCCCGAGTGCGCGAGGGCCTCCCCGAGGCTTCGGCCCAGGCCGTCTACGGAGTGCTCTCGGCGTTCACCGACGCCGGGATCGTCCGCCGCATCGAGCCGGAGGGCCATCCCCGCCGGTTCGAGCTGCGGGTCGGCGACAACCACCACCACGTGGTGTGCCGGCGCTGCGGGGCCGTGGCCGACGTCGACTGCGTCGTCGGGGAGGCGCCGTGCCTGCATCCGCAGACCGCGAGCGGCTTCGCCGTGGACACCGCCGACGTCACGTTCTGGGGCACCTGCCCCGACTGCCTGGCCCTGGCCCACTGACCGACATCCGCTACACCGCAGCGGCGGGCCCCGTGCCCCTCGCCGACAGGAGGAACATGACCGAGGAACGATTCACCACCACGAACTCCGGAGCACCGGTCGCGAGCGACGACCACTCGCTGAGCGTCGGAGCCGACGGACCCCTCGCGCTCCACGACCACTACCTCGTCGAGAAGCTGGCCCAGTTCAACCGCGAGCGCATCCCGGAGCGGGTCGTCCACGCCAAGGGCGGCGGAGCCTTCGGACGCTTCACCACCACCGCCGACGTCAGCGCCTACACGCGTGCCGCGCTCTTCCAGCCCGGAGTCGAGACCGAGATGCTCGCGCGGTTCTCCACGGTCGCCGGCGAGCAGGGCTCGCCCGACACCTGGCGCGACCCCCGCGGCTTCGCGCTGAAGTTCTACACGAGCGAGGGCAACTACGACCTCGTCGGCAACAACACCCCCGTCTTCTTCATCCGCGACGGCATCAAGTTCCCCGACTTCATCCGCTCGCAGAAGCGCCTGCCCGGCAGCCACCTGCGCGACCACGACATGCAGTGGGACTTCTGGACCCTCTCGCCCGAGTCGGCCCACCAGGTCACATGGCTCATGGGCGACCGCGGCCTCCCCTCCTCGTGGCGGCACATGGACGGCTTCGGCTCGCACACCTACCAGTGGATCAACGCCGCCGGCGAGCGCTTCTGGGTCAAGTACCACTTCAAGACCGATCAGGGCGTCGAGATCCTGAGCCAGGAGCAGGCCGACCAGATCGCCGGTGAGGACGCGGACTTCCACATCCGCGACCTGTCCTCCGCCATCGACCGCGGCGACTTCCCCTCGTGGACGCTGTCCGTGCAGGTCATGCCGTACGAGGACGCGAAGAGCTACCGGTTCAACCCGTTCGACCTCACCAAGGTCTGGCCCCACTCGGACTACCCGCTGATCCAGGTCGGCACCATGACGCTCGACAGGAACCCCGAGAACTACTTCGCGCAGATCGAGCAGGCGGCGTTCGCCCCCTCGAACTTCGTGCCCGGGATCGCGGCCAGCCCCGACAAGATGCTCCTCGCGCGCATCTTCAGCTACGCCGACGCGCACCGCTACCGCGTGGGGACCAACCACGCGCAGCTGCCGGTGAACGCGCCGAAGTCGCCCGTGCACTCGTACTCGAAGGACGGCCCCATGCGGTTCGACTTCCAGAAGTCCGAGGTGCCCGTCTACGCGCCGAACACGATGGGCGGCGCCCACGCCGATCCCGCCCGGGCGGCGGAGTCGGCCGGCTGGGAGACCGACGGCGAGCTGACGCGCGCCGCGGCGACCCTCCACCCGGAGGACGACGACTTCGGTCAGGCGGGGACGCTCTACCGCGAGGTCCTCGACGACGACGCGCGCGCCCGCCTGGTCGCGAACATCGCCGGCCACGTGTCGAAGGTCACCCGTCCGGAGCTGCGGCAGCGCGTGCTCCAGTACTGGGCGAACGTCGACTCGTCGCTCTCGCAGCGCGTCGCCGAGGCGCTCGAGCCCTCGGCTCCCGATGCGGACGTCTCCCCCGAGGCGGTCGGCATCGGGGCGTAGTCCCGGCATCCCCTCGAGGAGCGCGCGGTACCGGAGCGATCCGGGTCGCGCGCTCCTCGTCGTTACCGGGGAGGGTCCTTCCACTCGGTGGAGTCGGATCCCGCGCGCGCGGGTGCCCGCCTCGGTCCGATGCAGCCGGCTCGGACCCCGGATCCGCCCGCGGAACCGGGCGCCGACGGGGAGGACCCCTGATCCCGACACGCCCGGGATGTGCGATTTCGGCCCGTCGTTTGACAGCACCGCGATCGCTGCGTAGCTTATTCCGAGTCGCCACAAAGGCCGCAGGGAAACGGAAAGAGCAGCAGCTCCTACGTCCCGGCCTCAATCGGGACCATCCACTCGGCAAGACAGCTTTTCGGAGCAGGTCTGCCGCACGGATGTAAAGCCTTCGCAGGATTCCTCGGATCCAGCAACTTCGCCGCCCGGCGCAGGACTCAGGTCCTGAACCGAGCAACGTCGGAGCGCCTATGAGCGTGACGGCATCGCGAAGAAGCCGGATTTGACACGGCCTGCGGATGTGCTAAGTTATACAAGTTGCCACGGCGACAGGGAGAAAGAAACTTCTCCTAGTCTACCGAGAAGACGCGTATGACGCAAGCAACAATATCTTCGATCACTTTCGTTGTGAAGCACCGTTCTGGTGTGGAGGCGGGATGTGTCCGATTCTTGAGAACTCAACAGCGTGCACTATGTTCAATGCCAATTT
>NZ_PSUE01000014.1:0-89032 GCF_002931645.1 Rathayibacter sp. AY2B5 | reverse complement strand
GGGGTTCGGGTGTCCAGGGGAGGCATGCACAGGAGACGCGGGAGGTCCCTGTTCGTGACGCGGAGGCGCGGAATGCGTTCGGGTGGCGCAGTGATCGGAGTCAGACCGGCTCGACCGGCAGGGGCTGTGCCATCGTCGGGAGGGGGCGGAGTCCCCGACGATCCGGAACCGACACCCAGGAGGGGACCGCATGGCGCACGCCGCGCTGATCATCCACAGCGCACGGAAGGTCGACGCGGCCGGGACGGTGGAGGACCACTGGCTCCGCGCGCGAGACGGCGCGATCACGGCGACCGGCACCGGCACCGGCTGGCAGGCGCAGGCGGAGGGGGCGGAGCTGCACGACGCGCGGGGCCTCACCGCTGTCCCGGGCTTCCTCGACCTCCACGTGCACGGAGGGGGCGGTCACGCCTTCGACGGAGGAGCGGAGGCGATCCGCGCGGGCCTCGCGCTGCACCGCTCCCGCGGCACCACGCGCTCGCTGGTCAGCCTGGTGTCGGCACCGCTGGAGCAGCTGGAGGCCTCTCTGGACGCGGTCTCGGCTCTCGCGGCCGCCGACCCGCTCGTGCTCGGCGCGCACCTGGAGGGCCCGTTCCTCGCGCCCTCGCGCAGGGGAGCGCACGACCCCGCGGCTCTCGTGCACCCCTCCTCCGGCGCGGTCAGCCGGCTGCTGGACGCCGCCCGCGGACGCCTCGCGCAGATCACGCTCGCGCCCGAACTGCCGGGAGCCCTCGCCGCGGTGGAGCGGCTCGCCGGCGCCGGCACGGTGGTCGCGGTGGGCCACACCGAGGCGGACGCCGACCAGGCGCGGGCAGCGTTCGACCGCGGAGCCCGGCTGGTCACGCACGCGTTCAACGCCATGCCCGGGATCGGCCACCGCTCCCCGGGCCCGATCCCGGTGGCCCTGGGGGACGAGCGGGTCGCGCTCGAGCTGATCCTCGACGGCCGGCACGTGGACGTCGAGGTGGTGCGGCTCGCGTTCGCGGCGGCTCCCGGGCGGATCGCGCTCGTCACCGACGCGATGGCGGCGGCCGGGGCGGGTGACGGAGTGCACCGCCTCGGCCCGCTCGACGTCGAGGTGCTCGGCGGCGTCGCCCGGCTCGCGGGCACCGCTGTGCTCGCCGGATCCACGCTCACGCAGGAGGAGTCCCTGCGGCGGGCCGTCGGGCCCGGCCGGCTCGGGCTGCAGGCGTCCGTCGCCGCCCTCACCGCCGTTCCCGCCCGCGTGCTCGGCCGTGGCGACCTCGGCCTGCTGGCCCCCGGGTACCGCGCCGACGTCGTCCTGCTCGACGCGTCGCTCCGCGTGCAGCGGGTCTGGGCCGAGGGGCGCCCGTTCCCCGACTCCGCGGACGGCGCGTCGCGACCCCGGGTCAGGGCGTCGGCGTCACGGTCCAGGTCCCCTCGGTCTGGACGGCCATGACGCCGGGCAGGTCGGCCTCGAACACCTCGGAGAAGGCGACGGAGTCGCCGAACAGCTGCGGCTGATCGGAGGTCGTGAACACGCGGCCGGAGAACGAGTCGTCCGGACCCGCGGGCGTGTAGTCGACCGTCACGCGCGGGACGTCGTCGGAGAAGAACAGGACGGCCGGGCCGGTGCCGGACTGCGCACCGCTCACCGTCGCGAGGTCGTTCCAGCTCTGCAGGCCGAGCGTCCACGGCCCGTCGGCTCGGACGATCACCTGCTGCTCGACGGGGTCGTCGCGGAAGATCCCGGTCAGGAACGACCCCGTCATCGGGGCGGCGGCCTCGCCGAAGGGCGTCATCCGGCCCGCGGCGGTGACGATCGCCGTGCCGGTGCAGGCCGAGCAGTCCAGGCTCAGGACGACCGCGAACTCGCCCTGCCGCTGGAACGACACGTCGGCCGGGCCGGTGCCCGAGACGGTGGCGGGGACTCCCTCGCCGACCGGCCCGGCGTCGACGACGGTTCCGACCGGCTCGGCGGTCGCCGGAGCGGAGGGGGTCGGGCTCGGAGTGATCAGGTCGGTGATGGCGGGTCTCGGCGTCCGCGAGGCGGGCGCGGACGCCGTGGCGCCCGCCTCGGCCCCGCCGCCGGCGGTGCACCCGCCCAGCAGCAGGAGCCCCGCCGCTGCCGTCGTCGCCACTGCCGCTGTCGTCCCCCGAGCCCTCATGCGTCCAGACTGCCAGGGCTGGTCCGGATCGTCGTCCCCGGAGGGAGTCAGAGGAGCAGGGCGCCGAGGCCCGCGGCGGCGAGGACGACGATCCACGGGGGCACGGTCCAGCGCGTCAGCGCCACGAAGGCGCCGATCGCGAGCGTCAGAGCGCCGGTCGAGCCGATGCCCTCGGTCAGCACCGGATCGTAGAGGGCGCCGCCGAGCAGTCCCACCACGCCGGCGTTCACGCCGGCCAGCGCCCTCTGCGCGACCGGCAGGTGCCGCAGCCGCTGCCAGAACGGGAGCACGCCGACCACGAGCAGAGCGCCCGGCAGGAAGATCGCGACCAGCGCGATCGCCGCCCCCGCGACACCGTCCGGCGTCCCCGCGCCCACCGCGCCGAGGAACGCGGAGAAGGTGAAGAGCGGGCCGGGCACCGCCTGCGCCGCCCCGTATCCGGCCAGGAACTCGCTCTGCCCGACCGTGCCGGCGCCGACCGTCTGCGCCTCCAGCAGAGGCAGCACGACGTGGCCGCCCCCGAACACCAGAGCGCCCGACCGGTAGAAGACGGAGGCGAGACCCGCCGCTCCCTCGCCGGTGAGCGCGGCGAGCAGGGGGAGGCCGACCAGGAGGAGCCCCCAGAGGGCGAGGGCCGAGACCGCGAGCGCCGTCGGGATCCGGACCGCGAACCCCGGGCCGTCGTCCGGAGCCCCCTCCTCGCGGCGGAGCCAGAGAACGCCGGCCAGGCCCGCAGCCGCGATCACCGCCACCTGCAGCGCGGGCTCCGGGGCGAGGAGGACGGCGACAGCCGCTGCGCCGGCGATCGTCGCGCGGCGGCGGTCCGGTGCGAGCGAGCGCGCCATCCCGAGCACGGCCTGCGCGACGACCGCGGCCGCCGCCGCCTGGAGGCCCAGGAGCCAGCCGGCGGAGGCGACGTCGCCCGCACCGGCGACGAGCCCGGCGACGAGGACCAGGGCGATCGCCGAGGGGAGCGTGAATCCGCACCACGCGGCGACCAGTCCGGCGAGTCCCGCGCGCTGCAGGCCGACCGCCATCCCGACCTGGCTGGACGCGGGTCCGGGGAGGAACTGGCACAGCGCGACGAGGTCGGCGTACGCGCGATCGGTCAGCCAGCCGCGGCGCACCACGAACTCCTCGCGGAAGTAGCCGAGGTGCGCGATCGGCCCGCCGAACGAGGTCAGCCCGAGGCGGAGGAACACGAGGAGCACGGGGAGGGCGCCGCCCCGCTGCAGCCGACCCGTCTCCGACACGGGGGCATCCTGCCAGACGGCGGTGTCCAGCACGCGTCGTGTCACCGGAAAAGGGACGACAAGCGGCCGGATAAGCGATTCCTCGCCCATTCTCCTCCGGTTGATAAAACGGTGGGTAGAAATACTGAACCCCTTCTCATCCCCTCTGTTAGCCTGATCCGGCTTCCCTTTCCTTCTTGAGGAGACGGCGATCCGCATCAGTAGCGCGAGCGCTGCCGCTCGTTCACTGAACGCCTTCTCCTCCTCTTTCGATCGGTGTACCCGGAACGGTGACGATCGGAAAGGCTCTCTCTTCCGTGACTCCTCAGGACACTGCCGTCGGCGACTCCGCCGACTCCTCCCGCACCGGCTCCCGATCGGGCGTCAAGGCCCTCTCCGCTCTCTCCCGCCGCACGATCCTCGCCGGATCCGTCGCCGGCGCGGGCGCGATCGCCTTCGCGACGCCGGCCCTCGCGGCCGGCGACCTCACCGCGGTGCCCCGACTGCCCGGCGAGGTCTCGCGCCTGTCCACCGCCACGTCGAAGACGGGCGGGAAGCGCTACGAGATCATCGACGTCGTCGTCGCGGGGGACCGGGCGCGCCTGTTCGTGCCGCACGCGACGCCTCCGTCGCAGACCAGGGGCGCATCGATGCTCTGGTACTACCACGCCCGCAACGGCACCCACACGGCGCTCTCGAGCGCCTTCGCGTACTCGGCCGACCTCGCCGTGGACCGCGGCATCGTCAGCATCTGCCCGACCTACGGCGGCAGCATCTGGTCGAGCCCGCGGGCGATCGAGATCCAGGCCGCTGTCGTCGCCTGGGCCTCGTCGGTATGGCGGATCGACGCGAGCCTCCTGCGCTCCGACTCCGGGGGCGGGCCGCTTCTGACCTGGGCCTACGGGAAGCGGATGGTGCCGAACATCCGGGGCGCGTACCTCTGCAACAGCTCCTACGACATGGAGGAGCGGGCGGCGAGCGAACCGGACCGGATCGGCCCCGAGTACGCCGACGCCGCGGCCATCGCCGCCACCAACCCGGCGCGGCTGCCCGCGTCGGTGTGGCGCGGTGCGCGGCTGAGGATCACCGGATCGCCCGACGACAAGGTCGTGCCGTTCGCCCTGCACGGCGCCGCCCTCCACGCCGCGGCCCTGCCCCTGGCGAAGGAGGCGACGGTCCGCACCCACCCGGGGGAGGGCACCGACGGGCACAAGGTCCCGAGCTTCACCAACAAGGAGATGCTCGACACCTTCCAGCGCTGGATCGCCGAGGGCCCCGTGCCGCAGACGGAGCCCGAGCCCGAGACGCCGCCCGTGTCCACGCTGCCCGGCGCGGGCACCTACGAGAACGGCGCCGCGCAGATCGTCACCACCGGCACCTGGACGACGCTGAAGGCCACCGCGGACAGCGGCGGGAGCATCGCCTACTCGACCAGCTCCGGCGCCTCCGCGACGCTCGCCTTCACCGGCACGAGCATCGCCTGGATCAGCCGACTCACGTCGTCCTCCGGGATCAACGACGTCGAGCTCGACGGTGTGAAGGTCGCCTCCGTCGACCGCTACAGCGCGTCCACCCGCTCGAAGCAGACGGTGTGGAGCAGCGGACAGCTCGCCGCCGGGCCGCACACGCTGACGATCCGCCGGGGGAGCGGCCGCAATCCGGCCTCGACCGGGACCAACCTGCTGCTCGACTCCTTCGTGGTCGGCGACGCGACGCCTCCGCCGGCGACGACGCTGCCCGGAGCGGGCACCTACGAGAACGGCGCCGCCCCGATCGTCACGACCGGCACCTGGTCGACGTTGAAGGCGAGCACGGACAGCGGCGGCAGCATCGCCTACTCGACCACCGCGGGCGCCTCCGCCACCCTCGCCTTCACGGGTACCAGCGTGAGCTGGATCAGCCGCCTCACCGGCTCGTCCGGCATCAACGAGGTCGAGCTCGACGGAGTCAAGGTCGCGTCCGTCGACCGCTACAGCGCCGCGACGCGGTCGAAGCAGACGGTCTGGAGCAGCGGACAGCTCGCGGCCGGGCCGCACACGGTGACCATCCGCCGCGGGAGCGGCCGCAACCCGGCCTCGAGCGGCACCAACCTGATCCTCGACGCGTTCGTGGTCGGCGACGCCGCTCCGGTCCCCACGGTCACCGTGCCCACGCCGATCGCGGAGTGGTCCTTCGCCGAGAGCGCCGCCCCCTTCGCCTCGGCCGTCGCGGGCGCTCCGGCGCTCCGGCAGGGCGCGGGCTCCTCCGCCCGCGCCGTCGCCACGCCGTTCGGCACCGGAGTCGCCCTCAACGGGACGACGGACCACCTGGTCGTCCCCAAGGACGAGGTCGGCCCGCTCAACCTGGGCGCCTCGACCGGCCAGGTGACGATCGCGGTGTGGGTGCTCAACTCCGACGCGGACGGCGCCTGCATCGCGGGCGTCTGGGAGGAGTCGACGGTCGGGCCGCTGCGCTCCTATGCGCTGTTCAACAACCTCCCCGAGTACGGCGGCTGGGAGCGCGTGTGCATGCACGTCTCGAAGCTCGGCGGGCCGACGCCCGGCTACCCGTACTCGCGCGACTACTCGGTGGAGCCCCGCCGGATCACGCGCGGCGTGTGGCAGCTGCACGTCGGGACGTATGACGGCGCAGTCGCGGTCTCGTACCTCGACGGCGCCGCCACCGCGTATCCGGTGTACACCGACAAGCTCGGCGCGACCTACGCCAAGAACCCCTACGTCTACCCCGACGGCCTCAACGCGGCTCCGGGCGACTTCGTGGTCGGAGCGGTCGGCCGGGACGGCACGATGATCAACCGCTTCGCCGGCTCCCTCGCCCGACTGCGGGTGTGGGACCGGGCGCTGACCGCGGAGCAGGTGAAGCAGCTCTACTCGGCCGAGAAGGGCGCTCTCGGCTGACGATCCGAGGGCGGTGACACGAGTCCGAGAAGCGGATGATCCGCTTCTCGGACAAGGCCGTTCGAGCGATAGCGGGCGTCCCTCTTTCGAGGGTGGTGTTATCGGCTGAATACAGATCGGCGGGCGGCCGCTTCACGGCTGCTCCGCCGTTCTCCGCCGCTTGTATGCGCTGCGCGGGATTCCGTACTCAGGCGGACGTGCGCTCCCGGAGGGCCGTACGGCGGGGGATCATCGCCCGGCGGCCGCGCAGCCCTGCCCCGGATCTCGGAGTGCGGCCCCGCGCCAGATGCGCACCGGCGCGACCACCTCCCAGCCGAGGGTGAGGTAGAGGGCGCGGCCGTCTGTGCTGGCGACGAGGAGACCGCTCCGTGCACCCTCGGACCGGGCCCAGGCGGTGAGGGCGTCGACGACCCGCCGTCCCAGCCCGCGTCGGCGGAACCGCGCATCGGTCTCGATCCGGTCCAGGACCGCGACCGTCCCGTGCACGGCGGCGGTGCCCTGAGCGGCGACGACTCCGTCGACCAGCAGCCGGACGCTCGCCACTCCGTCGGCGGCCTCGAGCAGGGCACCCTCGAGCAGGGCTCCCTCCGCGGTGCTGCCCGGGCCGAGGAGCGCCGCCATCAGGCTCTCGTCGCCCGCGACGAGCTCCAGCCCGGCGGCGGGCGCGAGGCGGGCGTCGTCGCCCAGGCCGATGACCGTCATCCACTCCCGGGGCCCGGCCGTCTGCTCGGCGCCCGCCTGCAGCGCGGAGGGCGACGGATCGACCAGGATCCGCTCCCGCGTGCGCGACTCCGCTCCGACATCGACCAGCCAGGCTCCGTCCTCGCGGACGCGCTGCACGCCGCGTGCACGGCACCAGCCCTCGATCCAGTCGTCCACCCGCTCCGTCGTCGTGATCACGCCCCGAGAGCAGCCGCGACCGGACGGGCGCGATCGTGGAAGCGGGCTCTCCCGGCGGTGGCCGTCGTTCCCCGCCAGGACCGCCCTCGCCGCGGATCGCACCCCGCGCACCGCGATCCGCCGGGTCCTCCCGTTGTCAACCTCAGTGCCACGGCGCCGTCCCCGGCCCTACCGTCGGCCCGAGACATCCGCTGCACCGCCGGGACCCTGACGGCCGTGCCGAGAGTGAGGGGCCGATCCGATGCCCAGGCAGGACGGCGACCCGCGGAGCACCACCCGAGTGCTGCGCGAGCTGGTCGCCGCGTTCGAGGATCCGGGGGCCGTGCACCCGGCGCTCGCCCGGCAGGTGCGGAGCGCCGCCCGCGAGCTGCTCGGCGCGTCGGAGCGGGAACCGCTGCGCCTGCGCGTGCGGATGCCGACCCTGATGGTCCCGCGCTCGGTCGTGGACGAGGTGCCCGATCCACCCCCGGTGCCGCCCGCCGCGCTCTGACCCGACGGCGCTCGTACACTCGGACGATGCGACACGGCATCGTCATCCTCCCGCAGGACCCGTGGGCCGAGGCCCGCCGGAAGTGGCAGTCGGCCGAGGGCCTGGGCTTCGACCACGCGTGGACCTACGACCACCTCTCCTGGCGCTCCCTCGCCGACCAGCCGTGGCACGCCACCGTCCCCACCCTCACCGCTGCTGCGATGGTGACCGAGACGCTCCGCCTGGGCACGTTCGTGACCTCCCCGAACTTCCGCCACCCAGTGCCGTTCGCGAAGGAGATCGCGACGCTGGACGAGATCTCGGGCGGTCGGACGATCCTCGGGGTCGGCTCGGGCGGCACGGGCTTCGACGCGCGCGTGCTCGGGCAGCCCGACTACTCGCCCCGGCAGCGGCACGAGCGCTTCACCGAGTTCGTCACGGCCCTCGACGCGCTGCTGCGCTTCGAGGAGCCCGGCTCGAGCGGCGTGGACCTCGAGGGGGAGTGGTTCACCGCCCGCTCGGCGCGGATGGTGGGCGAGCCGGTGCAGCGCCCCCGCGTCCCGTTCGTCCTCGCCGCGAACGGGCCGAAGGGCCTCGCGCTCGTCGCCGAGCGCGGGCAGGGCTGGGTCACCACCGGCCCGGAGGGAGTGTCGAGCGAGGAGTGGTGGCGGGCGGTCGCGTCCCTCTCCCGGCGGCTCGACGCGGCGCTCGACGCGGCCGGGTGCGACCCGCGCACCGTCGAGCGCCACCTCTCGCTCGACTCCGGGGGCGACTACTCCCTCGAGAGCGTCGCCCGGTTCGAGGACATGGCCGGCCGGGCGGAGGAGCTCGGCTTCACGGACGTGATCGCGCACTGGCCGCGGCGCGACGGCGTCTACGCGGGCGACGACGAGGTCCTCTACGAGGTCGCCTCGCGCTTCTGACCGGGCCTCGGGGGCTCCGGAGCGGTCCTCAGACCGCGCGGGCGCTCCCGCGGTCGACGAGACGCGCGGGCAGGAGGCGGATCGACGGCTCCTCGCCGCGGGACGGCTGCTCGATCCGCTCGACGAGCGTGTCGACCAGGTGCGCGCCGAGCTCGGCGGCACCCGTCTCGACGTAGCTGTAGGGGAGCGAGAAGTCGCGGGCGAACTCGGCCGAGTACAGGCTCACGACGGACAGCTGCCCGGGCACGGCGACAGCGCGTCGGCCCAGGATCGCGGGAAGCATCGCGATGGTCCGGTCGCTGTGGACGACCAGCGCCGTGAGACCGGGGTTGTCGTCGAGGAACGCCGTGACCATCGGCTCGACGGCGTCGGCGGCGGTGGCGGCCGGGCGCAGCACCAGCTCGATCCCGAGCCGACCGGCGGTCTCGAGAGCCGACTCGCGGAACCGGAGCCCGTAGGTCCCTCCGCGGTCGAAGACGCGCTCAGGAGGGGTGACGAGACCGATGCTCCGATGCCCGAGGGCGCCCAGGTGCTCGATCAGCAGGCGGGCCGCGTCGCCGAAGTCGAGGTCGAAGACGTCCACCCCGGAGGCGTCCGCGGGCACGCCGAGGGCGGCACCGGGCCGCCGCGAGGCGCGCAGGACGGGCAGCCGGTCGTCGTCGTCCGCGACGCTCAGGAGGATCAGTCCGTCGACCTGGCCGGAGCGCGTGAGCCGGCGGACGGCAGCCGCCCCGTCGGCCTCGGTGGCCAGCAGCACGTCGTAGCCGAGCTCGCGGGCGCGGGCCGTGATGGGGAGGACATACTCGACCATCGCGGGCGCGAACTCGTCCGGGTCGAAGTGGACGAGCAGGCCCAGCGCCATGGTGCGGCGCGTCGCGAGCGCCCGTGCTCCGGCGTTGACCGTGAAGTCGAGCTCGGCGATCGCGTCCTCGATGCGCTTGCGCGTCTCGGGGGAGATGCTGCGCTTGCCGGAGAGGACGTACGACACCGTGCTGCGAGAGACCCCTGCCGCTTTCGCGACGTCTCCGATCGTGGCCATCTCCACCCCCGCTCGAACCGTGTCGAGAGTGGCAGTGCGGCGCGGCGCACGCAACTCGGGCGCCGCGTCCCCGGAGCGAGGACCGGACGCTGCGGCTCCGGCGCTCTGCTCGTCCACGGCGCGCTCGTCCCCGTCGGGGAGCCTCCGGTCCCGACGACACGCCGACGCGGCCGGGCGCACGAGGTGCCCGGCCGCGTCAGGGCGTTCTGGACGGATCAGCCGCAGCGCGCCGCACCGTAGGCCGGTGCCGTGGATCCGCTCGCCGCAGCGCCGTCGACCGTCCCCGCGATCCGCACGTCGAGAGCGCCGGCTCCGACACTCGCAGCGCGGGTGCTGAAGGCGGCTGAGACCGTCTTGCCGGGAGCGACCCCGGGGAAGGTCTTCGTGCCCCAGGCCGAGCCGATCGTGATGTCAGCGGCGACCGCGCTGGTGTTGGTCGCCGTCCCCGTGATCGTGACCTTCCCCGCGGTGCAGCGCGAGGCCGCCGTGCCGCTCACCGTCAGGCCCGTGGTCCGCCCGACGAAGGGCGTGACCGAGATCCTGTCGATGTTGGGCGCGTACTGCGAGGTGAGCAGGACACCGGGGAAGGTGTCGGAGAGGTAGGTCGTCCCGTCGAAGCCCGGGAGCTCCTTCGAGGTGATCGCGATGGTGTTCGAGCCCTTCCTGAGCGTGACCGGCACGCTCAGGTCCCACAGCTGGTTCTGGTGGAACGTGTGCGGGAAGAGCACGCGCTGCGTCACTCCGTTGACCGTGATGTCCGCGTGGCGGGCGAGCGGGTCGGGGTTGTAGTGCGTCGCGGGGGACTGCTCCTCGTTGGAGTAGCGCAGCGTGAGCGCGTACGTCCCGTCCTGCTCAGCCTTCACGTCGCCGAAGGTCAGGGTCGAGTCGCCGTCGCGTCCGCCCCCGATGTTCCCGACGGCCTTGCCGCCCGACGCGAAGGACAGGTCGCGGACCGTGGCGGGGCCGGTGATCGTGGCCGCCTCCGCCTCATAGCTCGTCGTCGCGGGCGGGTTCGCGCTCGCTCCGATGACGATCCGATCGACGAGGAGCGTGCCGCTCGTGCCGACGACCTCGATCTTGTTCACGCCGCCCGAGAGGAAGACCTGACGGGTCGAGCTCGCGCCCACCGGCCCGACCTTCACATCGTTCACGTAGAGGTCGCCGGTGCCGCCGCCCAGGGTGTCCACGGTCACGGAGGACGGCGCGTCCTTCGCGGAGTAGCCCCAGACGGTGGTGGAGGCGCCGCTGGTGAGCTTCGCCGTGCCCGAGCCGGAGACGCCGGCGCGGGAGTAGTCGGCCGTCGCTCCGTTGTCGAGCGTGCCGGTCTCGGCCTCGTGGATCGAGGTCGCGACGGCCGCGCTGGGGAGGGAGAGCTCGATCTTGTCGACGATCGCGTCGCCCACGGTCGACTTCGTGCCGGCGAGGTTCTTCGCGGCGAGCGAGATCGTGTGGGTGCCGGCGGTCAGCTTCACCTTCGTGTCCGCGTGGTCCCAGACCACGAACTTGTAGGCCAGCGGAAGGAGGATCTCCTGCTCCGCAGCGCCGTCGACGCTCAGGAACGCGTTGATCGGACCCTGCTGGGCGTTGGCGGCGTAGGTGTTGAGGGAGTTGGCGAAGACGCTGAGGTCGTACTCGCCGTCCTTCGGGACGGTGACCGCGAAGTCGAGCTTCAGGTCACCGCCGGTGCGGATCCCGCCCACGTTGCGTCCGCCCGAGGTGTAGAAGCCGCCGACGTTGGTCGGCGAGCCCTCGGGTCCGTTGAGGTTCCGCGATCCGGTGTAGCGGGCGTCCTCGGCCTCGTACTTCTGGCGGAAGTCGACGGGCGAGGCGGACGGCGACGACGCGTTGGCGCCCGGGGTCAGGACGACCTCGTAGGCGGAGTCGACGTCGAGCGCGGGGAGGGATCCGCCGAAGTCCAGCGAGAGGGCGCCGTCCACGACGGACGCGTCGAACTCCTTGACCGTCTGCGGGGCTCCCGAGTCGCCGACCTGGCCGGTCCAGCGGATCTCGCTGACCTCCACATGGACCTTCGAGCCGAAGGTGGCGGCCGGGATGCGCTCGAACGCGACCTTCTGCGAGCCGCCGACGCCTCCGAAGAGGGCTCTCGCCTGCTTGGCCGCGGTGTCGAGGGTCGCGACGCCCTGGAGGGTGTAGCTCTGGCCGGGCTTGGGCGGCGTGACCGCGACGGTGTCGCCGGTCATCGAGGCGTAGGCGTTGAGGAGCCACCACTGGCCGTTGGCGCGGTTGGCCTGCACCGCGGAGTCGGAGAGGTTGCCGTCGATGTTCCAGTAGGCGATGTCGCCGTCGACCTTCTTGTCCTCGAGCGCGCTGATCCACTGGACCATCTGGCCGGGCACGGAGGTGTGGTAGTTGAAGGCGTACTCGTTGAGGTTCACCGGCAGGTGCTTCCCGGCGTAGGACGTGCCCGCGTACAGCTCGTCCTCCCAGGCCCGGAAGCGGTCGACGTTGGTGCGGATCTCACCCGGGGCGCTCAGCTCGTGCCAGGTCATCACGTCGGGGACGGTGTCCTGCTCGAGCGTGTGGGTCATGAACCCGCGGACCTGGTCGTAGAGGACGCTGGTGTTCGGTCCGGCGATGCGGGCGTCGGGCATCCTGTCGCGGATCAGCGCGTAGGTGCTGTCCCAGGCCGCGAAGAACGCGGTCGGGTCCTCCAGCCAGCTCTTCCCGTCGTAGCTCCACTTCCCGTTGCCGAACATGTTGCCCTCGGGCTCGTTGAACGGCACGAACACGATGTTGTCCTGGTACTCCTCGGGGAGCGCGAGCACCTGGTCGACCTGCGTGGCGATCTTCGCCTGGTAGTCGGCCAGCTTCTCCTGGGGAGTGCTGCCCGGCCACTCGTAGGGGAAGCCGCGGTAGATGTCCGTCATGTAGATGTAGGTGTCGCCGTCCGAGGTGTCGGCGACGGCCTTCGCGACGCTCAACGCGTCCGCGCCCGGATGCTGCGGCCCGTCCTGCGCCTTGGTCGAGACCGTGCGCAGGTCGATCCCCTCGAGGAGGTTGTCGGAGGGGAGGCCCTCGCCGTAGACCCCGTAGAGGGTGCCGGACGCGCCGCCCATGAACTCCCCGGTGCTCGTGCCGAGGTCGATGGTCATCTCGTCGAGTGCGCGCACCGTGACGGTCGCCGTGACCGCGGTGCCGAGGCCGGTGACGGTGCCCTTCACGGTGAAGGTGCCGCGCTTCGCGTACGCGGAGGCGGGGACGCTCTCCCAGGTGACCGGGGCGTCGCGGTTCACGCCGTCGGAGTAGGTGGCGGGGACCCCCGGCAGGGCCGGCGCGACGCCGATGCCGGTGGTGACCGCGACGCTCGTCGAGAGAACGCCGGTGACGGCCGGCGCGGCGTCGCCCGCCAGACCCCGGACCTGAGCGGCGGTCAGAGCCCGGTTGTAGACGCGGAAGTCGTCGATCGCTCCGTCGAAGTAGGGGTGCACGTTCCAGAGCGCCCGGCCGATGTTGCCGCTCTTGGAGGCGGAGGCGGAGTAGAGCTGCTTCGCGAGGTCGACGGAGGCGGGAGCCGTCGCGACCTGCAGACCGTTGAGGTACAGGGTCACGGTCGTGCCGTCCATCGTCGCGGTGACGTTGACCCACTGGTCCTTCTGCAGCGGCGAGGAGCTGGAGACTCCGGTCTCGCCGCCGTCCTTCAGCTGCTTGATGATCGCGCGGGCGCTGCCGCCGTCGAACGACGGAGCGAAGGCCGACGCGGCGTCGGGGCTGATGCCCAGGCACCACAGCCACTGGAAGCCTCCGGTGCCGGACCACTTCGTCCAGGCGGAGACGGTGGTCTGCGTCACGCCCTGGAAGAGCCCGTTCGGCACGGTCAGGTACGGCGCGGAGGTCGAGTCCGCCGCGCCCCCGGGAAGGTCGATCGCGGTCGTACCGGCCTTCCGACCCGCGACGTACGTCGCTCTCGCGCTGTTGACGACGGTGCCGTCGAGCTTCTTCGACGAGAGGTCGGCGACCGTGGATCCGGACACCTGCCCCTGCTCGAAGTCGTACTGGAGGATGAGCGCGTCGGCGGGGACGGAGGTGTCGGCCGCGGAGGCGGACTCGGCGCTCGGGAGAGCGACGGCGAGGGCGGCGAGTGTCGCGGCACTCAGCGCGAGGGCGAGGGAGCGGGTGCCGCGCCTCGGGGAGGACATCGTTGTCACGCTGGTCACTTTCTGTGGGGACAGCCGGCCGGACGACGGCGGGCGTCGGTCCGGGGTCGGAGCAACAGTGCTTCGAACCGGTTCGACAAAACTAGGTTCCGCGCCTGCGACACGCAAGAGGACCTGAGAAGTTCCTCGTCCGGCTCGCAGGTGACGGCGGTCGCTCCGGGCTCTCGCCGGGACCCGTCAGCCCGCCGGAGCGGCCGTCGCCGCGGAGATCGGCGACCGGCCCGCAGGAGGACGTCCTGGACGCGGTCGAGGGGAGCCGCCCGGACTGGCTGAGCCCCGACGGCGTCCTCCCGCGGTGACCCGCAGGACCGCGGCGGCCTGTGCCGCGTGCGGGAGGATGAGGGCATGACGCTCCCTCCGCCGACGCTCCTCTCCCCGCCGCTCCAGGACCGGCTGGCCCGGTGGTTCGACGGGGAGGCGCCGCCGGCCCCCTCGGTGAGCTGGGCCCTGTTCGACCGCACCGGGCTGCTCGTCCACCACGGCCGCGGCGAGCACCGCCTCGACGGCGCCGCTCCCGGGCCCGGGACCGTGCACCGCATCGCCTCCATGTCGAAGAGCTTCGAGGCGGCGGCGGTGCTGATCCTGCGCGACCGCGGGCTGCTCCGCCTCGACGACCGCGTCGCCGACCACGTGCCGGAGTTCACCGACCCGCTCGACTCCGCGGGCCTGCCGCTGCCCGTGACGATCAGGATGCTCCTCAGCAACTGCTCGGGGCTCCCGGAGGACAACGGCTGGGCCGATGACGTCATGGCTCTGACGCGGGAGGAGTTCCTCGAGGTCGTCGGCCGCGGGCTGACCTTCACGGAGCGGCCGGGTGAGGTCTACCAGTACTCCAACATCGGCTTCTGGCTGCTCGGCGTGCTCGTCGAGAACGTGACCGGGGAGGACTTCCCGACCTTCGCGACGCGGACGATCCTCGAGCCGCTCGGCCTCCACGACACCCGCTACGACAGCGGCGACTACCCCGACGGCACCGACCTGGCGGCCGGCTTCAGCACCTTCGACGACGGAGGGACCTGGGTGCCCCGCCCCGTGACCGGCACCGGAGCGGGCGCCTGCGCCGCGAGCATGTTCAGCACGGTCGGCGACATCGCCCGCTGGAGCGGCTGGCTCTCCTCCGCGTTCGAGGGCGAGGACGGCGCGGACGACGACCCGGTGCTGAGCCGTGCCTCCCGCCGCGAGATGCAGCGCGGCTGGACGCCGGTCCCCGCGCTGAGCCCTCGCGCCGTCGAGAGCACGCTCGACGGCTCCGCGTACGGGTTCGGCCTCGTCGTCGAGCACGACGTCCGCTTCGGCGGGATCGCCCACCACTCCGGCGGCCTGCCGGGCTGGTCGTCGAACATGCGGTGGCATCTGGAGTCGGGACTGGGGGCCGTGGTCTTCGCGACCGCGAACGGGGCGAAGCTCGCCGCCGCCGCGACGGGACTGCTCCGCGCCGCCCTCGAGGACACCGCTCCTCCGGCGCGGACCATCACCCTCCTCCCGTCGACGCTCGCCGCGGCCGCCGCCGTCGAGGCCGCGATCGTCGCGGGAGACCTCACCCGGGCGGTGGAGCCGGGCAGCGGCGCCCTGTTCAGCCCCAACCTGCTGAGCGATGTGCCGGCCGACGTGCGCGCCCGCCGCCTCGCCACGGCGATCGCGGAGATCGGCGGGCTCGCCGAGGACCCGACCGCGAGGCCGCTGGTGGAGCGGCTGCTCTGGAGCGCCTCCGCGGCGCAGGCGGCCTTCCTCCTGCCGGGCCGCGACGGAGAGCTCGAGTGCCGGCTCGAGACCACGCCGACCGTCCCGGCCCTGATCCAGCGCCTCGAGATCGTCGTGCGCGAGGCGCCGACGGCTGCCCTCCCGGTCGTGCGCTTCTACCGTCCTCGGGCCGGCTAGCGGTCGAAGACGAGGCGCGGACGCGGCGGACCTCGACGCTCCCGCACCGAGAACGGCGGGCGGCCCTCGAGGGACCGCCCGCCGTCACGCTCCCGCGGTCAGCGGATCGTCGTGCTCGCCGTGTCCGCGTTGCTGCGGATGGACGGGTCGGGCGTCTTCGTCGAGAACGCCGCCGCCAGCGCGGTCGCCGTGCCCGAGACGGCCGCCCTCACCGTGATCTTCTCCGACACGGTCCGCCCGTCCGCCAGGCCGGCCCGCTGGAACACCACGACGTTCCCGACCCTGGTGTACGAGCCGGTCGCCGAGACGAACTGCACACCCGCGGGCAGGACGACCTGCGAGAAGACCGACGCCGAGGCGGCCGGACCGGCGTTCGTCGTGATGAGGGTGTAGGTGAGCGTCCTCCCCTTCACCGCCGAGGCCGGCCCGGAGAGGTCGACGCGCAGATCGGCCTTCGTCGCGACCTGCTTCGGCGAGACCGTCAGCGTGCTCGTCGCCCGAGCCGTGCCCGCCGAGTTCGCGGCCTGGATGCTGAAGGTGGTGGTCCCGGCCGTGGTCGGCGTCCCGGAGAGGCGCCCGGTCGCGTCGAGGGTGAGTCCGGCGGGCAGTGCGCCGGAGACCAGGGAGACCGACGGAGCGGGCGTGCCGCTCACCGCGTAGCGGAAGTCGTAGGCCGAGCCGACGACGCCGGCCGCGACCGTCCCGGAGAGGGTCGGCGCGACCGTCGGCGACGAGACGGTGACGGTGCTGGTGGTCTCCGCGGAGGCGGTGCCGGCGCGGGCCGCCAGCGTGAACGTGAAGGTGCCCGGCGCGGACGGAGTCCCGGTCAGGCGCCCGGCCGGAGTCAGGGTGAGGCCGGACGGGAGCGCACCGGAGGAGACGGCCACCGACGGCGCGGGGAAGCCGGAGACGGTGTAGCCGAAGTCGTAGGGGGTGCCGACGACGCCCGGCCCGGGGGTGCCGGAGATCGCCGGTGCAGCGGCGGCGAGGGAGACGACGACGGTGCTGGTGGTCTCCGCGCTCCCCGCAGCGTTCGAGGCCCGCAGGGTGAAGGTGGAGCGTCCGTCGGCGGTCGGCGTCCCGGTCAGGCCGCCACGATCATCGAGGCTCAGGCCGGCGGGGAGCGTTCCGGAGACGAGCGAGACCGTCGGCGCCGGTGTGCCCGTCACGCTGTAGTCGAAGTCGTACGGGGTGCCCACCGTCGCGGCGGGCGGGTCGCCGGCCAGGGTCGGCGCGACCGTCGTCTCCGCCACGGCGAACGTGTGCGGGGCCCCGACGGTAGCGCCGAAGGGGTTCCGCGCGGAGACGGCGAAGGTGGACGTGCCCGCGGTCGTCGGCGTGCCGGAGAGGAGCCCGGACGCGCTGAGGGTCAGGCCGTCGGGGAGTGAGCCGGAGGCGATCGCGAACGAGGCGGGGCGGTCGGCCGCGAAGGTGTACGAGGCGGCCGCTCCGAGCGGCCCGGACGCGGGAGGAGCATCCGCCGTCAGGACCGGACGCGGGCCCCGGGCGAGCACGTGATCGGGTCCGGCTGCGAGAGCCGTCGTGCCGGCGAGGCCGGCGGGTGACTGCAGCTGCCCGGCCGAGCTCCGGCCCCAGCCGACGATCGTGCCGTCGCCCTTCAGCGCGAGGCTGTAGTCGGACGCGGCGGCGATCGCCACGACCCCGGACAGGCCTTCCGGCACCGTGGTCTGGCCGTAGTCGACGACGACCGAGTCGGAGCTCGCGCCCCAGGCGACGACGGTGCCGTCCTCCTTCAGCGCGAGGCTGTGGGTCTCTCCCGCCGCGACGGCCACCACGCCCTCGAGCCCCGCGGGGACGTCGGTCTGCCCGTAGAGGTCCCAGCCCCAGGCGACCACCCTCCCGCCGGACACGGCGAGGCTGTGGCGCCGGCCCGCGGCGATGGCCGTGACGCCTCCGAGGCCGGCCGGGACCAGGCCCTCGCCCAGCCCGTTGCTGCCCCACGACGTGACGGTGCCGTCGTTGCCGAGCGCGAGGCTGTTGTCGCGGGAGGACGAGATCGCGACGATCCCGGTCAGCGCGGCACTCCTCGACACCTGCCCGTCGCCGTCGTAGCCCCAGGAGACGACGGTCCCGTCGCTCTTCAGCGCATGGCTGCTGTAGTCGCCGGCGGAGACCGCGACGACCCCCGTGAGACCGTCGGGGACGCTGGTCTGCCCGTACGACCCGCGGCCCCAGGCGACGACCCCGCCGTCGCCTTTCGCGGCGAGGCTGTGGGTCCGGCCCGCGGCGACGGAGAGGACGCCCTCGACCCCGGCCGGGACCGTGGTCTTCCCGTCGGTGCCGCTTCCCCAGGCCGCCACCCCGAGGACAGGGGCGGACGGAGCGGCGACCGCCGCGAGAGGAACGGCGGTGCCGACGAGGAGCGCGACGGCCGCGGTCAACCCGAGCAGACCCCGCCGGAGCCGCCGCGCCGCTCCTGGATCCCGCGGCTGCGACGTGCCGTCCTGGACGGCGGGCGGACGAGGGACGGTGCTGGAGCGCATGTGCTGCCTTCGATCGGGACGGCCCTCATCGGCCGTCCTCGAACCGTGGCACGGCCGTCCCGCCGCTGACAATGTCCTCTAGCGGCCCTGTCCGGAAGAGGGCGCCGCGGAGCTCCGCGGAGGGGACGTAGGCCCGGTCTCACTGCGGCCGAGCGCTCCCGCCGCGGGCCCGTGACGGTCAGCGCATCCCGAGGGACGCCGTCGCGTCCGGACCGCTCAGCGGGGTCGGAACGGGGACCCCGGCTCTCCCGCGTACGGGGCGTCCGCCTGGTCGAAGTCCCAGCGGCCCGCGGTGGACGGGCGGACGACGGGGGTCTTCGTCGGGGTCGGCGTCGCCGACGGCGCCGGCGCGGCGGCCAGCCCGGCGTGCCAGCGGAAGATCGCGTCGATGCCGTCCTGGTTCACCCACGACGGTGCGTTGTGGCCGAGCGCGTGCGTCCGGACGGTCGCCTCCCTGGCCGTGGCCGTCGCCTTCTTCACGAGGGCGAGCCCGTGCAGTGCCGGCGGCACGCTCGGGTCCGGGTGGGCCGTGTCGGACACCACCGCGCGGATGTTTGCGCCAGCCCAGGCGGAGGCGGGCAGCCGCTTCGGGTTGTGGGAGTCGATCTGAGCGGTGCTGCCGCCGAAGGCACCGCCGATCGAGAAGCGGCCCCGCGTCGTGCGGTCGTGGGTGTCGCGGAGGTCGTAGACGCCATTGACCAGGTAGACGCCGTTGATGCCGGGGAAGACCCGCGCGCCGTAGTCCTCGCAGGCGAGCGCGCCGCCGGCCGACATCGCCCAGAGGTAGCTGGCGGCGATCGGGAACTGGCCGGAGAGGTAGGCGTAGCCGTTCCGCTGGTGCTTCTGCGCGGTGTCGTTGGTCCAGATCGTTCCGCCGAGCGTCTGGCAGATCGCGATGGCGCCCCGCTCGACGGCGAGCTCGGCCGGGTACGCGAAGACGCTGGACAGCGAGGTGTGGTCGGCCTGCGCGGAGTGGATGAACCAGATCACCGGTACCGCCGCGGCCTGCCGCGGCTTCACCGTCTGCGGCACGAAGATCCGCGCGAGGTCGCCCGCGATCGAGACCGTGAGGACGTCGTAGAGCACGCCGCGGTTCTTCGTCCTCACGTTGATCGTGCGGGTCCTCTCCCCGGGCAGGCTGGGCACGGGGGAGGCGGAGGCGGAGGCGGCCGGGAGCATCGCCGCGCCCAGAGCGAGAGCACCCGTGAGGGCGCCGCCGATGACGGTGCGCCGCCGGAGGCCGGGAGTTCGAGAGGGGGGTACTGCTGAATCGTCGGGGGACACGGGGGCTCCTCGTGCAGGGACCGCGAACCGACGAGGTCGGCGGAGCGGTCCGGGTCGGCGGGGGGTGTGCCTGCAACGCTAGCCGGAGGACCGGCCGGACGACCCGTCGATGCGCGCCAGTCGCGGGACGGCGGAGGGACGACGCCGCACGGACGGAACGGTCGGCGGCTCGGCGACCGCATCGGCGGCGGATCGAGGCGCTCAGGAGGCGAAGGAGAGGCCCGTTCCTGATCGTCCGCCCCGCCGGTTCCGACCCTTTCGCCCCGTTCGGGAGCACTTCCCCGCATCGGTCTGGCCCCCCGGTGTGAAGGCTCCCAGGTTCCTCGCGCTCGTCGGCGGACCGGTGCCAGCGTGAAGGGACCGAGAAGCAGAAGGAGAAACGACCATGACTCTTCGACGAACTCTTGCCACCCTCGCCCTCACGGGCGCCATCGCCTCCGTCGGCGTCGTCGCTGTCGCGACGCCCGCCTCCGCGGCCGAGGTCGCGAACGGACAGTACGTGAGCGCCGGGAACTACGCGTGCGGAGCCCAGGAGGTGGCCACCGGCGCCACCCTCGGACCCGAGGGCGTCCTGCGCCAGCGCGCTCTCGTCTTCCGCAACTGCGGGTCGAGCACGGTCGAGCGCAAGGCCGACATCATCGCCGACTTCGACGGCAGCTGCTACTCCGTGGCGCCGGGCAAGGCCCGAGTCCTCGACGCGCTGTTCGTGGCGGCGGGACGCAACACCTACCGCGCGTCCAAGGCCTGCTGAGGTCGCGTGCTCCGCCGGAGGGGCGGGTCGGGGACATCCCCGGCCCGCCCCTCCGGCTGTCCGGAACGACCACGCCGTCCGAGCCGTCCTCCCGTCGACCCGCCCGAGCATCACTCCAGCACAGGCCCCAGCTCCGCCAGGACCTCCGCGACCCGGGCCCGCGCCCGTGCACCGAGCCCGCGGACCGGACGCGGGAGGCAGCGTGCCTCGGCGAGACCGAGCTGCTCCGCCATCGCTGCGACCACGCGGTAGCTGCCGCCGTGCTCCGCGAAGAGGTCCCAGAGGGGCTGCAGGCGTGCCGATCCCGCGATCGCGGCCGCCTCATCGCCCGACTGCGCCGCCCGGGCGATCGACAGCGCCGTCCGCGGGAAGATGCCGCCGATCACCGAGTACCAGGCGTCGCAGCCGCCGAGCAGCCCGCGCGCACCCGCGGCGTCCCCGAGACCCCGACGGTGACCCCCTCCGGCACCCGCGCCCGGATCTCGCTGACGCGCGCCGCCGCGGCGCCCGGTCAGTCGGGCACGCCGGGGATCTTGAGGGAGGCGACCTGCGGCAGCCGGGCGACGGCCCCGTAGAGGTCGTCGGAGAAGGAGAAGCGCGTCGTCCCGGGGTTGTCGTACACGACGAGCGGCACCGAGAGCTGAGCCGTCACGTCTTCGTAGAGCCCCAGCACGTCCTCGTCCGTCAGCGGCTGGTAGCCGAGCGGCGCCAGGAGCACCGCGCTCGCTCCGGCGCTCTGCGCGTCCTCGGCGAGCGCCAGCACCTGCGAGGTGCGCAGCGCCCCGATTTCGACCACGACCGGCACCGGGCCGGCGCTGCGGACGGCGATCTCGGCGGCGCGCCGGCGCTCGCCGCGGTCCAGGTACGGAGCCGAGCCGGTCGAGCCCAGGGCGCCGATCGAGTCGACTCCCGCCCGCGCGAGCCGCTCGACGAGAGCGGCGAACGACCGCTCGTCGATGCTGTCGTCGCGGAGCGGAGTGAGGGGGAAGGCGCTGAGTCCGGTGAGCACGTCGGTCCGTTCGCTGGGGGCGGGAGGGGCCCGGCCAGTCTCCCCGGCGGCAGGGGCCCGGTCGAGGCCAGAACCGCCGGGGGCCGGGGGACCAGCCGTCACTCCGCGTCGAGCACCACTCGGGAGTGGAGTCCGAGCCGGTCGAGGAACGCCTCGTCGTGGCTGACGACGACCAGGCCGCCCCGCCAGGCGGCGAGAACGTCGACGAGGTGGTCGGTCGTGGCGAGATCGAGGTCGTTCGTCGGCTCGTCGAGCACGAGCAGCTGCGGAGCCGGCTGCGCCAGCACGAGCCCGGCGAGCGCGACGCGGAACCGCTCGCCGCCCGAGAGCGACGCGATCCTCCGATCGACCACGTCGCCGCGCACCAGGAGCCGCGCGAGGGCGTTCCGCAGCTCGACCGCAGGACGATCCGGCGCGGCCCGGGAGACGTGCTCCCGCACGGTGGCCTCCTCGTCGAGGAGTCCCTCGCGGCGCTGGGGGAGCCAGCCGACCCGCTCCGTCAGCGCTCGGGCCGTGGTGCCGGCGAGCGGATGCTCCCGCGCACCCGGCGCCCCGACGAGGTGCTCGAGCAGGGTCGTCTTCCCCGTCCCGTTCGCGCCGACCACGGCGATCCGCTCCGGCCCCTGGAGCACCGTCGTCCGGCCGCGCACCGTCACCTCCGCCAGCCGGCGCCCGGCCGCGACCCCGGGGTCCGGCAGGTCGAGGCGGACCCGGTCGTCGTCCCGGACTGCTCGCGACGCTGCGTCGACCTGCTCGCGCGCCCGCGCCTCCGCGGCCCCGTGCCCGGAGCGCAGCCGTCCCGCGGTCGCCTCGGCTCGTCCTCTCCGCGCGTTCGCGAGGATCGCGGGCATCGACTCCGCCGACCGCGCCCCCGCCCGCGCCCGGCGGGCGATGGTCGTCTCGGCCTCGATGCGCTGCCGCCGCTCGGCGCGGAGAAGCCGGTCGGCGTCGCGCAGATCGCGCTCCGCGGCCGCCTGCTCGAGGGCGAGCCGCTCCTCGAACGCCGAGAACGTCCCGCCCGAGGTGCGGACCGCCCCGTCGCGCAGCTCCGCGATCTCGTCGACGTGCTCGAGCAGCTCCCGGTCGTGGCTGACGAGCACGAGCGTCCCGCGCCACCGGTCGACCAGGTCGAGCAGAAGCCCTCGGGAGCGCCGGTCGAGGTCGTTCGTCGGCTCGTCGAGCACGGCGATCGGCCGGCCGCGCAGCCGGACGCCGGTTACGGCCGTGAGGACGGCCTGCCCTCCGGAGAGGGTCGCGACCGGCCGCAGCAGGTCCGCCTCCTCCAGATCGAGACCGGCGTCGCCGAGTGCGGCGAGCGCTCGGGCCTCGAGATCCCAGTCGTCCGCGAGCATCTCGAAGTGCCGCGGATCCGCGTCGCCGCGGAGGATCGCGTGCAGAGCGTCCAGGCGATGCCGGATCCCGAGGAGATCGGCGACGGTGTCGTCGGGCCCTCGCCGGAGGCGCTGGGGCAGCAGGTCGACGGGTCCCGTCGTCGAGACGCTCCCGGCGGTGGGGGAGAGGCCGCCGGTGACGAGGCGGACGAGGGTCGACTTGCCGGCGCCGTTCGCGCCGACGAGACCGGTGCGCCCGCGTCCGAACGCAGCGGTGACGCGGTCGAGGACGACGGAGCCGTCGGGCCAGGCGAACGTGCAGTCGTGGAGGACGACGGCGGGCGGGGTGGTGCGGGAAGTGGAGGGCACGGTGCTCCAGGGGTCGGTGTCGGCGCACGACGACCACCGGACTCCGAGGGAGCAACGGCTCGCCCCTGAGGGGCGGGCACGGGGGACGTCAGTGCGAGAGCAGCTGCTGCGTCGTGGACGCAGTACCGGTGCTGGAGCGCAAGAGTCCGTCTTCCGTGCGGGGAGCCCCCGTGACCGCGAGCCGCTGGATCGGCCGGTGTGGCGGCCGCACCGACGTCGCGGCTCGCGACGAGGTACGGGTCGACCGTACGTGCCCGTCGGACCCGCGCGCAACCGTGACCGACTGCTCGTCCGCGGCCTGCGTCCGTCGGCGCCGTCGCGCGGCTCGCGGCGGACGGCTCTCCACCCACGGCGGGACGGCCGGACCGCCCTGGTATGCACGCTGCTGCCCACCGGTCGAGGGGGTCGCCGGCGGGCCCTCCCGTCGCCGCGCCCTCACTACGCTGAGCCCATGGTGACCATTCGCGACGTCGCGGCCGATGCGGGGGTGGCCCGCAGCACGGTGTCCTACGTGCTCTCCGGCAACAAGAAGCTCCCGGAGGCGACCCGCCTGCGCGTGCTCGCGAGCGTGGAGCGGCTCGGCTACCGGCCCGACCCGATGGCGCGGGCCCTGGCGCTGCGGCGCACGAACATCCTCGGCTTCTTCGCCTCCGTCGATCCGGAGTCGCGGCAGACCGATGTCGACGTCTTCATGCGCTTCGTGCGGGCGGCGATGTACGCGGCCCGCGCCCGCGGCTTCGACCTGCTGATGATGGGCACGGGCGAGGGGGAGCTCGCGCGCGACGTCCTCGCCGATGCGCTCGTCGTGATGGACATCCGCCGGGACGACCCCCGGCTGCCGGTCCTCGCGAGCATCGGCCTGCCGACCGCGCTGGTCGGCTACCCGGGCGAGGGCAGCCCGTTCAGCGCGATCGACCTCGACTTCGACGGCGCGGCGCGGGTCGCCGTCGACCACCTCGCCGACCTCGGGCACGTCGAGATCGCGGTCCTCGGGATGGGCCCCGACGCCTACGAGAGCGGCTACGCCTTCGCCCTGCGGTTCCGCGAGGGCTTCCTCGACCAGTGCCGCCTGCGCGGCGTGCGGGGCGCCGTCATCCCCAGCACCGACGACGTCGACGACTGGTTCGAGCAGGCGCAGGAGCAGCTCCCCGGCCTGAGCGCCGTGGTCACTCACGGGCCGGGCGTGCTCGAGCCGTTCCTGCAGCGCCTCAGTGGCCTGGGCCTGCGCGTCCCGGAGGACTGCTCGATCATGACCATCGCCCCGGAGGCGGTGATGCGGCACGCCGACCAGCCGGTCACCGTGGTGGACCTGCCCGGCGACGAGATGGTCTCGCGGGCGGTCGACCTGGTGCTCGACGAGCTCGCCGGCACCGCGACTCCGGGAGTGACGGAGCTGCTGCCCGCGGTGGTCGTGGACCTCGGCACCACCGCGCCCTTCTCGCCGGGCACCAGCCGGGGCGTCGTCCCCTCGTGGCGGCGGGCGCGCGGCTGACGTCGACCGGGTCGCCGGGGGCGTTCCCCGGGCGATCGGTGAACCGGTTCTCCGAAATCTATTGAACCGGTTCTCCGACTCGGTTAGGCTCGCCACGACTACCGGACGGACCGCCTCAGCGGGCGCCCCCGGAGGGTCTTCCCGGCGCGAGCGCTCCGCTCGTCCCGACCGTATTCAGAGAGGAATACCGTGAAGAACAGCATCCGACGGGCCGCAGGCGCCGCCTCCCTCGTCCTCATCGCCGGAGTCGCCCTCAGCGCGTGCAGCGCACAGGGAGCGGGCGACGACTCGTCGAAGTCGCTCACCCTCTGGGACAGCTTCACCCAGTACGACGCGTCCTCCCCCTACGGCCAGCTTCTGGCCGGCTGCGAGGCCTCGACCGGGATCACCCTCGAGCGCACCTCCGACCCCGACCTCACCACCAAGCTCCTGCAGTCGGCCGCGTCGAAGACCACGCCGAACCTGGTCGTCCTCGACAACCCCAACGTCGCGAAGTTCGCCGACACCGGCCTGCTCGTCGACAACGCCGCCTCCGGGCTCGACACCAGCGACGTCCTCCCGAACGTGCTCGCCGCCGGCCAGCTGGACGGGAAGACCTACGGCTCGTCGATCGGCTCGAACACCCTCGCGCTCTTCTACAACAAGGCGCTCTTCGAGGCAGCCGGCGTCACTCCGCCGACGACCTGGGACGAGCTGACCACCGCCGCGAAGGCCCTCACCGCGGGCGACGTCACCGGGCTCGGCTTCTCCGCGATCGGCACCGAGGAGGGCACCTTCCAGTTCCTGCCCTTCTTCTGGGGCTCCGGTGCGACCCTCGAGGACATCTCCTCCGACGACGCCGTCTCGGCGCTCGCGCTCTGGACCGACCTGGTGAAGAGCGGCTCGGCCTCGCAGGCGAACGTCAACGCCAACCAGCAGGACGTCCGCGACCAGTTCCTCGCGGGCAAGCTCGGGATGATGGTCAACGGCACCTGGCAGCTCTCCGCCCTCGACGAGGCGGGCATCGACTACGGCGTCGTGCCGATCCCGGCGAAGGACGGGGGAGCGGCACCGAGCCCGCTCGGCGGCGAGTTCGTCGAGGTGGTCGCCTCCGACGCCGCGAAGCAGACGCTCGCCACGGAGTTCGCGCAGTGCGTCATCCAGCCCGACAGCCTGAAGGCCTGGGCGGCCGGCCAGTCGTACATCATGCCGTACGCCGACGCGGCCGCCGAGCAGGCGACCGAGGACCCCGCGCTCCAGCCGTGGGTCGAGGCCATCTCGGTCGCGCAGGGACGCACCAGCGACCTCGGCGTCGCCTACCCGGACACCTCGAAGGCGCTCTGGACCGCGATCCAGGAGTCGCTGACCGGCTCGAAGACGCCGCAGGCGGCCCTCGAGGACGCCGCGGCGAGCCTGAAGTAGCGGCCGCATGACCGACCCCGCCGTGCTCACGGCGCCGGTCGCGGGCGGGGCGGCCACCAGGCCGCCCGCCCGCCGCCGACCCCGCTCCCACCTCCGCCTCGCCGCCGCCGCCTTCATGGCGCCCGTGGTGATCTTCCTCGCCGTCTTCTTCGTCTACCCGATCATCCGCGGCGTCGTCCTCAGCCTCCAGGACTTCGGACCGTCGTCCTTCGTGACCGGGATCGCCCCCTTCGTCGGCTTCGACAACTACGTCACGGTCGTCACCGATCCGATCTTCGCGAGCATCGCCTGGCACACCGTGGTCTTCACCGTGGTCTCGCTGGTGGGCCAGTTCACGATCGGCATGGCCCTGGCGCTGTTCTTCAGCCGCCGGTTCCCGCTCTCGGCGACGTTCCGCTCCCTCATCCTGCTGCCGTGGCTCCTGCCGCTGATCGTCTCGGCGACGGCCTGGCGCTGGATCTTCGACCAGCAGTTCGGCATCCTGAACGCCGCGATCGGCACGCCGGTCGGCTGGCTGACCGATCCGTCCGTCTCGCTGTGGGCGGTCATCATCGCCAACATCTGGCTGGGCATCCCGTTCAACATGGTGCTGCTGCACGGAGGCCTGCAGGGCATCCCCGAGAGCCTCTACGAGGCCGCGGCACTGGACGGCGCCTCGCGCTGGCGGTCCTTCTGGAGCATCACCTGGCCGCTGCTGCGACCGGTGACCTCCGTCACGCTCCTCCTCGGCCTCGTCTACACGATCAAGGTGTTCGACGTCATCTGGATCCTCACCAAGGGAGGCCCGGCCAACAGCTCGCACACCCTCGCGACCTGGGCCTACGAGCAGTCCTTCACCGACCTGCAGTTCGGAGTCGGTGCGGCGGCCGGCCAGATCCTCGTGATCGTCGCCCTCGTCTTCGGCGTGATCTACATCCGCGCCCAGCGCAAGGAGGACCTCGGATGAACCGGCACACCACAGGGCTGCGCCGCGGGATCGACGTGGTCATCGCGATCGTGCTCTGCGGCTTCCTCCTCTTCCCGCTCTACTGGATGGTCAACGTCTCGCTGACCAAGCCGCAGAACCTGATCCAGACCCCGCCGAGCCTGTTCCCCGGCGACCCGACCCTCGACGGGTACGTGCAGGCGTTCTCGACGCAGCTGCCGAACCTCATCACGAGCCTCGTGATCTCGATCGGCTGCGTGATCCTGACGCTGGCGATCGCCCTGCCCGCCGCTTTCGCGATGGCGAAGTTCCGGGTGCGGGGGACCGGCGTCGTGATGTTCGTGTTCCTCCTCGCCCAGATGATCCCCGGGATCGTCCTGGTCACCGCGCTGTTCGCGATCTACAACGCGCTGGGGCTGCTCAACACCTATCCGGGCCTGATCCTCGCCGACGCGACCGCCTCCGTGCCGTTCGCGGTGATCATCCTCCGGGCCTTCATGCTCGGCATCCCCGACGAGCTGATCGAGGCCGCGCGGATCGACGGTGCGAGCAACTGGCGCTCCTTCGTCTCGATCGTCATCCCGCTGAGCCGGAACTCGATCGTGACCGCGGGCCTGTTCTCGTTCCTGTTCGCCTGGGCCGACTTCCTCAACGCGAACTCGCTCACCTCGGGCAACAGCATCGTGCCGTTCACCCTCGGCCTCTACCGCTACATCGGATCGACCACCACCAACTGGAACGGGATCATGGCGACCGCCGTGATCGCCTCCATCCCGGCCGCCGTGCTGCTGATCGTGGCCCAGCGCTACGTCGCCGCCGGGGTCACCGCCGGCGCGGTCAAGGACTGAGCGCCGTGCCCGACTCGAGGAAGCAGGAGCACATGGACACCGACGCGTTCGCGCTCGAGGGGGACCGCCTCGTCTGGCGCGGCGACGGCGAGACCGTCGTCGTCGAGCCGTGGGGGAGGGACAGCGTCCGGGTCCGCGCCCGCCGGTCCGGGGAGGTCCTCGACACCGACTGGGCGCTGATCGCCCCCGAGCGCCACGCGCCGGAGGTCTCGATCGAGGGACTGCGGGCGACGCTGCGCGCCGGCGGCATCACCGTCGTCCTCGAGCAGCAGGAGGGCTACGGGTACCAGACCGGCTACCACGAGCTCTCCTGCTCCCTCTCCTTCTACGACCGCCGGGGGGAGCTGCTCTTCCGAGAGCTCGGGAGCGGGGGAGCGCTCAAGCTGCGCGCCCGCGAGCAGCGTCCGCACCTGGGCGGCGACTTCCGGCTGACCGCGCTGTTCGAGACGTCCCCCGACGAGAAGCTGTACGGGATGGGGCAGTACCAGCAGGACATCCTCGATCTGAAGGGCTGCACGCTCGAGCTCGCGCACCGCAACTCCCAGTCGAGCGTCCCGTTCGTGCTGTCGAGCCGCGGCTACGGGTTCCTCTGGCACAACCCCGCGATCGGCCGCGCGACTTTCGCAGCCAACCGCACGGAGTGGTCCGCCGAGTCCTCCCAGCAGCTCGACTACTGGGTGACCGCGGGGGAGACCCCGGCCGACATCACCCGGGCCTACGCCGACGCGACCGGGCACGTCCCGATGATGCCCGAGCACGGCCTCGGCTTCTGGCAGTGCAAGCTGCGCTACTGGAACCAGGAGCAGCTGCTCGAGGTCGCCCGCGAGCACCGGCGCCGCGGCCTGCCGATGGACGTGATCGTGGCCGACTTCTTCCACTGGCCGCACATGGGCGACTTCCGCTTCGAGGAGGAGTTCTGGCCGGATCCGTCCGCCATGGTCGCCGAGCTGCGCGAGCTCGGGATCGAGCTGATGGTCTCGGTCTGGCCGCAGGTGTCGGTCGAGTCCGAGAACTACATCGCGATGAAGAAGGGGAACCTCCTCGTCAAGGCCGAGCGGGGCCTGGACCTGCACATGCAGTTCGAGGGTCCGAGCGCGTTCTACGACGCGACGAGCCCCGCCGCCCGGAGGTTCGTCTGGGAGGCGTGCCGGCGCAACTACGGCGAGCACGGGATCCGGCTCTTCTGGCTCGACGAGGCCGAGCCCGAGTACGGCGTCTACGACTTCGACAACTACCGCTACGCCGCCGGCCCCGCCGTCCAGGTCGGCAACCTCTACCCGCAGGCGTTCTCCCGCGGCTTCTTCGAGGGGCAGAGCGAGGGCGGGGAGACCGCGATCGTCAACCTCGTCCGCACCGCGTGGGCGGGCAGTCAGCGCTACGGCGCGCTCGTGTGGTCGGGCGACATCCACTCGACCTTCGCGGACCTGCGCCACCAGATCACGGCCGGCATCCACATGGGCGTCGCGGGGATCCCGTGGTTCACGACCGACATCGGAGGATTCGCCGGGGGAGACCCGTCGGATCCGGAGTTCCGTGAGCTCCTCGTGCGCTGGTTCCAGTTCGGCGCGTTCAGCCCCGTGATGCGCTTGCACGGCGACCGCGCGCCGTCGGCCCCGGTCACGGCCGCCGACGGGAGCCGCCGCGCCGCGACCGGAGCCGCGAACGAGGTGTGGAGCTTCGGCGAGGAGGCCACGCCGATCCTCACCCGCCTGCTGCATCTGCGCGAGACCCTGCGCCCCTACACGCGCGAGGCGATGCGGGAGGCGCACGAGCTGGGCCAGCCCGTGCTGCGCGCGGTGTTCCACGAGTTCCCGGGGGACCCGGAGGCCTGGGATCTGGCCGACCAGTACCTCTTCGGCTCGGACCTGCTGGTGGCTCCGGTCACGCACGCCGGAGCCGTCTCCCGACGGGTCTACCTGCCCGCCGGGGCGCGCTGGACGGAGCTCTCGACGGGCGCCGAGCACGAGGGCGGGCAGTGGATCGTCGCCGACGCGCCGCTGGCCGTCATCCCGGTCTTCGCGCGCGACGGCCGGCAGGCGCACCTCGTCGGGCAGCTCTGAGCGGAGGCTCCCCGCTGACCGGAGGGTTCCGCCGCGAGGAGCGCCCCCGCGTCAGCCCGTCCCCGCGAGCCAGAAGTCGACCGCGTCGGGGGACGGGCGCCCGGCGACCCGGACGACGTCGCCGAACTCGAGCACGCTGTCCGGATCCTCCTGGACGGCCGGCCACCGCTCGCGGCCGGCGGCGTCCGGATCGCCGTGGGAGACGAACGCGAGCCAGCGCGCGGTCATCTCCTGCTCGAGCCGGCGGTCGACGTCCGTGTAGTCGGCGTCGCCGTCCGCCCCGAGGTTCCCGTACGCGTACATCACCTCGGCGCCGTGGTACGCGCCGAACCGCTCGAGTCCGCTCTCCGGGGGAGTGCGCGTGAAGATGTAGGCGTGGACGCCCGCCCGCCCGGTCCGGGCGGCCGTCAGCGCCCAGAGCCGCATCGGGGCGGTCATCGTCCGGTCGCTGTCGGCGCGCAGCCGGGAGTCGACGACCTGGTCCTCGACGGCACCCGGGTACAGCGCGAGGAATCGGTCCGCGTCGTCTCCGTGCTCCCGGCGCACCTCCTGCTCGTAGGCGTCCGGATCCGGGTCGACGCCTCCCAGCAGATCGAGCGAGGTCTCGTCGGAGTTGCTGCCGAGCAGGAGGGGGACGTCGTTCTGCCGACCGGCCTCGTAGACGGCGAGCGGCGTGTCGGGGAGGACGACGCCGTCGATCGAGGGCCACCAGTGCTGCGAGAGGCCCGCGGCGGCCGCGACGATGCGCTCGGCCGGCAGGGCTCTCATCTCGGCGAGGCTCGCCCCGCCGAGGGCCTCGCTCAGGCGCGCAGCCGCCTCCCGTGCGGTGGCGGCGTCGTCGTAGAGGTCGCCGGCCTCGCGATCTCCCGCCGACCCCAGGCATCCTCCGCTCTCCCCGATGATCCCGTGGAGGAGGCCGGCCGCGAGGGGCGAGGCCCCGAGGATGCAGGCGCTGCCGGAGCCGGCGGACTGGCCGGCGACCGTCACCCGCCCCGGGTCCCCGCCGAAAGCGGCGATGTTGTCCTGCACCCACTGCAGAGCGGCGACCTGGTCGAGCAGTCCCTGATTCCCCGGGGTGCCGCCGCCGAGCACATCACCGGCGAGGAAACCGAGGACGCCCAGACGGTAGGCGACGGTGACGACCACCGCGCCCCGGGAGGCGAGCGCCGCGCCGTCGTAGGCGGGGAGGGCGCCGGACCCCGAGACGAACGCGCCGCCGTGGAGGTAGACGAGGACCGGGCTGGAGTCGCCCGCCCCGCCGGCCGGCGTCCAGATGTTCAGGCGGAGGCTGTCCTCGTCCGTCGCGTACCCGCCGAGGAGCGTCTCCTCCAGCGGCAGGTCGAGCACGCGGGTCGCCGCTCGGGAGAGGAACGTCGGCTCCGGCTGAACGGCGGAGGGGCCGAAGTCGTCGGCCACGAGGGTCGCCGACCGCTGCGGGGCCGGCCGGGGCGCCTCCCAACGCAGCGGGCCGACCGGGGGAGCGGCGTAGGGGATCCCCGCGAAGGCGTCGACCCCGGCCGCGGCGTCGTGCACACCGACGACGTCGCCCTGCCGGGTCATGACCGGGGCGCTGTGCGGACCGGCGAGCATCCGCGTCGCCGGGAGAGGACCCGCGGCGAGGGCGACGGCTCCGACGAGCCCTGCGGACGCGACCCAGGCCGCCGTACGCAGCATCCAGTGCCGGTGCCGCCATCTCCGCGAGACGGCCGCGATCAGGACCGCGGCCGCCGCGACGACGAGCCACCCCCACCACTCCACCCGGTTCAGCCAGGCGAGGACCGCCCCGATGAGCACGACGGTCGCGGTCGGCAGCCACCGGGACCGTCGCCGTCGAGGTTCGGGCGTTCCAGTTCTCGATACGGTATGCATTGGAAACGAAACGTACTGAAAAGGCCCATCCAGCGCAAGGATCCGAATAGGCTGGGGGCGTGGTCACAGGCGAGCAGGCTCCGGTCCGGCGGAGGAGCGAGACGCGACGACGTCTCCTCGCCGCGGCCGCCGAGCTCTTCGAGAGCACGGGCACCATCGGCCAGCGCGTCGAGGACATCTGCGCGCAGGCGGGCTTCACCCGCGGCGCGTTCTACTCGAACTTCGCCGGTGTCGACCAGCTCTTCCTCGCACTCCACGAGGAGCAGGCCGCGAGAGTGTGGGGGAGCCTGCAGGAGGCCCTCGACGTCCAGCTGCAGGAGGAGCACCGCGCGGCGACCCTCGACGGCGCCGTACGCTCCCTCCTCGACGCGCTCCCGTCCAGCCGCGAGTGGTTCTCCCTGCGGTCGGTGCTCCTGGCACGCGCTGCCGCGGACCCGGAGTTCGCCGAGCGGATGATGATCGACGACGACCGCGTCTCGCGCGAGCTGGGCGAGCGCTTCGCCGCCCTCGCCGCCGTGCACGGCCGCGTCCCCGCCGTCGAGTCCGCCGTCCTGGCGAAGGCCGTCGTCGCGGCGCACGTCGGGTCGGTGAGCCAGTGGCCCGTGGACACCAGCGCCGAACTCACGCAGCGCCTGGTCGTCGCCGCGGTGATCCGAGGCCTCACCGTCGAAGCGCCCGGTCTGCCATCGGAGCGCGGCGGCGATCGATGACGTCCTGTCGCAGGAGCATTGAGGGGAGCCGATCGCCATCCTACCGACCGGGGCTTCGGTCGAACTGACATAATGTACATTATCGGATAACGACGGAAGGGCCGGACGGACCGGGACTGAGGCCGCCCGACGGTCCGGCACGTCATCAGCGGATCGGCGAAGGCTCCACCCACGCCTCGACGTCCTCGTACCAGCACGTCTCGGTCGGAGTGTCGAAGCGCGTGACCAGCCGCAGCTGCGGATCGACGGTCATCGTGCCGCGGACGCGGCCGTCGCCTCGATCCTCCCGGGCGCCCGCCGCAACGCGCGTCAGCTTTCCTGCGAGCGCTCCCGCCGGTTCACCATCACCGCGACGGCACGAGAAGGATGCTCACGCCGCCCGGCATCCGGCGACAAACGGACTGCGCCCACGACGGCGTCGGACTCCCCCGATGCCGGTCCATTGCCGTCCACCGGGGCCATCCGTCGAGGAGCCCAGACCCGTGCGCCGGCGTCAGCCCCTGGAGAGGATCAGGCGAAGTCGGAGATGTCGCCGACGAGGCGGGTGTTGTCCGCGGGGATCGGCTCGACGGCCGCCAGAGCGACCTCGGCCGCGAACTCCTGCACGTTGTAGAGCTTGCCGGCCGACTCGCGACGCGAGCTGATCGCGCCCGGGTTCGCGCGCTCCAGCAGGGTCGCGGTGATGGTGCCCTCGATCATGTCGCCCGAGACGACGACGAACTCGATCCCGCGCTCGGCGAGCTCACCGATCCGCTCGCGCAGGGCGTCCTCGCCGGCGCGCTTGGAGAGCGCGACGGGCTCGTACTCGGGCATCGTGGGCGTGGTCCGGATGAAGTGCGCCTGGTGGCTCGTGACGAACACGACACGGGAGCCCTCGGAGAGCAGCGGCAGCGCCGCGTCGAGCACGGCGACCTGCGAGTCGCGGTTCAGGACCATCGCGTAGTCCTCCCCCATGTTGCTCTCCATGCCGCCGGAGGCGTTCAGGACGAGCACGTCCAGTCCTCCGTACTCCTTCTCGATGCGGGAGAAGAGCTCGGCGCGCGAGTCGGCGTCGGTGAGATCGGCGCCGACGGCGATGGCGGTGCCGCCGGCCTCGACGATCTGCGCGACGAGCTTGTCGGCGCGCGGCGCCTTCGAGCGGTAGTTGACGACGACGCGGGCTCCGGCCTCGGCCAGGTAGCGGACCGTGTCGGCGCCGATGCCGCGGGACGACCCGGTGACGAGAGCGCGCTTGCCGTCGAAGGAGCCGGGGGCGAGGGGATTGGACACGGGTATTCCTCCAGAACGCCGGCTCGGAGACCGGATCGGGCACGATGACGGGCCACAGCCCGACGGAGGAGTCTACCAAGGGCCTCGAGATCGTCGTCGCACCCCCTCTCCCAGCCCTCGTCCGGGGGGCGTTGATAGCCTGGGAATGCTCGTCGAGGGGAAGGAGCACACAGCATGGACGCTGTCACCCAGTACGCGTGGATCCTCTGGCTCGCGCTGATCCTCATCTTCGTGATCGTCGAGATGATCACTCTCGAGTTCACGTTCCTGATGCTCGCCGTCGGCAGCATAGGCGGACTGCTGACCGGGCTGGTCGGGGCTCCCTTCTGGGTCCAGGTCCCCGTCGCGGCCGTCCTCGCCGCCCTCCTGCTGTTCACCGTCCGGCCGCCGCTGCTGCGGCTGCTGAAACGGGGCGGCGATCCCACCCCCAGCGGAGCGGACGCTCTCGTCGGGCTCTCCGGCAGCGTCGTCCTCGCCGGCCCCGGAGCCGGCCAGGTCAAGCTCGCCAACGGCGAGACCTGGACCGTCCGCCTGTCCCCGCTCGTCGAGGACCGCACACTCGGAGTCGGCGAGAGAGTCGTCGTCACCGCCATCGAGGGCGCGACCGCGGTCGTCGTCCCCGCCGAAAGGAGCACACCGTGACACCGTCCTCCGTCGCGACGATCGTCGTCGTCGCCGCCGTCGTCCTCTTCGCCCTGGTCGTCCTCTTCCGAGCGGTCCGCATCATCCCCCAGGCCACCGCCGGGGTCGTGGAGCGCCTCGGCAAGTACCACAAGACCCTGCTGCCGGGCCTCAATCTCGTCGTGCCGTTCATCGACCGGGTCCGCCCGCTGATCGATCTGCGCGAGCAGGTCGTCTCGTTCCCGCCCCAGCCCGTGATCACGGAGGACAACCTCGTCGTCTCGATCGACACGGTCGTCTACTTCCAGGTGACGGACGCCCGGGCGGCGACCTACGAGATCGCCAACTACCTCGGTGCGGTCGAGCAGCTGACCACCACCACGCTGCGCAACGTCGTCGGCGGCCTGAACCTCGAGGAGGCGCTGACCTCCCGCGACAACATCAACGGGCAGCTGCGCATCGTCCTCGACGAGGCCACCGGCAAGTGGGGCATCCGCGTCGGACGCGTGGAGCTCAAGGCCATCGACCCGCCCCTCTCCATCCAGGACTCGATGGAGAAGCAGATGCGCGCCGAGCGCGACCGTCGAGCCGTGATCCTCACCGCCGAGGGCACCAAGCAGTCCCAGATCCTGAACGCCGAGGGTCAGCGCCAGGCCGCGATCCTCGCTGCGGAGGGCCAGGCGAAGGCGGCGGTCCTGCGGGCCGAGGGTGAGGCCAAGGCGATCACCACCGTCTTCCACGCCATCCACGAGGGCCGCCCCGACAGCGAGCTCCTCGCGTACCAGTACCTCCAGACACTCCCCAAGATCGCCGAGGGCAGCGCGAACAAGCTCTGGGTCATCCCGAGCGAGCTCACCGAGGCGCTGAAGGGCATTGGAGGCGCGCTCGGCCAGCGCGGCCAGTCCGCCCCGGCGGTCCGCCCGCAGGATGCGGCACCCCCGTCGGCGCCTGCGGCGTCCGCGCCTGCCGCATCCGGGTCCGTCGGCTCCACTCCTGTCGAGCCCGGATCCGACACGTCCGCCCCCGTGGCGCCCGCGATGACCGACGGAGCCCTCGGCTCGGCGCCCACTCCCCCGCCGCCGGCCGTCTAGCCACGGACCCGGTCCGCGATGCGCATCCCTGAGCGACCCCTCGCCCTGAGCGGGCCGACCCCTCGGGTGATCGCGCATCGCGGGTTCGGCCCGCAGGCCGAGGGCAACGCGCTCGCCGCCTTCGAGCGCGCCCTCGCCGCGGGTGCGGACCTCCTCGAGACGGACGCGCGCGCCTCCCTCGACGGGGTCGCCGTGCTCGTCCACGACGCCGAGGTGATCGACCGCTCCGGCCGCCGCCACGTCGTCGCCGCCACCCGGTGGGAGGAGCTCGCCGACCTCCGACTGGCCGGCGGCGCCCGGCTCGCCTCTCTCGAGCAGGCCCTCGCCGCACTCCCCCGCGCGCGCTTCAACATCGACGTGAAGTCGCGGGACGCGATCGACCCGGTCGTCGCGGCGGTGTCCGGCGCCGCCGCCGCGGAGCGCGTCCTGATCACCTCGTTCTCCGAGATCCGTCGAGCAGCGGCCCTCCGCCGTCTTCCCGGCGCCGCGACCTCGGCGTCGGCGGTCCGCTTCGTCGTCGCCCTGGTCGCCGCCCACCTCGGCGCCGCCCTCCCCGTGCGTCTCGCTCTCCGCGGCATCGACGCGCTCCAGGTGCCCGAGAGCGCGCTCGGCCTCCGCGTCGCGGAGCCGCGGATCCTCGCCCGGCTGCGGGTGACAGGCTGCGAGATCCACCTCTGGACCATCGACGATCCGGAGCGGATGGAGCAGCTCCTCGCGCTCAGGATCGACGGGCTCGTGACCGACCGCACCGACCTCGCCCGAGCGGCCGTCGACGCCTTCCTCAGCGCCCGTCGGCCACGCCCTCAGGAGCCGCGGAATACGCCTCCGACCTGAGGATTCTCTGGCAATGGCAGGGACGGGAAGACCACCTCCAGGTACGACGTTGACACTGGGGAAGCACAGCGAGAGGAGACCACACAATGGCAGATCGAAGCTTGCGAGGAATGCGGCTCGGATCCCAGAGCCTGCAGAGCGAAGAAGGCGTCGTCTTCTCCCCGCGATCGACGTACGAGTACCACTGCGCGAACTGCGGCCACGACACCGACATGGTGTTCTCGGCCGACGCGGAAGCACCGGAGACCTGGGAGTGCCGCTCCTGCGGTCACGAGGCCACTCTGATGGTGGACTCGAAGCCGGTCGTCGTGGACAAGGGCGAGCAGAAGGCTCCGCGCACCCACTGGGACATGCTGCTCGAGCGTCGGACCCGCGCGGAGCTGGAGGAGCTGCTCGAGGAGCGGCTCGCCTATCTGCGCGCCAGGCGCGGCGAGCACAAGATCGGCGCGTAGCGCCGGTCAGCGGTAACGGCGTCGCGGCTCGCGCGTCCTGAGGACGAACGAGACCATGCCGATGAGACCGGCGGCCAGGAAGTACCAGCCGAGGTCTCGCGCCCACACCAGAGCCGGGGTCGTGGTGGAGCTGAGGGGGACCTCGTCCACCATGGCACCCGGCTCGAACCATGTCAGGGAGTCGATCGTCGCGCCGTCCGGCCCGATGATCGCACTCGTCCCGACGGTCGAGATGTTGACCACGCTGCGCCCGGTCTCGATGGCCCGCAGGCGAGCGATCGCGAGCTGCTGGACGCTCTCGTCGGTCCGGCCGAAGTCGGCGTTGTTGGTCTGCCCGAGGATGACCTGGGCTCCCCCGTCGACCATCGCGTTCGTCAGCGCGTCGTCCGAGATGTCGAAGCAGATCGCGATGCCTGCGAGGACGCCGTTCACGTCGAAGACGTTGGGACGGGTGCCGATCGAGTAGTCGCGGCTCACCAGGTCGACCAGGTCCGGAGCGAACATCCGCCAGAACGCCCGGTCCGGCATGTACTCGGCGAACGGGACGGGATGCACCTTGTCGTAGACCTGCGTCGCCCCCTCCCCCGCCTTCCAGAGCAGCGAGCTGTTGTAGAAGACGTCGTCCGAGGGGTTCGTGATCGTGCCCACGACGAACGGCGCGTCCATCGTCCGGCTGAGGTAGTCGAGGACGGCGGCCGACTGGGCGTTCCGGGTCGGATCGATGTCGACGCCGTTCTCGGGCCAAACCACCATGTCGACGTCCTGATCGAGGATCGGCAGCGTCGCCGAGGTGTGGTCCTCGAGGATCTGCCCGCGGTAGCTCTGCGAGAACAGGCCCGCATCGGAGTCGCCCTGGACGGCGGCGATCCGGGTCGTGCCCTCCGTCGGTGCCGGCCAGGCGGGGAACACCAGCGCCACGATCGCGAAGCCCGCGAGAGCGCTGACGCGAGAGAAGGCCGGGACGGACATCTCGCGGACGGCCTGCGCGAGCACGGCCGCGAGGAACGCCACCACGAAGCCGAGGCCGGCGAAGCCGATCCACGCCGCGAGACCGGCGAGCGGGCCGAGGGACTGCGAGATCGCGAGGCGGCCCCAGGCGAAGCCGCCGTAGGGCCAGACGCTGGTGATCGACTCGCGCCCGATCCAGAGCGCCGCCAGGAGGGCGGGGAGGCCGACCATCCGGCCGAGCGGTCCCGTCCAGACGCGGTGGCCGCGCGTGGAGACGACCGCCATCAGCCCCGCGGAGAGCGCGAAGAAGATCGCCTGCAGGCCGGCGAGGGCCGCCCACGGGACCGGGCCGAGGTAGAGGGTCAGCCACTCGATGTGGACGCCCCAGAAGACCGCTCCGCCGACGAGGCCGACGAGGCTTCCGCTCCAGAAGCCGCGCCCCCCCAGCGCGAACAGGATCGCCGCGGCGCCCACGATCGCCAGCGGCCAGACGTCGGAGTCGGGGAAGCCGCGGTCGAGCACGGCGCCGCCGAGGGCGGCGAGGGGCAGCGCCACCCACAGCGGAACGGTCCGCCCGTCGGGCGGAGGAGCGATCGGCGTCATGCGACCGTCGAGTACGCGACGATGCCGCGGCGGACCAGGTCGAGGGCGGTCCGGGCCGCGCGGCCGACCTTGCCCTCGGCGACGACGGAGAGCTGGTCGAGGAGGTCGATGGTCTGCTTCGCCCAGCGCACGAAGTCGCCGGCGGCCATGTCGGACTCGCGGAGCACCATGTCGAGCGGCATGCCCTTGGCCCACATGTTCATCGACAGCGCCAGGCTCGTCGAGATCGGGTTGCTGCCCGGCAGGCGGTGCTCCCGCTCGACGTCGTCGAGCCGGGCCCACAGAAGCTGGGTCCTCTCCAGCGCCTCGGGGAACGCGCCGCGGGGCAGGAACTGCTCGCCGAGCGTCCCCTCCTCGCGTCGCGGCTCGACGACCAGGCAGCACGCCATCGCCGCGAGGCCGGCCGGATCGAGCTCCGTCCACGCCTGCTTCCGGAGGCACTCGGCGACGAGCAGGTCCCGCTCCCCGTAGATCCGGCGGAGCGTGCGACCGTTGGGCGTCAGCGAGAGCTCGCCGACCTCGTCCCGGCGGAAGTAGCCGAGCTCGAGCAGCACGTCCGTGATGTGGTCGAAGATGCGGGCGACGGCGCCGGTGCGCGAGCGGATCTGGCGCTCGATCTCGTCGGTCTCGCGGCGCAGCTTCCACCAGCGCTCGGCCCAGCGCGCGTGCTGCTCGCGGTCGGAGCAGGCGTGGCACGGGTGCGCCTTCATCCGACGCCGCAGGCTCGTGAGCTGTCCCTGGCGCTTCTCGCGCTCGGCGTGGGAGGCCGACTCGCCGCGCACCGCGCCCCGGCGCTCGAGGTCGCCGATCTCACGGCGGATCGCCGCGTACTGCTCGAAGTCGCCCAGGTGGCACTGCATCGCCGTGACGTAGCCCGCCATCGACTCCTCCTGCTGGCGGACCCGGCGGGCGAGATCGACGACGGACCGGTCGGCCTGGAACTGCGCGAACGACGACTCGAGGATCTCGCGCGTGCGCACCCGCCCGAACTGCTCGATCAGGTTCGCGGCCATGTTGTAGCTGGGGCGGAAGCTGGAGTTGAGCGGGTAGGTCCGCCGGGAGGCGAGGGACGCGACCGACTGAGGGTCCATCCCGCCGCGCCACTGGATCACCGAGTGGCCCTCGACGTCGATGCCGCGTCGGCCCGCCCGGCCGGTGAGCTGGGTGTACTCCCCCGGTGTGATCGGGACGCGCGCCTCGCCGTTGAACTTCTCGAGCTTCTCGAGGACGACCGTGCGGGCCGGCATGTTGATGCCGAGCGCGAGCGTCTCGGTCGCGAAGACCACGCGCACGAGCCGGCGCAGGAACAGCTCCTCGACGACCTCCTTGAAGGCGGGGAGCATCCCGGCGTGGTGCGCGGCGACGCCCCGCTGGAGTCCGTCGAGCCACTCCCAGTAGCCGAGCACCGCGAGGTCCTCGTCGCGGATCGTCCGGCACCGCTCCTCGACGATCGCGCGGATCTCGTCGCGCTCGTGGCGCTCGGTGAGGCGCACGCCCGACCGCAGCACCTGGCGCACGGCCTGGTCGCAGCCCGCACGGCTGAAGACGAAGAAGATCGCGGGGAGGAGGTTCTTGCCGTGGAGGATCTCGACGACCTCCGAGCGCAGCACGAGCTCCTCGGTGCGCTGCTCCGGGTAGCGGCCGCGACCGCCTCGGCCGTTGCGGCCGCCCCTGCCGCCGCGCTCGACCTGGGAGCCGCCCTGGGCCATGCGGGCGAGCTCGGGGTTCACCCGGTTCGTCGCCGCCCGACCGGAGGAGTCGAAGAGATCGACCAGCTTGCCGCCCACCAGGACGTGCTGGTCGAGCGGGACGGGCCGCTCCTCGGAGACGATGACCTCGGTCTCGCCCCGGACGGTCTGGAGCCAGTCGCCGAACTCCTCGGCGTTCGACACGGTCGCGCTGAGCGAGACCAGCCGCACGCGCTGCGGGAGGTGGATGATGACCTCCTCCCAGACGGCGCCGCGGAAGCGGTCGGCGAGGTAGTGCACCTCGTCCATCACGACGTAGGCGAGGTCGCGCAGGAGGTCCGAGTCGGCGTACAGCATGTTGCGCAGCACCTCGGTCGTCATCACGACGATGCGGGCGCGCGCGTTGACGTTCGAGTCGCCGGTCAGCAGGCCGACCTCGGAGGCTCCGTAGTCCTCGACGAACTCCTGGAACTTCTGGTTGCTCAGCGCCTTCATCGGCGTCGTGTAGAAGACCTTGGCCGTCGGGTCCTGCATGGCCAGGTGGATCGCGAACTCGGCCACCGCGGTCTTGCCGGCGCCGGTGGGCGCGGCGACGAGGACGCTGTGGCCGTCGTCGAGCGCGCTGCAGGCCTCGTACTGGAAGGGGTCGAGGTCGAACGCGAGGGTCGAGCGGAACGCCTCGACCCTCGCGTGGCCCTGGCGCGTCCGGAACGCGGCGAACCGCTCGGCGGGAGACGGTCCGGTCACGCGGGCAGGTCGGAGGGGCTGCCGTCGAACACCAGCTGGCGCTTGGCGGCGCGCCGGTCGTGCAGGATCGCGATCCCGCAGGCGAGGAAGAACAGGAAGATGATCGGGATGGCCAGGAGGAACATCGAGATCGGGTCGGCCGCGGGGGTCGCGATCGCCGTGAAGAGCACGATCGCCATGATCGCGATGCGCCACGACTTAAGGATCAGCATGCCGGGGAGGATGCCGAGGAAGTTGAGGAGCACCAGGAAGACGGGCAGCACGAAGGCGATGCCGACGACCAGCACGAGCTTGAGAACGAACTCGTAGTAGATCTTGGCGTCGAGGAAGCTCGCCGCGTTGCTGCCGGTGAAGCTCGTCAGGAGCTCCACGATGTGCGGGAACACGAACCAGCCGGCCGCGCAGCCCGCGAAGAACAGCGGGATGGCGGTGAGGATGAAGCCGAGGCCGTACCGCATCTCCTTGCGGGTCAGGCCCGGGACGAGGAACGCCCAGATCTGATACAGCCAGACCGGGCTTGCCAGGACGATGCCCACCGTGATGGCGATCTGCAGCCGCAGGTCGAAGGCACCGGCGATCGTCGGGAAGTTGAGGATCGCCTCCTTGCCCTGGGTGGAGGCCACCTCGGAGATCGGAGCCTTGAGGGCCTCGAAGACCCACTCCGAGACGAACCACCCCGCGATGCACGCGATGACGATCGCGATCGCCGACTTGAAGAGCCTGTTGCGAAGCTCGACGAGGTGCGCCCCGAGCGACATGCGCCCGTCGGGGTTCTTCGTCCGCTTCGTCCGTGGCTTCTTCGGTGCCACGGACGTCATTACTTGAGCGGGGACTCGGGCGGCGTGGTGGTGCCGGTGCCGGTGGTCGTGCCGGTGGATCCGGCGACGGTGCCGGTGGTCCCCTCGGTCGACTCACGGCGCTCGGTGCCGTCCTCGTCCTTCATGGTCTTGACCTCGCTCTTGAAGATCCGCATCGACTGCCCGACACTGCGGGCCAGCTGCGGGAGCTTGGGCGCACCGAACAGGAGGAGGATCACGGCGAGGATGATGAGGAGGTGCCACCCCTGGAGGCCAGCGAACATTGCAGACTCACTTCACTTGTCGGTTGCGGTGTACGAGGAGCTTACCCTGTTCGACCCGTTCTGACCGGCGGAGATCGATCCTGTCGCGACGTGCGTCACGCCGGCCCTCGTGCGCACGCCTCACGTCGTCGCGATCGGCGAACAGCGACGAGGACGGCCGGGGCGGCAGGTCGTCCGTCATTCCAGGACTCAGTGTCTCGAGTTTCGCGGTGACCTCGGACAGCTGTCCGAGGAGCACCTTCCCCTTGCGCCAGTAGGAGAGGGCGAAGAGGACCAGCATCGCCAGAGCGCCCAGCGCGAGGCCGAGCCAGATCAGGATCCACGACCACCAGGTCACGACGGCTCCCCCTCGTTCGCGGCGAGCGCGGAGGCCGCCCAGAGCGCGACCGCGGTGCGCGCCTCGGGGGGTGCCACCACGGTGACGAGACCCGCCAACGACGCCACCAGGCGCGTCAATCCCTCCAGATGGGCGACGCGGAGACGGACGAGGACACCGTGGTCCTCCTCCCCCGGCACGGGATCGGGGAACTCGGCGTCGGCCGCGTAGTCGCCCAGCAGCACGACGGCGCTGGGGGCGACGCGCAGGTCCACGACGAGATCGGAGGCGGAGGCCTCGAAGAGCCGTTCCGAGAGGGTCACCTCGTTGCGGCGCCGGACGATCGGCGTCCCCGTGTCGCGGAGGGAGCGCATCCTGTCGACCCGGAACGTCCTGACGCCCTCGCGGAGGTGGTCCCATCCGCGCAGGTACCAGTCCCGATCGACCGATTCGAGCACGAAGGGGTCGACGAGCCGGGACTCGGTCTCGCCGCGGGCGCTGCGGTAGTCGAAAGCGACCTGCGTCGCCGAGCCCATCGCTGTCCGCAGGAGCGCCACAGCGCTGTCCGCGCCCGTGCCGCGCGAGACCGCGACCGCGCTCGGGGCCGAGGAGGCGCCGCGTGCGAGCTTCCCCATCAGCGAGGCGATCCGGTCGTTGCCCTGGTTCTCGGGCAGCGCTGCGAGGTACTGCATGCCGGCGATGAGGGCGGCGGCCTCCCGCGCCGAGAACCTCGGCGAGTCGTCGATCGCGACCTGGTGGGTGAGGACGACGTGGTCGTTCTCCTCGAAGTCGTCCCAGCCGATGTCGAAGAGGTCGTTCGCCTGGTACTGCGCGGTCTCGCCGGGGATGCCCGAGACGGCGATGAGGCGCACCGCGCGGCGCACCTCCTCCTCCGGGATCTCGAAGTGCGCGGCGACCTCGGCGACGGAGACGCGGCCCCGGTCGAGCAGGTAGGGAACGAGGGAGAGGAGGACGGCCAGGCGGTCGCGCGCCTGCAGGGAGCGGGGTCTAGCCACGGGGATCCCCTCCATGGTCGTCCAGGGTGCGGCGGAGGCGGTCGAGGACGCGGCGGCGGAGCTCCTCCGGCTCGAGCACCCGCACCTCGGGACCGTGACCGGCGAGCTCGTCCGCGAGCACGTCCGGGTCGGTGTAGTGCAGGCGCAGCAGGCCCTGGCCCTCGCCCTCGGCCTCGGCACGCCCGCCGAGACGGAGGGCGGCGTCGGAGTCGGGGGCGACGCGCAGGAGCGCGCTGTTGCGCTGCAGGATCTCGTCGAGCTGGGCGAGAGCGGTCGCCGCGTGGTCCCCCTCCACGAGAGGCGCGGTGCGGCCGGTGGACGCGACCGGCCCGACGATCCGCGACAGGAGGAAGGTCCGCGTGCCCTCGGCGCCCTCGTCCCAGCCGTGGAGGTGCCAGCGCCCCTGGTGGTTCACCAGGGCGCGGGGCTGCACGGTGCGCACGCGCGGCTCCTCGCCGCCGGGCTTCAGATAGGGGAAGCGGACGACCTGGCCGCGGTCGAGCGCAGCGTTGAGCGGCTCGAACGAGGCCTCGCGGACCCGGATCGAGGGGCTGATGCCGATGACGGGGTCGACGGACTCGACCCCGATCGAGCGCAGCTTGATCAGCGCGCGCCGCGACTCCGCCGAGAGCGTCCCCTCGCGCCAGACCGCCCCGGCCAGGCGGAGCAGCGCGAGCTCCTCCGGGTCGAAGGTCAGGTCGGCCGGGAGGTCGTAGCTGCGCTTCGCGATGCGGTACCGGACGGTCTGGGTGTTGCCCGGGTCGCCCGGGGCGTCGACCGTCTCGATCGGGATGCCCAGCTCGCGCAGGTCGTCCTTGTCGCGCTCGAACTGGCGCTCGAGCGAGGTCCGGTCGCCCCGGCCCACCCGCTGCCGGTAGCCCTGCACCGTGGAGAGGACGTCGGCCTTCGTCAGTCCGTTCTCGGCCGCGACGAGCGCGAGCACGAGGTTGAACAGACGCTCCTCGGCCGGGACGCGGCTCGAGGACGGGGCGTCGGAAGGCACGCCCTCCAGTCTAGGGCCGGGCCCGGTCAGACCTTTCCGAGGATGTCGGCGACGAAGATCAGCGTCGCGCCGCCGGGGATCCCGCCCTGAGGGGAGCCCTGGTCGCCGTAGCCCTGGTCCGGCGGGATGACCGCGATGACCTGGGATCCGACGGGCTGGCCGATGAGGGCGTCGGCGAATCCGGCGATGACTCCGCCCTGGGTGGTCGAGCCGTCGGCGGCAGTGAACACGGCGGGAGCGCCCTTCTCCCAGCTGGAGTCGAACACCTTCCCGTCGCTCCACTGCCAGCCGGTGTAGGCCACGACGACCTGGTCGCCCTCGGCGACGACGTCGCCGTCGCCCTTCTTGAGCTGGGCGATGCGGAGGTCGGACGGTGCGTCGCCCGAGGGCTTCGCGAGCCCCGGGCGTCCGTCGTCGCCGAGCGTCACCGTCGGGAAGCCGTCGGGCGCGGGCTGGGCGGCGCCGTTCGCGCGGGCCAGCGAGGCCTCGCGGACGTCCGCGACGAGCACGAGCGTGTCGTCCTCCGAGATGCCGAGCTGCGACGAGGACTGGCCGAAGCCGTCCTCGGGGGCGATCGCGATGGCGACGCGCGAGCCGACCTGCGTGCAGAGGAGGCCCTCGTTCAGGCCGACGAGCCCGGCTCCGCCGACGCCGAAGCGGGCGGTGCTCGACCCGTCGTAAGGCGAGGTCTCGAGGACCGTGCCGTCCGCGCCGTTGACCAGGGTGTAGTCGATGGTGACGAGCTGGCCCTTCTCGAGCGGTGCGCCCGAGCCCTCGATGAGGGTGCTGACCTGCGTGCCATCCGCCTTCAGCGGCGTCGGGACGCTGACGTCCGGCTTCGCTCCGAAGTCGCCCGTGGCGCTGACCGCCGCCGAGGAGTCGCCGGAGGAGAACGGAGCGTCGCAGTCCGCCTGCGAGGAGGACGCGGTGCATCCGGTGAGAGCGGCGACGATGCCGATGCCGGCGATGAGCGCGGTGGTCCTGCGCACGGGTCCTCGATTCGAGAGAAGGGGAGCGGTGACGCCCGAGGTGGAGACGGCCCGGAGGCCGGGAACAGCTTAGAGGATGCCCTCGTCGTCGGGCTCCGCGGTCTCCTCGCCGAACCCGCGGGCCCGGGAGAGCTCGGCGCTGGTGGCGGACTCGCGGACCCGCTTGCGGAGGCTCTTGGGGCTCACGGCGCGCTCGCCGAGCGCGCCGGGGGTCCAGGCCTCCACGTCCTCGTCGCTGAAGTCCGTCTTCGACGGGCGACGCTTGAGCTCGGGGAGCACGGTGTCCGGAGCGAGCCGGCGAGCGGTGATGAGGAAGCCGGTGTGGCCGATCATCCGGTGGTCCGGCCGGACCGCGAGGCCCTCGACGTGCCAGCCGCGGACCATGGTCTCGTTCGACGACGGGTTCGTGAACAGGCCCGAGGCGCGGATCGCCTCCGCCGTCCGCGAGAGCTGCGTGACGGTGGCCACGTAGCAGAGGAGCACTCCCCCGGGCGTGAGAGCCTCGGCGGCGACGTCGAGGCACTCCCAGGGCGCGAGCATGTCGAGCACGACGCGGTCGGCCTCGCCGGACGGGACCGTGCCGGGCAGCGCCTCGACGAGGTCGCCGACGGTGACGCTCCAGTTGTCGGGCGTGTAGCCGAGGAAGGTCTCGATGTTCGCCCGTGCGACATCCGCGAACTCCTCGCGCCGCTCGAACGACGACAGCCGGCCGGTCGGACCCACCGCCCGCAGCAGCCAGAGCGAGAGCGCGCCGGAGCCGACACCGGCCTCGACCACGCGGGCGCCGGGGAAGACGTCGGCGAGGGCGAGGATCTGGGCCGCGTCCTTCGGGTACACGATCGCCGCGCCGCGGGGCATCGACATCACGAAGTCGGCGAGGAGAGGGCGCAGCGCGAGGTGCTCGACGCCGACGGTGTTGGTCACCACCGAGCCGTCGGGCAGCCCGATCACCGTGTCGTGCTCGATGCCGCCCCGGTGCGTGTGGAACACCTTGCCGGGAACGAGCGTGATGGTGTTCATCCGCCCCTTGGGTCCCGTCAGCTGGACGCGGTCTCCCGCGCGGAAGGGTCCGGAATGCTGCAATGCCTCACCGGTCATCGGCGGGCCTCCGTCTCGGTCGTGGCCGGGCCGGAGCCGCGGTGCTCGGAGGACACCGTCGCGAGGTCCGCGACGGTGCGGCCCGCGAGAGTGGGCCAGAGGGCGTAGGGGCCGGCGGGGTCGAGCTCCAGCTGGTGCGGGACGCCGATCGACGCGGCTCCGGAGGCGACGGCCGCGCCGAGGCCCGTGAGGGAGTCCTCGATCGCGACGCAGGCGGCGATGTCGACACCGAGGGTGCTCGCGGCGAGGAGGTACGCCTCGGGGTGAGGCTTGCTGCGCTCGACCATGTCGCCGCTGACGACGGCGGCGAAGGCGGGGAACGGGATCCGGTCCACGACGGCCGCGGCCATCCGCGAGATCGACATCGTGACCAGCGCCTGCGGCACTCCCGCCTCGGACACCGCGCGCAGCAGCTCGAGCGCGCCCGGTCGCCACGGGATGCTCACGGCCAGCTGGTCGACGACCTCGTCGGTCATCCGGTCGATGATCGCGTCGACGGAGAGGTCGACGCCCTTGCCCTGCAGGATGCGGGCGGCGGCGGGCAGGCCCGAGCCGACGAGTCCCATCGCGTCCTCGTGGGTCCACACTCCGCCGAAGGAGGAGACGAGCGCGTGCTCCGACGCCATCCAGTACGGCTCGGTGTCGACGAGCGTCCCGTCCATGTCCCAGAGGACGGCGGCGGGGGCGGACGCTCCTCCGAGCGGCTCGGAGGACAGCGGCCGGGCGGAGGTCTCGGGAGTCACGAGCGACCATGGTACCGGCAGGGCCGCGCCCCTCCCCGGCCGCGGGCCGAGAGCGAACAGCGCGGCCGATCCCGCCGGACGGGACGGGCGGGGCCGGGGGCGGTCCTATCCTGGACGGAGGGACAGGCGCGGTGTGCGCTCCCCGCACATCGAGCCGAACGCGGAGATCCTGCCTATGAACGTGATCACGGGGAACGTCCTGGTCGTGGCCTTCGAGGGCTGGAACGACGCCGGGGACGCCGCCAGCGGCGCGCTGCGGCTGGTCAAGGACGCCGGGGAGTACGTGCCCCTCTTCGCCGTCGACGCCGAGCAGTACTACGATTTCCAGTACACCCGCCCCATGCTCTCGATCGGCGAGGACGGCCGCCGCAACCTCGCCTGGCCCGGCACCCAGATCTTCGGCCCGGCCGACACCTCGGTCGACGCCGAGAGCGCGCTGTACCTCATGATCGGCACCGAGCCCTCGCGCAGCTGGAAGAGCTTCGCGGCCGAGGTCGTCGACGCCATGCTCGCGATAGACATCTCCGCCGTCGTCTTCCTCGGCGCGATGCTCGCCGACGTCCCGCACACCCGGCCGATCTCCATCTTCGCCTCGAGCGAGAACGCGGAGCTGCGGAGCTCGTTCGAGCTCGAGCGCTCCAGCTACGAGGGGCCGGTCGGCATCCTCAGCGTGATCGGCGAGGCCGCACAGAAGGTCGGCATCCCCGCCGTCTCGATCTGGGCCTCCGTCCCGCACTACGTGCACAACGCGCCCTCGCCCAAGGCGATGCTGGCGCTGCTCGAGAAGCTCGAGGAGGTCGTCGGCCTGGCGATCCCCCGCGGCGACCTCGTCGAGGAGGCGGAGGAGTGGGAGCGCGGCATCGACGCCCTCGCCGCCGAGGACGAGGAGATGGCGTCGTACATCGCCCAGCTCGAGCAGGCGCGCGACACCGTCGACTCGCCCGAGGCGAGCGGCGAGGCGATCGCCCAGGAGTTCGAGCGCTACCTGCGCCGCCGCGGCGACGGCCGCTCCGGCGAGGAGCCCTGGCGCCCGTAGCCTCCGCCGGCGCCCGCTCGTCCGAGACGGTCGTCGATCACGGGACCGCTCCCGGCCGCCCTGACGGGACTCGCCCACGACGGGACTCGAGCCTTACGGGACTCGAGCCTGACGGGGTTCAGGCCGGGCGCACCCCGAGCAGGGCGTCGACCGCGTCGCGCAGGAGCGACAGGTCGTCCACGCCCTCGGTCAGTGCGGCGTCGACGACGGCGAGGGCGGCCGGAGTGCCGAGGTCGTCGGCCAGCGCCTCGCGCAGCTGCGCCAGCACCTCGAGCGCCGAGCGCGGTCCGACGGCGGCGAGGGCCGCCTCCCAGCGCGCCAGGCGCGCCTCGGCCGACGGCAGGTCCTCGGGCAGCCACTCCCAGTCGGAGCGGTAGTGGTGCGCGAGGAGCGCGAGGCGGATCGCCCGCGGGTCCGCGCCCTCGCTCCGCAGACGTGAGACCAGCACCAGGTTCCCGAGCGACTTGCTCATCTTCTCGCCCTGGTAGGCGACCATCCCGGCGTGCGCGTAGGCGCGGGCCAGAGGACGGCCGGACAGCGACGCGGCGTGGCCGGCGCTGAACTCGTGGTGCGGGAAGACCAGGTCGCTCCCGCCGCCCTGCAGGGTGAACTCGGGTCCGAGCCGGTCGAGGGCGATCACCGAGCACTCGATGTGCCAGCCCGGACGGCCGCGGCCGACCTCGGCGTCCCAGGCGGGCTCGCCGGCGCGCTCGGCCCGCCAGAGCAGCGGATCGAGGGGGTCGCGCTTGCCGGCGCGCTCCGGGTCGCCCCCGCGCAGCGCCGAGAAGCGGGCCATCGACTCCGCGTCGAGCCGGCTCTCGCTGCCCAGGTGCCAGACGGCGCTCTCGGCCGCGGCGATGTCGTAGTAGAGGTCGCTCGCGCCCTCCTCCGCCGCGTCCGGAGCAGCGACGCGGTAGGCGACGCCGTCGCGCTCCAGGCGGGCGACCGCCTCCGCGATGGGATCCACGGTCTCGGTGACTCCGACGTAGTGCTGCGGAGGCAGGACGCGCAGGGCGGCCATGTCGCCGCGGAACAGCTCGACCTGCTCCTCGGCGAGGTCGCGCCAGTCGACACCGGTGGCCGTCGCACGCTCGAGCAGCGGGTCGTCGACGTCGGTCACGTTCTGGGCGTACTCGACCGTGTAGCCCGCGTCGAGCCAGACGCGCTGGACCGTGTCGAAGGCGAGGTAGGTCGACGCGTGCCCGAGGTGGGTGGCGTCGTAGGGCGTGATGCCGCAGACGTAGAGGCTCGCGACTCCGCTGGGCGCGTCGAGCTCGACGGGGCCGGCGGTCGCCGTGTCGTGCAGGCGCGGTGCGCTCCCCCGGCCGGGCAGGGCGGGGACGTCGGCGGCGGTCCAGGCGCGCATCTAGGCGGCGATCAGGCCGGTGGCGAGCGCGACCATGAGGACGACGCCGAGGACGATGCGGTACACGACGAACGGGAGGAAGCTGCGGCGGGAGATGTAGCTCATGAAGAACGCGATCACGACGAAGCCGACCACGAACGCGACGATGGTCGCCACGAGGGTCTCGAGCCCGCCGACCTGGACCTGGTTCGGGAGCACGACCGGGTCGCTGATGCTCTTGTACAGCTGGTAGAGACCGCTGCCGAACACCGCGGGGATCGCGAGGAGGAAGGAGTAGCGCGCCGCCGCCTTGCGCTCGTAGCCGAGGAAGAGGCCGGCGGTGATGGTGCCTCCCGAGCGCGAGACGCCGGGGATCAGGGCGAGCGCCTGCGCGCCTCCGAAGATCAGGCCGTCGCGGACGCCCAGGTCGCGCAGGCGGCGCTTCTTCGCGCCGACCGCGTCGGCGATGCCGAGCAGGATGCCGAAGAGGATGAGGGTGGTGGCCACCACCCACAGGGAGCGGAGGGTCGTCTCGATCGCGTCCTGGAAGACGAGGCCGAGGACGATGATCGGAAGGCTGCCCACGATGATGAGCCAGCCCATGCGGGCGTCCGGGTCCGAGCGCGGGATCCGGCCGACGAGGGAGCGCGCCCAGTGCGACACGATCCGCACGATGTCGCGCCAGAAGTAGATGATGACGGCGGTCTCGGTGCCCAGCTGCGTGATCGCGGTGAACGCGGCTCCGGTGTCGCGGCCGCCGAGACCGGGCAGCAGCTCGCTGACGATCCGGAGGTGGGCGCTGGAGGAGATGGGGAGGAATTCGGTCAGACCCTGGACGAGTCCCAGGATCAGCGCGTCGAGCAGGCCCATGCGTCACTTTCGAGGAGGGCTGGGGCGTCGTCGGCCAGCAGTCGGTCGGGATCGGTCGGTGCTGACCCGGTCCGCGGCGCCGTCAGGAGCTCAGCAGGAGATCGGTCAGGACCTTCCTGCCAAACACTAGTGCGTCCAGTGGAACGCGCTCGTCGACCCCGTGGAACAGCGCCGGGAAGTCCAGGGACGACGGCAGCTGGAGCGGCGCGAACCCGTATCCGGTGATGCCGAGCGTCGAGAGCGCCTTGTTGTCGGTGCCTCCGGAGAGCAGGTACGGGAGGACCTCGGCGCCCGGATCGAACCGGCGGATCGAGGCGGCCATGCTCTCGACGAGGGGGCCGGCGAAGGGCACCTCGAGTCCGATGTCGCGGTGCTGGACGAGGATCTCGACGTGCTCGCCCGCGAGGACCTTCAGGCGCTCGAGCACCGCGTCCTCCTCGCCGGGGAGGACGCGCACGTCGATGGTGGCGTCCGCGGTGTCCGGGATGACGTTGGCCTTGTAGCCGGCCGACAGCATCGACGGATTGGCGGTGGTGCGCAGCGTCGCGGCGATGAAGCGCGAGGCGGTGCCGGTGGCGAGTGCCAGCTCCTCCGGAGTGCTGCGCTGAGGGTCGTGGCCGAGCAGGCGGGCGACCTCGTCGAGCAGCTCGCGCGTGGTGTCGGTGAGGCGGGTGGGCCACTCCTCGCTTCCGATGCGGGCGATCGCCTGCGCCAGCCGGGTGACGGCGTTCTCGGAGTTGATCTGCGAGCCGTGCCCCGCCGTGCCGTGCGCGCGGAGGGTCAGCCACATCAGCGCCTTCTCGCCCGTCTGCACGAGATAGGCCCGCTTGCCGGCCAGCTCGATCGAGTAGCCGCCGACCTCGCTGATCGCCTCGGTCGCTCCGGCGAACAGCTCGGGCCGCTCACGGGCCAGGAATCCCGATCCCCGCACACCGCCCGCCTCCTCGTCGGCGAAGAAGGCGATGACGAGGTCGCGGGAGGGGCGCCTCCCCTCACGGAGGATGTCGCCGAGCGAGGCGAGGATCATCGCGTCCATGTTCTTCATGTCGACCGCGCCGCGGCCCCAGAGCATGCCGTCCTTGATCTCGCCGCCGAACGGGTCGACGCTCCAGTTGTCGGCGATGGCGGGCACCACGTCGAGGTGCCCGTGGACGACGAGGGCGCCGCGCTCGCGGTCCTCCCCGGCGACCCGCGCCACGACGCTCGTGCGTCCCGGGTCGGAGTCGATCAGCTCGGGCTCGAGGCCGAGGTCGCGCAGCTTCGCCGCGACGTACTCCGCGGCCGGGCGCTCCGGCTCCGCCTTCCCGTCGCCGTAGTTGCTGGTGTCGAAGCGGATGAGATCGCGCGCGATGAGCGCCGTCTCGTCGAGGGTGCTGTCGGTCACGGGCGCGCTGTCGATGCTGTCGGACATGCGGGCAACGGTACCGGCGCGGGCTCGACGGCGCGCGGAGGACGGTGGGCCGGGAGGTGGCGTGAGAGGCCCCGGAACCGTGCTAATGTCTTCTTCGGCCGCGGAAACGCAGGTCGAAGGAAACACTCGTCCGGGTGGCGGAAATGGCAGACGCGCTAGCTTGAGGTGCTAGTGCCCGTATAGGGCGTGGGGGTTCAAGTCCCCCCTCGGACACACTGATCGGAACCCCTCGTCTCTCCTCGGAGAGGCGGGGGGTTCCGTCGTTCCCGGCACCTCCCTCCTCGTGCCGGTGGGAGGGATGCGGCGGGCGGAGAGAGCAGACGCCCCGCTCTTTCCCGAAGAGGCGGGGCGTCTCCTGCAGTAAACGGGCGCTCCTGCACCGCAGGGCCCTCCTGCACAGACCGTGCCTCGGCGTCAGACGCCTGCTGTCGCCGGCGACCAGCCGAGAGCCGGAGCGATCGATTCCACGACAGTGCGCAGGAGCCGCGCGTTGTACTCGACCCCGAGCTGGTTGGGAACGGTGAGCAGCAGCGTGTCCGCCTCCTGCACGGCGGCGTCCGCAGCGAGCTCGGCGGAGACGGCGTCCGGCTCGCCCGTGTAGCTGCGGCCGAATCGGGCGCGGACGCCCTCGAGGGTGGCGACCTGGTCCTGCTCGCCGCGGCCGCCGAAGTACAGCCGGTCGAGATCGGTCGTGATCGGAAGGACGCTGCGCGACACGGAGACGCGCGGGGTGCGCTCCCAGCCCGCCTCGCTCCACGCGTCGCGGTACTCGCGGATCTGGCGGGCCTGCAGCTCGTCGAAGGGCACGCCCTCCTCCTCCAGGAGCAGGGTCGACGACTGCAGGTTCATGCCCTGCTCGGCTGCCCAGCGCGCGGTCGCGAAGCTGCCGGCACCCCACCAGATCCGGTCCTCGAGGCCGGGCGAGCGCGGCTCGATCGAGAGCGGGAGCGACTGGCGCGTCATCGCCGGATCCGACTGCGCGACCGGCGCTCCGGCGAGCGCCTCCCGGAGGATGCGCACCTTCTGCCGGGCGAGGTCGGCGTCGGTCATCCCCTCCGGGGGGACGAAGCCGAACGCCTCGGACCCGCGCAGGGCGGTCTCGGGCGATCCCCGGCTGACCCCGAGCTCGAGCCGGCCGTCGGAGATCAGGTCGGTGGCGGCCGCCTCCTCCGCCATGTAGAGCGGGTTCTCGTAGCGCATGTCGATGACCCCGGTGCCGATCTCGATGCGGCGGGTGCGCGCGGCGATCGCCGCCAGCAGCGGGAACGGCGAGGCGAGCTGCGGCGCGAAGTGGTGCACGCGGACGTAGGCGCCGTCGATGCCGATCTCCTCCGCCGCCTCCGCGAGCTCGATCGTCTGGAGGAGGACGTCGCGAGCCGAGCGGGTCTGAGACCCGGGGACGGACTGGTAGTGGCCGAAGGAGAGGAGGCCGATGCGCGAGACCATGCCTGCCTCAGCGCTCGGGGGTCCCCCGCTATTCCCGAAGGGTGTGCACGGCGGACGCCGAACCGCGACAGCGCTCCCGAGGAGTCCTCAATACACGTATGGTGGTCGCGTGCCCGCTGATCGGGGCGGAGAGGGGTCGTCGTGGAGCCGATGGTCGGTCGCCTCGGGGCGACTCTCGGGGTCGCCATGCAGACGATCAGCGGGTCGCAGGTGCAGGCATGCGCTCTCCGTCCGCAGCGGAACCGGTCGCCCGGTCGCGTCTCCGCGTCAGTGCGCCTCGAAGTCGGCGGAGACCGAGGCGGTGACCTCGATGTCCTCCGGCTTGAGGGCCAGCGGCTCCTCAGGAGAGGAGAACGCCTTGGCGCGGCTCATCATCGCCGAGCCGCCCTCGATGCGCGTGTGCGGCCGCAGTCCCGGCTCGAAGAGGGTCAGCACCCGCACCTCGGTCAGGCCGAGGGCCGCCGCATAGGCCTCGGCCCGCTCGCGCGCGTCGCGCACGGCAGCGGTGCGGACCTCGCGCTCGATGCCCGCCCGTCGCGCCGCCGTCACGTCCCAGTCGATCCCCGAGATCTGGATCCCCGGCACCTCCGAGATCGAGCCGACCCAGCGCCCGAGAGCCGCGAAGTCCCGGTACTTCACCCGGACCCCGGCGGCCGCGACATGGAACAGCTGCGTGACGTCCGAGTCCTTGATGTACCGGCGGATCGAGGAGACCGAGATCTGATCGGAGGACCACCAGGTGGCGGCGCCGGACGCCTGCTCGGCGGCCGCCTCCTCACGGACCCGCGCGTGCAGGGCGGTGACCTCGGCGAGCGCCTGGGGTCGGGATCGCGACTCGCGCCGGATCTCGAGGCGGACGGTGCCCCGCTCGGCGGGGTGGAAGTGCTGGGCGAGACCGGCGACGGTGATGGTGACCATGGCCCCATGGTGCCGTACGCACCCCGTCAGCTCCGAGCGGCGAGCATCTCCCGGATGCGGTCGGCGAGGGCCCGCTCCGTCGTCAGGTTGCTGACCAGCTGGGCTCGGTGCCCCCCGCAGGCGCCCGGGAGGGGAGCTCCGCTGCTCGGGTCGACCCGGCCCAGCAGTGCCCGCTCCCCCTGGGCGATCGAGGCCTCGAGCAGGGCGAGCCGCCGCTCGAGCCGCTCGATCTCGAAGCTCTCGGGCGTGATGTCGGACTCGCGGAAGTGGCCGGCTGTGGAAGTGGGGACGCTCATCGATGATCCGTTCCGTCGGGGGCGCCCAGGAGCGGCGCCATCACCAGGAAGACACCGGAGAACGGCGATCATGACGCGAAGGCGCGAAATGCACTGAGACGTGGCGCGCCACCGGCGGTCAGGAGCGGAAGACGGCCAGGTTCTCGTTCTCCACGATGGCGAGGGTGCGGACGAGGCGGGTGTAGCGCTCGACGAGCTCGCCCTCCCCCGCGCCCTGCCCCAGCAGGGCCGAGATGCTCTCGGCGGGGAAGAGGGAGACGATCTCCATCGCGACGGCCCGAGCGTGCTCGGAGGAGAGAGTGCGCGCGTACTCCAGAGCGCGGGTCAGCTGCGGCCTCTCCTCCCCCTCCGGACTCGCCGACGGCGCCGTCGTGGCGGCATGGCCGAGGACCGCCACGAAGACGCGGGCGATCTCGTCGACCCGGAGTGCGCGGACCAGGGTCAGCAGACGCGAGGAGACGCGGGAGACGCCGCGCGCGAGGAGCTCTCCGCTGAGGGCGCGCACCTCGATCACGTCGCCGCCGCCGAACTCGCCGGAGACGCGCTTGATGCCCGAGGCGAACAGGCTCGAGCCGGCTCCGATGCTCCGCTCGGCCTCGAGGTTGATCTCGACGCGGCCGCGGCCGGTGGCCACTCCGGAGATCCAGCGCTGCTCCACGGACGGATGCGCGTGCACGGCGCGGACGAGGGTGCCCGGGCCCGGCCCTCCCAGGGCGCCCAGGATGACCTCGGGGGTGCGCGCCCCGGCGATCCTGGTCGAGACGCCGTTGTGCGCGGCGAGCTCGGCGGCCCGCAGCTTGGAGCGGATGCCCCCTCGGCCGGTACCGCCCTTCTGCACGCCGATGCGGCGCAGCTCCGAGATGCCCAGCTCCTCGAGGTGCACGCCCTCGGCGATGCTGCCGGCGAAGACGCCGGGGACGTCGGTGAGCAGCAGCAGCAGGTCCGCGCCGAGGAGCATCGCCAATCCGCCGGCGACGCCGTCGTTGTCCGAGCCGGCGGAGTCGATCGTGTCGTTGCCGTTGACCACGGGCACGACTCCGGCGTCGAGGGCGTGGCGGATCGCCTCGGCGACGTGTGCCATCTGCCGGGGAGAGGCGAGGTCGGACTCGCCGATGAGGATCTGCGCGATCAGGGCGCCCGAGAGCTCGGCCACCGAGCGGTAGAAGCCCATCAGGACGGTCTGGCCCACCGCTGCCGCCAGGCGGGCGCTGATCGGCTCCTCCTGCGAGCGGGCGAAGAGCGCCCGACCCGAGGAGACGGCGCCGGAGGAGACCAGCACGACGTCCCAGCCCAGCGCGCGGGCGGCGAAGGCGCTCTCGAGCGCGCTGGCCAGGAGAACGGGATCCGGACCCGACTGCTTGGTGACCGAGCTGGACCCCATCTTGACCACGAGGGTCCTTCTGCGCGGCGCGGCCGGGGCGGTGGCGTCGGAGTCGGCGGGGTCGGGCAGGGCGTCGGACATGGCTCCATGCTAGAGGCGCGGTAGGAGGCCCTCCCTCGCCGAGACCCGGCGGAGAACGCCCCCGGACGGGAATGTCGGGGGCGGATGCGAGACTGCCCGGGACGTCTGGAACCTCCTTCACGGTGCCCCTTGCCGGGCGGTCACGGAGGGGTCCGAGCGGCTCGCCGGTGGATGTCGGTGGCGATTGACATACTCGAACACATGTTCGAACATGGGCAGATGAGCCCCCCTTCACCCCTCGTCTCCGCGGAGACGGCCGAGGCCGCAGAGCCCCTTCTGCGGCAGCTCGCGTCGGTGAAGGAGCTGCAGTCCCGCATCCGGGACATGCAGGCGACCACCCTCGAGACCAGGAGCCTCGCCACCCTGCCGGCCTTCTCCTCCGTGCTCCCGGGCGGCTCGCTCAAGCAGGGTGCCGCCTACTCGGTGGAGGGCTCGATGAGTCTGGCGATGGGGCTGCTGGCCGGCCCGTCCGCCGAGGGCTCGTGGTGCGGCGTGGTGGGCGTCCCGGAGTTCGGGGCCGAGGCCGCGGCCGGCATGGGGATCGACCTCGAGCGCCTGGTGCTCGTGCCCGCACCGGCCGAGCACTGGCTCACCGTCACCGCCGCTCTGGTCGATGTGCTGACCGTCGTGCTCACCCGTCCGCCCGCCTCCGTCTCCTCGACCGACGTCTCACGTCTGGGAGCACGACTGCGCCAGCGGGGTGCCACGCTCGTGGTCCTCGGCGAGTGGCCCCAGGCCGAGGCGCGGCTCAGCATCCGCAGCAGCCGCTGGGAGGGGCTCGGCGACGGCCACGGCTACCTGCGCTCCCGGGAGGCGATGGTCGATGTGGTCGGCCGGGCCGGCACCCGGGTGCGCACGGTGCGGATGAGCATGCCCGGCGTCGAGAGCGCCTTCGGCTCCCGGGTCGAGCACGGCCGCCTGCACGAGCGGGCGGTCTGAGATGGCGAGCGCACCCGAGCTGCGGCGGACGATCCTCGTCTGGTGCCCCGACTGGCCCCTCCTCGCGGCCGCCGCCGACGCCGGCCTCGGCGCCGGGCACCCCCTGGCCCTCACGGAGAAGAGCCTGGTCTTCGCCTCCTCCCCCGCTGCTCGGGCGGAGGGGGTCCGGCGGGGCATGCGCGTGCGCGAGGCGCAGTCCCGTTGCACGGGTCTCGCCGTCCTCCCGTACGACCCGGTGCTCGACCACCGGGCGTTCGAGCCGCTCATCCAGGCGCTCGAGGAGATCACCCCGGGCGTCCAGCTGATCCGGCCCGGTCTGTGCGCGATCCGCGCCCGCGGTCCGCGCCGCTACTACGGGAGCGAGCAGAGCGCGGCCGAGGCGATCCTGCAGCGGCTGGCCGAGCTGGGTCTCCCCGACGCCCGCATCGGGATCGCCGACGGGCTCTTCGCCTCCGAGCTCGCCGCGAAGCACTCCGGCCGCCCGGTCGCCGTCGTGCCCCCAGGAGCAGCGGCAGGCTTCCTCGCTCCTCTCCCGCTCGACGCCCTCGAGACCGAGTCCGTCGCAGCCCCTGCCCGTGCTCCCCGCCGGGGGGACGACCTGGTGGCGCTCCTGCGCAGACTCGGCGTCCGCACCCTCGGCGCCTTCGCCGCCCTCCCTCGCGAGGACGTCGCCGCCCGGTTCGGACCGGAGGGCGCCCACGCGCACCTCCTCGCCGCCGGTGCGGAGTCGGAGACGGTGGTGCCCCGGCTCCCGCCGGAGCGTCTCGACCGGGCGATGGAGTTCGAGCCCCCTCTGGACCGCATCGACCAGGCCGCCTTCGCCTTCCGCGTCCCCGCGGAGGAGTTCGTCGCCGGGCTCACCCGCGCACAGCTGGTCGCGACCGCCATCCGCATCGAGGTCGTCAGCGAGCGCGGTGAGATCTCCTCCCGGAGCTGGCTGCACCCGAGATGGTTCACCCCGGGCGACGTGCTCGACCGGGTCCGCTGGCAGCTGCAGGGCAGCGGGGAGATCGACACCGGTCTCGGAGCGCCGATCTCGCGGCTGTGCGTCGAGCCCGAGGCGGTCGACGCGATCGGCAACCACGAGCAGGGTCTCTGGGGCACCGCTCCGGAGGAGCGCGTCCACCACGGGCTGAGCCGCGTGCAGAGCATGCTCGGGCACGAGGCCGTGATGACCGCGTCGATCGGAGGGGGTCGATCCCTCCGCGACCGCCAGCACCTGATCCCCTGGGGCGACCGGGAGCCGGGCGACGCACGGCCGAGGACCCTGCCCTGGCCCGGCTCCCTGCCGCCGCCCCTCCCGCCGACGGTCTTCGCGGAGCCCGCGGCCGTGCTGGTCCGCGGACCGAGGGGCGAACCCGTCGCCGTCGACGAGCGCGGCGCCCTCAGCTCCGTGCCCGCCTACTTCACCCCCGGGACCTCTCAGGCACGCCTGGAGCCCCTCGCCGGATGGGCGGGTCCCTGGCCGATCGACGAGCGCTGGTGGGATCCGAGCACCGCCGTCCGCTACGACCGCTTCCAGGTGGTCGACGCCGCCGGTGTCGCCTGGCTGCTGCTCTGCCTCGACGGGGTCTGGGCCGCAGAGGCCCGCTACGACTGAACCGGAGCATCCCTCCACCACCGCGAACGAGCACCGAAGGAGCCCCGATGGGCTGGAACAACCCGCCGATCCCCTGGTCGGAGTTCGAGCGCCGCCTCTCCAGCGGCAAGCGCGCCGACGGCACGGTCGTCCAGGGCGACGGCGGCGACAGTCCGGCCTGGTCGCACAAGCGCCCCGCCTACGTGGCAGGGGACGACGTCCGGCCGCCGGCTCATCCGGTGCCCTACGCCGAGCTGCACGCCCACTCCCACTTCAGCTTCCTCGACGGGGCGAGCAAGCCGGAGCAGCTGGTCGAGGAGGCGGTCCGGCTCGGCATCGACACCCTCGCGCTCACCGACCACGACGGCCTCTACGGCATCGTGAGGATGGCCGAGGCCGCGCAGGGGCACGCCGTCCGCACGGCCTTCGGAGCCGAGCTCTCCATCGGGCTCACCTCGCCTCAGAACGGGGTCGCCGATCCGGAGGGGACCCACCTGCTCGTCCTCGCGCGCCGCGAGGAGGGCTACCACCGCCTCGCCCGTGCGATCACCACCGCCCAGCTCGCCGGAGCCGAGAAGGGCAAGCCGAGCTACGACCTCGAGGAGCTCGCGCGCGCCGCCGACGGCCACTGGATCGTGCTGACGGGCTGCCGCAAGGGAGCGGTCCGTCAAGCGCTCGCCGCCGCAGGAGTGGCCGCGGCCGAGCAGGAGGTCCGCGAGCTCGTCCGGCTCTTCGGTCCCGCCAACGTCCTCGTGGAGCTGTACGACCACGGGGATCCCCTCGCCTCGCGCGCCAACGACCAGCTGGCGGCGATCGCCGAGAAGCTCCGGCTGCGGACGGTCGCCACCGGGAACGTGCACTACGCCCGGCCGGAGGAGCGCCCCCTCCAGACGGCCCTCGCCGCGGTCAGAGCACGCCGGAGCCTCGACGAGATGGACGGCTGGCTCCCCGCAGCGGGCGGCGCCCACCTGCGCTCCGGCGCCGAGATGGCCGAGCGCTTCGGCCGCTACCCCGGCTCCGTGGAGAACACGGTGCGCGTCGCCGACGAGATCGCCTTCGAGCTCGGCCGAGTCCGGCCCCGGCTGCCGCGCCAGGAGGTCCCCGAGGGGCACACCTCGATGAGCTGGCTGCGCGAGCTCGTGCGCGAGGCCGTGCCGGCCAAGTACCCCCGCGCCGACGCCGACGTCCTCGCGCGCCTCGAGAAGGAGCTCGCGGTGATCGAGCAGAAGGACTTCCCGGGCTACTTCCTGATCGTCCACGACATCGTCCACTACGCCAAGCGGAACGGCATCCTCTGCCAGGGACGCGGCTCGGCCGCCAACTCGGCGGTCTGCTACGTCCTGGGCATCACGGCGGTCGACTCGATCTTCTACGACCTGCCGTTCGAGCGGTTCCTCTCCAGCATCCGCGACGAGGAGCCCGACATCGACGTCGACTTCGACTCGGAGCGGCGCGAGGAGGTGATCCAGTACGTCTACCGGAAGTACGGACGTCTGAACGCGGCCCAGGTCGCCAACGTCATCACCTACCGGCCCAAGTTCGCCGTGCGCGACATGGCCAAGGCCCTCGGATACAGCGCCGGGCAGCAGGACGGCTGGTCGAAGCAGGTCGAGCGGTGGGGGTCCGTCACCGAGAGCACCGACCACGACATCCCCGAGGACGTGGTCGCCCTGACCACCCGGGTGCTGGGCACGCCCCGGCACCTGGGCATCCACTCCGGCGGCATGGTGCTGACCGACCGGCCCGTGGGCGAGGTCTGCCCGATCGAGCCCGCCCGGATGGAGGACCGCACCGTCCTGCAGTGGGATAAGGACGACTGCGCCTGGATGGGCCTGGTCAAGTTCGACCTCCTCGGGCTCGGGATGCTCGCCGCCCTGCAGTACACGTTCGACCTCGTCGCCGAGCACGTCGGCGAGAAGTGGGACCTCTCCACCCTCCCCCGGGAGGAGAAGGGCGTCTACGACCAGCTCTGCCGCGCCGATTCGATCGGGGTGTTCCAGGTCGAGAGCCGGGCGCAGATGGGCACCCTCCCCCGGCTGCAGCCGCGCCGCTTCTACGATCTGGTGATCGAGGTAGCGCTCATCCGCCCCGGCCCCATCCAGGGCGGTGCGGTCCATCCCTACATCCGCCGCAAGCTCGGCGAGGAGCCGGTGACGTACCAGCACCCCCTCCTCGTGACGCCGCTCAAGCGCACCCTCGGCGTGCCGCTCTTCCAGGAGCAGCTCATGCAGGTGGCCGTGGCCGTCGGCGACTGCAACGCGGAGGACGCCGACCTGCTGCGCCGGGCGATGGGGTCCAGGCGCGGGACCGAGAAGATCGAGACCCTCCGCGAGCGGCTCTACCAGGGGATGGCCCGCAACGGCATCACGGACGAGGTCGCGGACGACATCTACCTCCGGATCCAGGCCTTCGCGAACTTCGGCTTCGCCGAGAGCCATGCGATCAGCTTCGCCCTGCTGGTCTACGCGAGCGCCTGGCTCCGCCTGCACTACCCCGCCGCGTTCACCGCCGCGCTGCTGCGGGCGCAGCCCATGGGCTTCTACGCCCCGCACACCCTGGTCGCCGATGCCCGGCGTCACGGAGTGGAGGTCGTCTCGCCCGACGTCAACCGCTCCCTGGCGCCTCCCGGGCTCGAGGCGAAGGAGGACGCCCCCGCACGCCGGAGGAGCGGCGCCGCCTACGGGAGCGACGACTGCCTCCGCGCCGATCAGCCGCCCACGGGACTGTTCGACCGCACCGAGCACTTCCACACGGACGACCACAGGCGCGACAGCGGCTTCGTGATCCGGCTCGGGCTGGCAGGGGTGAAGGGCATCGGCACCGCGCTCGCCGAGCACATCGTCGCCGAGCGCGAACGCGGCGGACCCTACGCGAGCATGGCCGACCTCTCGCGTCGGGTCGGCACGACCGCGGCTCAGCTGGAGGCCCTCGGCGCCGCGGGCGCCTTCGACTCGCTCGGTCTGCAGCGTCGGCAGGCGCTCTGGGAGGCCGGCACCGCCGCAGGCGACCGCGAGGAGTTCCTCGCCGGCTCCACGGTCGTCGTGCAGCCCCCGCTCCTGCCGATGCTCTCCCCTCAGGAGCGCGTGGTCTTCGACTTCTGGGCCACCGGCATCTCGCCCGACGACCATCCGCTGCGCCACCTCCGCGAGGGGCTCGCTCGCCGCGGCGCCCGCTCCTCGGCCGATCTTCCCGGCATCCCCTCGGGGACCCGGATCGAGGTCGGTGGGGTCGTGATCCACCGCCAACGTCCCTCCACAGCCGGTGGAGTGACCTTCCTCAACCTCGAGGACGAGCACGGGATCCTCAACGTGATCTGCTCCGTCGGAGTATGGAACCGCTACCGCCGCGTGGCCCGCGAGGCACCCGCCCTGCTGGTCAGGGGGATCCTCGAGCGCTCCGACGAGGGGGTGACGAACCTCCTCGCCGACAGGTTCGAGACCCTCACGGTCGGCGCTCGCACCACCTCCCGCAACTTCCGATGACCCCTCAGCGGCACCGCCCGCTCGCCCACGAGAAAGCGACACCATGACCACTCTCGACCACGCCGCTCCCGCTCCGCACCTCGATGCGCCGCTCCTGAACGACCGCGAGCTGCGCGAGCGCGTCTCCTCGCTGATCGGACCGGCCTACCGCCGGGCCCTGTGGCCGATCTTCCTCGACCGCGACGGCGTGCAGCTGCCGATCCTCTACCCGGTGGACGGGCTCCCCGTGCACCCCGACGAGGAGAAGACCGAGCGGATCGTCGCCACCCTCGCCAAGGCCGTCGCGCACCAGGACGTGGGCTCGCTCGCCTTCGCCCTGGAACGTCCCGGGCGCGCCTTCCTCGGCGAGACCGACCGGGTCCTCGCCCGTCACCTGGCGGCGGCGTGCCACAAGCGGGCCATCCCCCTCCGCGCGCTCCTGCTCGTCCACGACGAGGGAGTGCGGGTCGTGACCGCGACGGAGTACGCCGCGGTCACGCTCTGAGCGCTCGGGCCCGAGGCGGCCGTTCAGGACAGCGGCGGCCGGCCACCTGAACAGCCGGCCGCCACGGAGCTCAGGCGCTCAGCGTCACCAGCAGCGAGGAACCGCCGAGATCCACCTCGGTGTCCCCGGGCTGCACCGCGTACTCCCCGACGCCGAGCAGCGTCTCCGCCACCTCCGGCAGGGCGATGCGGGCGGCGGACTCGCCGACGTTGATCGCGACGGTCACCCGACCGCGGCCGAGAGTCAGCCAGCGGGCCTCCTCGTCGAACTCCACGCGGAGCGACCCGAAGCGCGGGTCCGTCAGCTCGGGGTAGCGGCGGCGGATCGCCGCCAGCTCGCGGTACACCTCGAGGGTGCGGGCGTGACGCCCCTCCCCGACCTCGGACCAGTCGAGCCGCGAGCGCAGGAACGTCTCCGGGTCCTGCGGGTCGGGCACGACCTCCGGATCCCAGCCCATCTTCGCGAACTCCTCGATGCGGCCCTTCGCCGTCGCCTCGCCCAGATCCTTCTCCGGGTGCGAGGTGAAGAACTGCCACGGTGTCGACGCCGCCCACTCCTCGCCCATGAACAGCATGGGAGTGAAAGGGCCCAGCAGCGTCAGAGCCGCGGCGATCGCGAGGCGCCCCTCGTCGAGGGTCGCCGTCAGACGGTCGCCGACCGCCCGGTTGCCGATCTGGTCGTGGTTCTGGCTGCAGACCACCAGGCGCCAGGTCGGCATGTGCTCGGTGTCCACCGGACGGCCGTGGTGGCGGCCGCGGAAGGTCGAGAGGGTGCCGTCGTGGAAGAAGCCCCGCGTCAGCACCTTCGCGAGGGCGCCGAGCGGCGCGAAGTCCTCGTAGTAGCCCGTGGTCTCCCCGGTCAGCGCGACGTGGACCGCGTGGTGGAAGTCGTCGCTCCACTGCGCGTCGAGCCCGTAGCCGTGCGCCTCCCGCGGAGTGATCAGCGCCGGGTCGTTGAGGTCGGACTCGGCGATCAGCGTCAGAGGGCGCCCGACGTGGGCCGACAGCACGGCCACCTCGCTCGCCATCTCCTCGAGCACGTGCACGGCCCGCTCGTCCGAGAGGGCGTGCACCGCGTCCAGGCGCAGGGCGTCGACGTGGTAGTCGCGCAGCCACATCAGAGCGTTGTCGATGATGTACCCGCGGACGGTGTCCGAACCCTCGCCGTCCAGGTTGATCGAGCTGCCCCAGGTGTTGGCCTTCTCGTTCTTGAGGTACGGGCCGAACTCCGGCAGGTAGTTGCCGCTCGGGCCGAGGTGGTTGTAGACGACGTCCTGGACCACGCCGAGGCCGGCACGGTGGGCGGCGTCCACGAAGCGCTGGTACGCCTCGGGTCCGCCGTACGGCTCGTGCACGGCGTACCAGAGGACGCCGTCGTAGCCCCAGTTGTGCGTTCCGTTCACCGCGTTGACCGGCAGCAGCTCGATGAAGTCCACGCCGATCGAGCGCAGGTGCTCGAAGCGCTCCGCCGCCGCGTCCAGGGTGCCCTCGGGTGTGAACGTGCCGAGGTGCAGCTCGTAGATGACGGCGCCGGCGAGCTCGCGCCCGGTCCAGGCGGAGTCGCCCCACTCGTGCGCCGAGGGGTCGAACGTGCGCGAGAGCTCGTGCACGCCCTTCGGCTGGCGAAGCGAGCGGGGGTCCGGCAGCGGACCGCTGCCGTCCACCCGGTACCCGTAGTCGACCTCGCCGGTGGCCGGGGCCGACGCGGGCGCCCGCCACCATCCGTCGTCTCCGTGGCGGGTCATCGTTAGCGACGAGTCGTCACCGAGAAGGAGCTCGACCGTCGAGGCCTCGGGGGCCCAGACGTCGAACCGCTCGGGACCGGTCGTCGGGAGTGCGTAGCGGTAGGGAGTCGTGCTGATCACTGCTGTCTCCAGGAGGGGTCGTATCGGTCTGCGGTGCGGTGGCGGAACCGGTCAGGAGACCGGGGCGAGCAGTGCCACGGGGTAGTCGGCGAGGATCTCGGCGACCGGAGTCACTCCTCCCGCGAAGGTGCGGCCGGTGAGGACGTCCTCCATCGGGTGCCCGGGCAGGACCACGACCGTGCCGTTCCACCCGCCCGAAGCGGCGAGGCCCTCGGGGAGCCTGGTCGCGACGGTCAGCGCGCCGCCGCGGTCGAAAGCGATCGCGTGCTCGGCGGCGGGCCCGATCGCGGGGACGGCGGCGTAGCGGGTGAACAGCTCGGGGCGGTCGCGGCGGAGCCGGAGGGCGCGTGAGGTGACGAGGAGCTTCGCGGCTCCCTCGGCGTCGATCGCGGGCTTCCAGCCGCCGTCGATCCGCTCCAGCAGCGCTCGACGCTGCCCGAAGTCGACCTCGCGGCGGTTGTCCGGGTCGACGAGGGAGGTCTCCCAGAGCTCGCTGCCCTGGTAGACGTCCGGGATGCCCGGGGCGGTGATCTGCACGAGCTTCGCGGCGAGGCCGTTCGACCAGCCGGCGGCCGACACCCGCTCGACGGTCTGCTCGACCAGCCGGCGGACGGCGGGCTCCTCGAACGCCGCGTCGATCGCCGTGTGCATCCGCTTCTCGAACTGCTCGTCAGGAGCGGTCCAGTGCGTCGAGTCGTCGGCCTCGCGCGACGCCTTCTCGGCGTAGGCGTGCAGGCGCTCGCGGCTCGCGGGCCAGGTCCCCACGACGGCCTCCCAGAGCAGGTGCTCGATCGGGCCGTCGCCGAAGCCGACGAGGGCGTGGAGCTCGCGGAGCGTCGCCGCCCACGCCTCCGGGTCCTCGGCCAGTGCGGTGATGCGGGCACGGGTGTCCTCGCCGCGCTTCGTGTCGTGGGTCGAGAGCGTGGTGAGCGAGGCGGGGAACGAGGCCTGGCGCACGGCCTGGCGGCGGTGGAACTCGACCAGGTCGATCGCGAACTCGTCCGGGTCCGCTCCGACCTCGTTCAGCGAGGTGAGGCGGCTGAAGCGGTAGAACGCCGTGTCCTCGACGCCCTTCGCCATCACCATGCCGGAGGTCTGCTGGAAGCGCACGGACACCGGCGTGTCGGTCTCGCCGAGCGCCGCGGCGACCTCGTCGATGGTCGCGCGGATCTCGGGACGGCGGCGCACGGCGTCGACGCGGGCGTGCTCGAGGTGCTCCGCTCCGTAGGGGAGGTAGCTGCGGTAGACCGGGTAGGTCGCCAGGAGCTCCGCCAGCGCGTCGTCCGCTCCCTCGATGCCGGGGATCAGGCGGGCCAGCCGCAGGACCTCGGAGCGGAGGATGCCGTCGGCGATGCCGCGCTTGGTGTCGTGGATGAGGTCGGCCCACTGCAGCGGGGCGCCCTTCCCCGTGAGCTCGGCGTCGAGGCCCTCCAGCACGGGGCGGGCGTCGGGGTCGACCAGGATGCGGTCGACGTCGGCCAGGGCGTCGTAGCCCGTGGTGCCGACGGTCGCCCAGTGCGGCGGGAGCTCCTCGTCGCCCTCGAGGATCTTCTCGACCCAGACCGGGGCGCCGCCGATCGCGCGGGCCAGGTCGTCGAGGTATCCGCCCGGGTCGGCCAGGCCGTCCGGGTGGTCGACGCGCAGGCCGTCTGCGAGCCCCTCGGTGAACCAGCGGACGATCTCGGCGTGCGAGGCGTCGAACACCTCGGGCCGCTCGACCGTGATGGCGGCGAGGGTGTTCACCGCGAAGAAGCGGCGGTAGTTCAGCTCGGCGTCGGCGCGGCGCCAGTTCACGAGCTCGTAGCTCTGGCGCGCGTGCACCGTGCGGCCGGAGTCGCCGGGCTCGGCGGTGCCGGGCGCGATCGGCAGGCGGTTCTCGTAGTAGTGCAGCTCGTCGCCGACGACCTCGAGCGCGTCGAGCTCGCTGTCGCTGTCTCCCCCGCTCGCACCGTCGCCGAGGATCGGCACGCGCAGCTTCCCGCCCCCCGCCTCCCAGTCGATGTCGAAGGCGGTGGCGTAGCGGGAGGACTTCCCGTTCCTCAGCAGGTCCCACCACCAGGAGTTCTCGCTCGGGGTCGCGACGCCCATGTGGTTGGGGACGATGTCGATGAGGACGCCGAGGCCCTCCGCCCGCGCCGCGGCCGAGGCGTTCGCCAGGCCGGCCGCGCCACCGCGGTCGGGATCGACCTCGGTGTGGTCCACCACGTCGTAGCCGTGGTCCGAGCCGGGCTCGGCCTTCAGCAGCGGCGAGAAGTACAGCCAGTCCGCTCCGAGCGCGCGCACGTAGTCGGCGACGCGGGCGGCGTCGTCGAGGTCGAACGCCGACCGGATCTGGAGGCGGTAGGTGGAGGCGGGCAGACGCACGTCAGGCTCCTGTCGAGGGTGCGGTCGCGGAGTCGGTCGACTCGGCGTGGGGGCTGGTGGGTCCCGTCGAGGAGACGATCGGGATGGCCGAGGTGGCCGCCAGGGACGCGAGCGAGGCGGCGACCGAGTGGTCGACCTCGGGCTCGGGGGTGCTGTGCTCCTGGAGGATGACGAGCGACTTCGCCTGGACGGTGAGCATCGCCCCCGCCGGACGCGGGATCGAGTCCGCCTCGGCGCCGGCGGTGTCGACGAGGACGCTCCACTCGAGCGCGTACTCGTCGCTCGGGATCGCGAACTCGACGTCGACGTCGTCGGCGTTGAAGTACAGGAGGAAGCTGTCGTCGGTGACGGGGCGCCCGCGCTGGTCGCGCTCGCGGATCCCGTTGCCGTTGAGGTAGATGCCCACCGATCGGCCGAGACCGGAGTCCCAGTCGGACGGGGACATCTCGGTGCCGGCGGCGGTGAACCAGACGATGTCGGGCAGGGGCTCGCCGTCGCCGCGCAGGACGGGGCGGCCGTCGAAGAAGCGCATGCGGCGGAAGGTCGGGTGCTCGGCGCGCAGGCGGATGAGCGCCGCGGTGAACTCGAGCAGCGGCCGGTCGGCGTGCGCCCAGTCGATCCAGGTCAGCTCGCTGTCCTGGGCGTAGGTGTTGTTGTTGCCGTTCTGGGTCCGGCCCAGCTCGTCGCCGTGGAGGATCATCGGAACGCCCTGGGAGATCAGCATCGTCGCGAGGAAGTTCCGCTGCTGGCGCGCCCGGAGCGCGAGCACCCGCGGGTCGTCCGTGGGCCCCTCCACGCCGTGGTTCCAGGAGCGGTTGTGCGACTCGCCGTCGTTGCCGTCCTCGCCGTTGGCGTCGTTGTGCTTCTCGTTGTACGAGACCAGGTCCCGGAGGGTGAAGCCGTCGTGCGCCGTGACGAAGTTGATCGAGGCGACCGGGTAGCGGCCCGAGTGCGCGTAGAGGTCGGCCGAGCCGGTGAGGCGCGAGGCGAACTCCCCCAGCGTCGACGGCTCGCCGCGCCAGAAGTCGCGGACCGTGTCGCGGTACTTGCCGTTCCACTCGGTCCACTGGGGCGGGAAGTTGCCCACCTGGTAGCCGCCGGGCCCGACGTCCCACGGCTCGGCGATCAGCTTCACCTGCGAGACCACCGGGTCCTGCTGGACGAGCTCGAAGAAGGTGGAGAGCCGGTCGACGTCGTAGAACTCGCGTGCCAGCGCCGAGGCGAGATCGAAGCGGAAGCCGTCGACGCGCATCTCCGTCACCCAGTAGCGCAGCGAGTCCATGATGAGCTGGAGCGAGTGCGGGTGGCGCACGTTCAGGGTGTTCCCGGTGCCGGTGTAGTCCATGTAGTAGCGCTTGTCGTCGTCGACGAGGCGGTAGTAGGCCTCGTTGTCGATGCCGCGGAACGACAGGGTGGGGCCGAGGTGGTTGCCCTCCGCCGTGTGGTTGTAGACCACGTCGAGGATGACCTCGATGCCGGCAGCGTGGAGCGCCTTCACCATGCTCTTGAACTCCTGGACCTGCTGGCCCTGGTCGCCCGTGGAGGAGTAGGTGTTCTGCGGAGCGAAGAAGCCGATCGTGTTGTAGCCCCAGTAGTTCGAGAGGCCCTTGTCCATCAGCGTCGAGTCGTTCACGAACTGGTGCACGGGCATGAGCTCGATCGCCGAGACGCCCAGGTGCTTGAGGTGGTCGATCACCGCGGGGTGGGCGACTCCGGCGTAGGTGCCGCGGAGCTCCTCCGGCACGTCGGGGTGCGTCTTGGTGAGCCCCTTCACGTGCGCCTCGTAGATCACGGTGCTGTCGTAGGAGGTGCGCGGGCGGCGGTCACCGGCCCAGTCGAAGAAGGGGTTGATGACGACGCCCATCATCATGTGCGGCGCCGAGTCCTCGTCGTTCGTCGAGCCCGGGTCGCCGAAGGTGTACGAGAAGAGGGACTGGTCCCAGTCGATCTCCCCCGAGATCGCCTTCGCGTAGGGGTCCAGCAGCAGCTTGTTCGGGTTGCAGCGGTGGCCGGCATCGGGGTCGTACGGTCCGTGGATGCGGAAGCCGTAGCGCTGGCCCGGCTGGACCTGCGGGAGGTAGCAGTGCCAGACGTAGGCGTCCGACTCCTGGATCTCGACGCGCGTCTCGGTGCCGTCCTCCTCGAAGAGGCACAGCTCGACGCGCTCGGCGATCTCGCTGAACAGGGCGAAGTTCGTGCCGCTTCCGTCGAACGTCGCGCCCAACGGGTAGGCGGTTCCGGGCCAGGTCTCCACGAGACTCCTCAGGGGATTGTTCTCGGGCAGTCCGGGAGACGCCGATGTGCGGTCTGCGGATGCCCGACGTCGGGGGTGATGGTCCGTCACTTCCGCGACGGACCGACTGCTCAGCTTAGCGAGCGTGTCTCGAGCATTCCCCTGACGGTCAGCGCTCATCGCGCGGTCCTCCTCCGGTGGTCACGACCGGCGGCCGGAACCGCCGTCCGGTTCGTCCTGCGGGCGCGCGAGCGGGCAGGTCGTCCCGGTGGGTCACGCTCGAACAGTACGGTCGCGCCCGGTCCGCCGGGGAGGGCTGGCGCCGCGCCGGGTGCATCGGCTAGAACGCGCCGGAGGGGCTGTCCGGCCCACGCGGAGGGGCCGGCCGGGCTGGGCGGGAGCAGCGATCGGCCCCGTCGTCAGGGCCACGTCGCCATGGACCGGGGCGCCGCACCGCGATCAGTGCGAGCCGAGCCTGCGCCGCAGGAGATCGATCCGCGCCTGCAGCTGGGTCACGCTCGCCTGCGCCACCGCGGGTCCGCCGCAGAGCCGGCGCAGCTCGGTGTGCACCTGGCCGTGCGACTCGCCCGTCCCCCGCGCCCACAGACCGACCAGGGAGTTGAGCAGGCTGCGCTGCTCCTTGAGCGTGCGGTAGAGCGGCGCCGGGATCTCGCTCGCCGGCTCGGCCGGGGCCGCCGCCCCCGCGCGGCTGCCGGCGCGCTTGGCCTGCCGCTGCTGCCGGTGCTGGAGCAGCTCCCGCACCTGGTCGGGCTCGAGGAGCCCCGGCAGGCCGATGAAGTCGAGCTCCTCCTCGCTCTCGACCTCGACCTCCATCCCGAACTCGGCGCCCTCGTAGACGACGCGGTCGAAGGTGGCGGCCGAGCCGATCGACTCGAAGCGGCCCTCCTCCAGGAGATCGGAGGACGCCTTGTCGCTGCGCTCGGCGTCGGCCATCAGGTCGGCCTCGGGGTACTCCTCGTCGTCGGAGGTCCTGCGGTCGAGGGCGTGATCGCGCTGCAGCTCCATCGAGCCCGCCAGCGCGAGCAGGCCGGGCACGTTCGGGAGGAACACCGAGGCGGTCTCGCCGCGGCGCCGCGCGCGCACGAAGCGGCCGATCGCCTGGGCGAAGAACAGCGGAGTCGACGCCGATGTCGCGTAGACGCCGACGGCGAGCCTCGGCACGTCGACGCCCTCGGAGACCATGCGGACCGCGACCATCCAGCGACTGGTGTCCTTCGCGAACTCCTCGATCCGGTCGCTCGCCTCCTTCTCGTCGGAGAGCACGACGGTGACGGTCTCGCCGCTGATCTCGCGGAGCATCGCGGCGTAGGCGCGCGCGGTGTAGTGGTCGGTCGCGATGACCAGGCCGCCGGCGTCGGGCACGGCGCGCCGCACCTCGGTGAGGCGGGTGTTGGCGGCGCGGAGGACCGAGGGGATCCAGTCGCCCTTCGGGTCCAGCGCGGTCCGCCAGGCCTGCGAGGTGATGTCCTTGGTGTTGCCCTCGCCGAGCCGCGCCTCCATCTCGTCGCCGGCCTTCGACTTCCAGCGCATCTGCCCGGCGTAGACCATGAACAGCACCGGCCGGACGACGCCGTCCGCGAGCGCGCGGCCGTAGCCGTAGGCGTAGTCGGTGAGCGAGGTGCGGATGCCCTCCTCGTCCGGCAGGTAGCTGACGAACGGGATCGCCGCCGTGTCCGAGCGGAACGGCGTCCCGGTCAGCGAGAGCCGGCGGACCGCGGGCTCGAAGGCCTCGCGCACCGCGTCGCCCCAGCTGAGGGCGTCGCCGGCGTGGTGCACCTCGTCGAGGATGACGAGGGTGCGCCCGGACAGGGTGAGCTCGCGGTGGAGCTCGGCGCGGACGGCGACCTGCGCGTAGGTGACGGCGACGCCGTGGTAGTGGCGGGCGTGGCGGCCCATGCGGTTGGTGAAGGTCGGGTCCAGGCGGATGCCGACGCGGTGCGCGGCCTCGGCCCACTGGCGCTTGAGGTGCTCCGTCGGCGCGACCACGGTGATCCGGTCGACCGTGCGGTTGTGCAGCAGCTCGGCGGCCAGCCGCAGCGCGAAGGTGGTCTTGCCCGCGCCCGGGGTCGCGGCGGCCAGGAAGTCGCGCGGCTCGTGCTGGAAGTAGGCCTCGAGCGCCTCCGCCTGCCAGGCGCGGAGCTTGTTCGCGGTACCCCACGGCGCCCTGCCCGGGAACGACGGGGACAGGTGCTCAGCGGCGGAGGTGCCGACCTGATGACCGAAGCTCGAGGGACTGTTCACGTGGACCGAATCTAGCCGACGCCTCCGACAGCGGCTCGGTCTCCGCGGCCCGCCGGGAGGCGCGCGGCGTGTCGCGCCGTGCCACCGGCGGCCGGGTGCGGAGCATGATGGAGGGATGGTCGAGCAGCGTCATCCGTGGTCCCGCTACGTCGCCCTGGGCGACTCCTTCACCGAGGGGATCGGCGATCCCGAGCCCGGCAGCCCCGGCGGGCACCGCGGCTGGGCGGACCGCGTGGCGGAGGTCCTGGGCAGCCAGAACGAGGACTTCGCCTACGCCAACCTGGCGGTGCGCGGCCGCCTCCTGCAGCAGATCGTCGACGAGCAGGTCGAGCCCGCCCTGGAGCTGCGCCCCGACCTCATCACCATCTCCGCGGGCGGGAACGACGTCATCCGCCCGGGGACCGACCCCGACGACATCGCGTCCCGCTTCGAGTCGGGCCTCGCCCGGCTCCGCTCCGACGGGGCGACCGTCGTCCTCTTCACCGGAGTGGATGTGGGCTTCTCTCCCGTGTTCGGGCGGATCCGCGGGAAGGTCGCGATCTACAACGAGAACCTGCGGGCGCTGGCCAAGCGGTACGACTGCATCGTCGCCGACCAGTGGTCCCTCCAGGAGATCCAGGACGTGCGGATGTGGGCGCCGGACCGCCTGCACCTCAACCCGCACGGCCACCACGAGGTCGCGCGCATGGTCCTCGAGTCGCTGAACGTCGAGAACGACCTGCGCCCCCTCGCCCCGGAGCCGCTGCACGCCCGCACGTGGCGTGCCGCCCGCACGGAGGACATCCAGTGGGCGCGGGAGTACCTCGTGCCGTGGGTGCTGCGCCGAGTCCGCCACCAGTCCTCCGGCGACTTCATCACCGCCAAGCGGCCCTCCGCCGAGCGCTGGAGCACCGATCCCGGGGCCTCGGAGCCGGGCTCGGTCGTGCCGGGCAACGCGACGCCGGAGGAGGTCGCCGAGGACATCGCGACCGCCGGCGTGCGGATCGTCGGCGACCGGGCCGCGGACCCCCTGGCCTGATCCGCTCCCGGGAGGCGGCGGCTCGCCCCGCGCTCAGCCGAACAGCTCGGCCGGGTGGCCGAGGCGCCAGGCGAAGCCCGGGTCCTCGATCGACCCGTCGGCGACGAGGGGAAGCTCGTACGGGGTGCCGTTGACGTCGACGGTCGCGGTCCCCACGCGCTCGCCGTCGGCGACGGTCTCGAGCGGATCGAGGGCGACCGTGGTCGTCGTCGAGACCGCGCCCCACACCAGCACGGACCGCGCCTCCGCGGTCTCGGCCGTCGCCGTCTCCCCCCAGGCGCTCGTGAGGGTGCCGTACTCCTGCCCCTCGACGGTCAGCGGGACGGTCCGGAAGCCCGCCTCGACGGTCGGGACGAGGGTCAGCACGTCCGCGGCGAGCTGCGGGTGCGTGCGCGCGCCCACCACCACGCCGACCAGGGTGACCGGCCGGCCCTCGACGGTCGAGTCGAGCGAGAACAGCAGGCACGAGCCCGCCTCGTCGGTCGTCCCCGTCTTGATCCCGTCCACTCCCGAGCGGCCGAGGAGCGAGTTGGTGTTGTCGACCTCGCCGACCCCCGGGATGACCGCGGTCGGCATCGCGACGATCGGAGCGAGCACCGGGTCCGCGATCAGCAGCTCGCCCAGGCGCACCATCTCGGCCGTCGTGCTGACCGTCGCCGGCGAAAGCCCGCTGGTGTCGGCGAGGGAGGTCCGCTCGAGCCCCTGCCCGTCGAGCCAGCCGCGCGCCGCGGCGAGGAAGGCGTCCTCCGAGCCGTACGCCCAGATCGCGAGCGACTTCGCGTAGTTGTTCGCGGACGGGAGCATCATGGCGGTCAGCGCCTCCCGCTCGGTCAGCTGCAGACCCGCGGTGACCGGAGCGTTCGAGCCGTTCTCGGCCAGGGTGTCGTTGTAGTACTGCACGTCCGCGCTCGTGAAGGTGATGGTCTCCCCGTCCGTCCCCGCCGCGATCGGCTTCGCCGCGAGGACGACGAGAGCGGTGACGACCTTGGCGATGCTCCCCGTCGGCACGGTTCCGGTGGAGCCGTAGCGGGCGAGCAGCCCGTCCTCCTCCGTCCCGTCGATGCCCACGGCCGCCACGGCGCCGGAGCCGTAGGCAGGCCAGGCCAGAGCGGGCGCGTCGACGGTGCTCGAGACGGGGTCCACCGCGACGGCGCTCGCCGTCGGCAGCTCCGCGGTCGCCGCGTTGGTCGCGTAGGCACCGCCTCCGCCGACCAGCACGGTCGCGGCGACGAGACCGGCGACGACCGCCCCGCGCCGTCGACGCGGTCGCGGCTCCGGCGCGGCGGGCTCCCCGAACAGGTCGAGGGCGTCGTCGGATCGGGTCGGGGAGGTCACCCCGTCATCGTACGGGCGGGCCTCTCACCCGTCCCGGACGCCGCCCCGTCGTCGGACGCGGCGGGTGACGCGCGGCATCGACCCCGATCCAGCGTCGGGAGCGTCAGCAGCAGGTCACCGCGGGGCCGCCGAGCGCCGGAGCCGGGCGGTCAGCGCCCGCGGGTCAGCGCCCACAGTGCGACGGCGCTCGCCGAGGCCACGTTGAGCGAGTCGACGCCGTGCAGCATCGGGATGGTGACGACGGTGTCCGAGGCGTCCAGCGCCGCGCGGCTGAGCCCGTCCCCCTCGGCGCCCAGGACGATCGCGACGCGCTCGGGGCGAGCCGCCGCGTACTCGTCGAGCGGCACCGCGTCCGGAGCGAGCGCCAGCGCGGCGACCGAGAACCCGGCCTCCTCCAGAGCGCGGCGAGCCGGTGCCCACTCGGGGGTGCGCGTCCACGGCACCTGCAGGACCGTTCCCATGCTCACCCGGACGCTGCGCCGGTACAGGGGGTCCGCGCACCGCGGCGTCACGAGCACCGCGTCCGCGCCCATGCCGGCCGCGGCGCGGAAGACGGCGCCGACGTTCGTATGGTCGACCAGGTCCTCCAGGATCACGACGAGGCGCGCGCCCTCCAGCAGCTCGGCCATCGGCCGCAGCTGCGGACGGTGCATCGAGGCGAGCGCTCCGCGGTGGAGGTGGAATCCGGTCAGCTCCTCGATCAGCGGATCCGGCGCCACGAAGACCGGCACCTCGGGGTGACGCTCGAGCACCCCGGCCGCGTCCGGCAGCCGCTTCTCCTGCACCAGGACCGAGCGGGGACGGTGCCCGGCGTCGAGCGCCCGCTCGATCACCTTGGCGGACTCGGCGATGTACAGACCGCCCTCCGGCTCCAGCACCCGCCGCAGCGCCACGTCGGTGAGGCGGTGGTAGTCGGCGAGGAGCGGGTGGTCGAGGTCGGTGATGTGCACGATCGGCATCCCGGCAATCTAGGGCACGGCGCGGACTAAACTCGTCCAGGGGCCGCTCGAACGGCCCTCGAAGGAGGCGCGGATGGAGTCGAGTCCGACACCGGTCGCCGAGGGCCCCGAGGCGCTCGCGGTCGAGCAGGCCGTCGAACTCCTCAGCGGGCGCCGCATCGCCGCCGTCACCGGCGCGGGCATGAGCACCGACTCGGGCATCCCCGACTACCGCGGAGCCGGGGCACCGGTGCGCAGCCCGATGACCTACTCCCAGTTCGTCGCCGATCCCGACTACCGCCGCCGGTACTGGGCCGGCAGCCAGCTCGGCTGGCGCCGCTTCACCAGCACGCTCCCCAACGACGGCCACCGGGCCCTGGCCCGGCTCGAGGAGCGCGGCCTGCTCACGGGCGTCGTCACGCAGAACGTCGACGGCCTGCACGTCCGAGCCGGCTCGCGCCGCGTGGTGGATCTGCACGGCTCGGCGGACCGTGTGCGCTGCATGACCTGCGGCCAGTACTTCGCCCGCGACGCGGTGGCCGAGCGGATCGAGGCGCTCAACCCCTGGCTCGACGACCCCGACGTCTCCTCCCTCAACCCCGACGGCGACGCCGAGGTCCACGACGTCTCGGCGATGACCGTCCCCGAGTGCACGGTCTGCGGCGGGATCCTGAAGCCGGACATCGTCTTCTTCGGCGAGTTCATCCCGACCGAGCGGTTCGAGGAGGCGCGCGCCATCGTCGCGGGCGCCGACGCCCTGCTCGTCGCCGGCTCGTCGCTCGTGGTCAACTCCGGCATCCGCTTCCTCGAGATCGCCCGGCGCGCCCGGATGCCGATCGTGATCGTCAACCGCGGCACCACCAAGGGCGACTCGCGGGCAAGCATCAAGATCGACGGAGGCACCAGCGAGGTGCTCCGCGAGCTCGCCGAGCGCCTGCCCGCGCGCCGCACCGCCGCCCTCTGAGCTCCCGCCCGCTCCGCACCCGACCTCCCGAGAGGCCCCTGTGACCCAGCTCACCCTCGTCCGCCACGGCCAGACCGACTGGAACGCCGCCCGGCGCATCCAGGGCAGGAGCGACATCCCGCTCAACGCGACCGGGCGCGCCCAGGCGCGGGCGGCGGCGCGGCTGCTCGCCGACCGGCGCTTCGACGCCGTGGTCGCCAGTCCGCTGCAGCGCGCCTTCGACACCGGAGCGATCATCGCGCGCGGTCTCGGCCTCGACGAGCCGCTGGCGGTGCCGGGCCTGGCCGAGCGCGCCTACGGCGAGGCGGAGGGGATGACCGGTCCCGAGCTCGCCGAGCGCTTCCCCGGAGGCATCGAGCGCGCGCCGATCCCCGGCTGCGAGACCCGCGCCGAGGTCGTCGAGCGGGCGACCGCCGCGCTGCTCGAGGTGGCCGAGCGCTTCCCCGACGCGTCCGTCGTCGTCGCCACGCACGGTGCGGTCATCGGCAGCCTGATCCGCGCGCTCAGCAGCGAGGACCTCCCCGTGCACGGCGTCTCGGTGGGCAACGGCTCCCGGCACGACTTCGCGATCGTCGACGGGGCACTGCGCATCGTCGGCGTCGACGACTCCGGCGACGTGGTCGTGGCGGACGTCGACCTCGACGACGTGCTCAGCCCGGCCCCGGGAGCCTGACGGCCCGCCTCCCGGAGGCGGTCCGATCGCCGGACCGCGTCAGCGCCGGCCGAGGTCCTGCAGGAGCCCGAAGAGCACCCGGGCGGAGTCGCGCCAGGAGAAGGCCGCGGCCCGCTCCCTCGCCCGGGCCGAGTGCGTCCGCCACACGGCGCCGTCCTCGAGCGACCGCACGCCGTCCGCGATGCCCTTCGCGCTCGACGGGTCGACGTACACGGCGGCGTCCTGGGCGATCTCGCGGAAGATCGGGATGTCGCTCACCACGACCGGCGTCCCGAGCGCCATCGCCTCGACCAGCGGGATCCCGAAGCCCTCGTCCCTGCTCGCCGTCACGAGAGCGGTCGCCCGCGCGAGCACCGCACGGTACTCCGCGTCCGGCGCCCCCTGGTGGAACACCAGCTTCGCGGTCGGCGCCAGGGCCCGGAGCGTCTCGACGGTCTCGTCGCTCGCCCGGCTCATCAGGTGCAGCTCGTAGTCGGGCAGCAGCCGCATCGCGCGCGCGAGCGTCTCGACGTTCTTGTAGGGCATGAACGAGCCCATGTAGACGAGCGAGCGCGCGGCCGACCGGTCGGGCAGCGATCCCGCCAGAGCGGCGCTCGCCTCGTCGGGCTCGGTCGCCGCGTTCGGGACGACGACCACCGGCCGGGTGGTGAGGCGGTGGGAGCGGATCAGGTCGCGGGTCGTCTCCGAGACGGTGACGACCGCGTCGGCGCGCTGGAGGAGCCTCCGCTGCGGCCACCAGGCGAGGTGGTAGAGCCGCCAGAGCGCGCGCACGGGAGCGGCCAGGTCGCGCGGCGGGGTGCGGTGGCGGTAGTAGATGAGGTCGTGCACGGTCAGGACGAGCCGGTAGCGGCGGCCGAGCGAGCCCATGGTCTGCATCGGCGAGAAGACCACGTCGGGCCGCAGCCGGTTCACCAGCAGCGCGACGAACGGCTCGAACGGGCTGGTCGGCCCGGTCACGCGCTCCCACGGGAGCGACGGGAGCATCGCGAGCTGGCGGCGGTCGCTGATCAGCATGGTCACGTCGTGCAGCTTCGCGAGCTCGCGAACGAGCTCCGCGGTGTAGCGGCTGATCCCGTCGTGCCGCTCGAGCCGGGTGTACCGGCAGTCGACGACGATCCTCATCGGTCGATCCCCTCCTCGAGGGCCGTCCGCAGCACGGCGGCGGCCTCGTCCGGCGTCTCGTAGTGGATCAGGTGGCCGACCCCGTCGATGACGTGCAGGCGGGCATGCGGCAGCCTCTCGAGCAGGCGGTACTGCGCCGGGAGCGGAGTGATGTCGTCCTGCGCCGCGGCGATCAGCTGCGTCGGCACGCCGATCCGGGAGGCGTACTCGCCGACGTCGTGCGAGACGGAGGCGCGGAACGCCTCGAGGACCGTGTCGCGGGAGGCGAAGGCGCTGAAGTAGCGGTCGTGCTGGTCGTGCACGAAGCGTCGCAGCGCCGGCTCCTTCGTCTTCACCATCGCCAGGCTCATCACCCGCACGATCAGCGGGTCGCTGAGCAGGCGGCGTCCGAGGGGCCCCGGCAGGAGCGCGCCGAGCCGGTAGTAGAGGACGGCGAGCCTGGTCAGGACGCCGCGCGGACCCTGCAGGGCGGGCGCGCCGATCGGGTTGACCAGCACCAGGAGCGGAGCGGGCAGCCCGTCGGCGACGGCCGCGGCCGCGACGATCGAGCCGAAGGAGTGGCCGAGGACGGCCGCCTCGCCGCGGAGCCCCAGCGTGTCGAGGAAGGAGCCGAGCCAGGAGGCGTAGCCGTCCACGTCGTGCGGCAGGCGCGTCATCGGGGTCGAGGCGCCGAAGCCGGGCAGGTCGGGAGCGACGACCCGCACGTCCGCTCCCCCGGCGAGCAGACGGGCGACGACGGGCTCGAGGCCGTGGTGCTCGCCGCGGAACCCGTGCACCAGCACGAGGACGGTCGAGGCGTCCGGAGCGCCGTAGGTCCAGTAGGCGGTGCGGGATCCGGCGACGTCCACCGCGGCCTCGCGGACGGGGACACGGCCGAGATCGGAGGCGTAGGGGGAGGGAGTGGTCATCGCGTTCCTTATCGTAGGGAAAGCCCGTCGAAGATCTGGCCGCAACGCCTTGCGTGGCCTCGATCCGAGCCGGGAGCATGATCACGCGCTCGCAACACGGCGCACCGCCCACCCGTCTCGCGAGACGGTCATCCGCTCAGGCAGCAGCAGAAGGAGCACCGTGAGCTTCACGTCGCCGATCCAACTCCCCGGACTCGCCCTCGACCCCCAGTGGTACCGCCGGGCGGTGTTCTACGAGGTGATGATCCGGTCGTACTACGACTCCAACGGCGACGGCGCCGGCGACATCAACGGGCTCGCCTCCAAGCTCGACTACCTGCAGTGGCTCGGGATCGACGCCCTCTGGCTCCCGCCGTTCTACATGTCGCCTCTGCGCGACGGCGGCTACGACGTCTCCGACTTCAAGGCGATCCTCCCCGAGTTCGGCACGATGGAGGACTTCCGCGACCTCGTCCGGAAGGCCCACGAGCGCAACATGCGCATCGTGATGGACTTCCCGCTCAACCACACCAGCGACCAGCACGAATGGTTCCAGCAGTCCCGGTCCGACCCCGAGGGCCCCTACGGCGACTTCTACGTCTGGAACGACACCGACGACAAGTGGCCGGACATCCGCATCATCTTCGTCGACACCGAGGACTCGAACTGGGCCTTCGACGCCGAGCGCCGCCAGTTCTACTTCCACCGCTTCTTCTCGCACCAGCCGGACCTCAACTTCGAGAACCCCGCCGTGCACGAGGCGATCCACGACGTGGTCAAGTTCTGGCTCGACCTCGGCGTCGACGGCATCCGGCTCGACGCGATCCCCTACCTCTACGAGTCCGACGAGGGCAACGGAGAGGGCGAGCCGCCCACCCACGAGTTCATCAAGAACCTCCGCACCATGGTCGACCGCGACTACCCCGGCCGCATCCTGATCGCCGAGGCGAACCAGTGGCCGCGAGAGGTCGCCGCGTTCTTCGGCACGGAGGAGGAGCCCGAGTGCCACATGGCGTTCGACTTCCCGGTCATGCCGCGCATCTTCTACTCCCTCCGCGCGCAGACGGCGAACGAGCTGAAGAAGGTGCTCTCCGAGACGTTCGACATCCCCAGCGGCGCCGCCTGGGGCGTGTTCCTCCGCAACCACGACGAGCTCACGCTCGAGATGGTGTCCGAGGAGTACCGCCAGGCCATGTACGGCTGGTACGCCTACGACCCGCGGATGCGCTCCAACATCGGCATCCGCCGCAGGCTCGCGCCGCTTCTGGACAACTCGCGCGCCGAGCTCGAGCTGATCAACGCCCTGCTCTTCTCCCTCGCCGGCAGCCCGTTCCTGTACTACGGCGACGAGATCGGCATGGGCGACAACATCTGGCTCAACGACCGCGATGCGTCGCGCACGCCGATGCAGTGGACGCCCGACCGCAACGCCGGCTTCTCGGCCGCCGACCCCGGCAAGCTCGTGCAGCCGATCGTCCAGTCGCTCGTCTACCACTACAACCAGGTCAACGTGGAGGCGCAGCTGGCGCAGTCCCGCTCCCTGCTGCACTGGATGCGGAACGTCCTGCACGTGCGCCGCGGCCACCCGGCGTTCGGCCTGGGGTCGATGCGCGTCCTCGAGACGGACCACGAGTCGGTGCTCGCCTTCGTGCGGGACTACGCCGGCTCGGGCTCCGAGATGGGCGACCAGCCCGAGGAGGTGCTCTGCGTCTTCAGCTTCAACCACAACCCGGTCTCGGTCACGATCACGGACCCGGAGAACCCCGGATCGACGCTCAGCGACCTGTTCGGCGGCGGCCGCTTCCCCGGATTCTCGGACGACGGCACGCTGACGATGACACTCGGCACGCAGGGCTTCTTCTGGCTCCACGTCGCCAAGGCGCACGAGGCCCGCTGACCCGGCAGCACGCCGAGGGGCCTCCGGCCGATGTCGGAGGCCCCCTTTAGGCTGTCGGCGTGAGCACCACCGGAACGACCGAGACGCAGACCGAGCCGATGCTGTTCGACGACGCCGAGCAGGCGCTCGTCCCCTCCGAAGGGGCGCGGTGGTTCGACCTGCTGGCCGTGTTCGACCTCGAGACCACCGGCATCGACGTCCGCACGAGCCGCATCGTCACCGCGCACGTCGGCGTGATCGACGCGGCGGGCGAGCCGATCGAGGGCACGACCTGGCTCGCCGATCCGGGGGTCGAGATCCCGGCCGGCGCCTCCGCCGTCCACGGGATCAGCACCGAGCACGCCCGCGCGCACGGCCGCCCCGCCGGCGAGGTCGTGGCCGAGATCTCCGAGGCGCTGCGCTCGCTCCTCGCCCGCGGCATCCCGGTCGTCGTCTACAACGCCCCCTACGACCTCTCGCTCCTCGCCCACGAGGCGCGCCGCTGGGGCGTGCCCGTGCTGCTCGACCCGAGCCCCGTCGTCGATCCGCTCGTGATCGACAAGGCGGTGGACCGCTACCGCAAGGGCAAGCGCACCCTGACCCTCGCCGCCGAGCACTACGGCGTCGCCCTCACCGAGGCGCACGACGCGGGCGCGGACGCGATCGCGGCGGGTCGGGTCGCCCAGGCGCTGGGCCGCGCCTTCGCCGACGAGCTCGGAGTCGGCGCGGAGGCCTTGCACGCGCTCCAGGTCGACTGGTGCCGCACCCAGGCCGAGTCCTTCCAGGAGTACATGCGCCGCGTCCGCGACGAGTCCTTCGTCGCCGACGGGGGCTGGCCGGTCCGCCACTGACCCCTCAGGTCAGCGTGCGCCCCTCGCGCAGGAGCGCCACGTACTCCGCGATCCGCCGCTCCCGCGTCGCCGCCCGCTTCAGCTGCGAGAGGCGGAAGAGGAACGCGAAGCGCTTCTGCCCGCCGACGGTCGCGAAGAAGGCCAGGGCCTGCGGATCCGCGTCGAGCGCCCGCTGGAAGTCGTCCGGCACCTCCGCATCGCGCTGCCGGTAGGCCGCGTCCCACCGCCCGTCGGCGCGTGCCCGCTCGACCTCGGCCAGCCCGCCCGGCAGCATCCGGCCCTCCGCCAGCAGCCGTGCGACGTGATCGCGATTGACCTTGGACCACGGGCTAGCGCGACGCCGCGGGGTGAAGGCCTGGAGCTTGAACTGCTCGTCGAAGGCTCCCGCCTGACCGTCGATCCAGCCGTGGCAGAGCGCGATGTCGAGCGCCTCGGCGTAGGTGATCCCCGGATCGACGGCGGCCTTCTTCCGCAGCTTCAGCCGGACTCCGTCCGGGTCGGGCTCGCCGCGGAGGTAGGCGTCCCACTCTTCAGGAGTCGTGAACGGCAGGATCGGCTTGTCGGCGAAGGACACCATGCCGGGACGCTACCGCGCCGGCTCCCCGACGGCCACGGCCCGCCCGTCGGCGCAAGCCCTCGCTCCGCGGACCGCGGCGCTGTGGGATCGGGTGAGCACGTGTTCCCCCTCCCCCCTCTCGCAAGGAGAAGTCATGCCCACGATCCGCACGGTCACCGTCCTCGGCAGCGGAGTGCTCGGCTCCCAGATCGCCTTCCAGTCGGCCTTCCACGGCTTCGACGTCACCGTCTACGACCTCTTCGACGACGTCCTCGAGTCGGCGCGCGAGCGGCTCCGCGGTCTCGCGGGCGTCTACGAGTCGGTGCCCGGCGGCGTCGCCGGCGGACCGCAGGAGGCGCTCGACTCGCTCCGCCTCACCTCCGACCTCGCGGAGGCCGTCGCGGACGCCGACCTCGTGATCGAGGCCGTCCCCGAGGACCTGGGCCTGAAGCAGGAGCTGTACGGCCGCCTGGGTGTGCTCGCTCCCGAGCGCACGGTCTTCGCGACCAACTCGTCCACGCTGCTCCCCAGCGACCTGAAGGCCTCGACGGGCCGGCCCGACCGGTTCCTCGCGCTGCACTACGCCAACCACGTCTGGGCGCAGAACACGGCCGAGATCATGGGAACGGCGGACACGGACCCCGCCGTGGTCGACGCCGTCGTGGAGTTCGCCGTCTCCAGCGGCCTCGAGCCCATCAGGCTGCAGAAGGAGAAGGCCGGCTACGTCCTGAACTCGCTGCTGGTGCCGCTCCTCAACGCCGCGTCGGGGCTGCTCATGGGCGGCTACGCCGACTACGAGACCATCGACAAGACCTGGAGGATCGGCACCGGCGCCCCGCTCGGACCCTTCCAGATCTTCGACGTCGTCGGTCTGCGGACCGCCTACAACATCGCCGCCGCGGCCCCGGACGAGGCCTCCCAGGCCTTCGCCGCCCACCTGAAGACGGCGTACCTCGATCGCGGCCGCCTCGGAACGGCCACCGGAGAGGGCTTCTACCGCTACTGAGGACCGCCCCGCGGGAACGACGAAGGGCCCCCGACCGTGAGGTCGAGGGCCCTTCGAGGAGTGCTACTTGCCGAAGTTCTTGTAGCGGCTGTTGAACTTCTCGACGCGGCCGGCCGAGTCCATGATGCGCTGCTTGCCCGTGTAGAACGGGTGCGAGGCGGAGGAGATCTCGACGTCGATGACGGGGTAGGTCACGCCGTCGAGCTCGATCGTCTTGCTGCTCTTCGCGGTCGAGCGGGTGAGGAAGGTCTCACCGGACGCGAGGTCGCGGAAGACGATCGCGGAGTACTCGGGGTGGATGTCGGTCTTCATGGTCGTGTCCTGTCGTCGATGGTCCTGAACCGCACCTGTCGTCGACGGGAACGGGTGGATGAGGGCGGGCGCACCGCGAACGGGCCCGAACCAGCTACCGAGAATACCAGACCGGCAGCGCGCGCAGAAGTCGCGCCGCGCCCGGATCCCGGAGCGGGGTCAGCCGCGGGCGCGGGCCGAGAAGCGCCCGTTCTCGCGGGTGAGAGCGATGTCGAGCCCGAAGGTCTCGGCGAGCGTCGCCTCGGCCAGGGACTCGGCCAGCGGGCCCGCCGCCACCACCGCTCCGTCGCGGAGGAGCAGGGCGTGGGTGAAGCCGTCGGGGATCTCCTCGACGTGGTGGGTCACCATCACGATCGCGGGCGACGCCGGGTCCTTCGCGAAGCCGCCCAGCAGCTGGACGAGCTCCTCGCGGGCGCCGAGGTCGAGGCTCGCGGCCGGCTCGTCAAGCAGGAGCAGCTCGGGGTCGGTCATGATCGCACGGGCGATCTGGACGCGCTTCTGCTCGCCGTCCGAGAGCGTCCCGAAGGTGCGCTCGGCGAGGTGCTCGAGCTTCCACTCGGACAGCACGCGGCGGGCGCGGCGCTCGTCGATCGCGTCGTAGCCCTCGTTCCAGCGGCCGGTGACGGCGTAGGCGGCGGTCATCACGACGTCGAGCACGCTCTCGCCGACCGGGAGGCGGCGCGCCATCGCGGTCGAGGCGTAGCCGATGCGCGGGCGCAGCTCGAACACGTCGACCCGGCCGAGGGTCTCCTCGAGCAGGTGCGCGGCACCGGTCGAGGGGTAGTTCTGCGCGGCGGCGATCTGCAGGATCGAGGTCTTGCCCGCCCCGTTGGGGCCGAGGATCACCCAGCGCTCGTCCTCGGCCACGTCCCACGACACGTGGTCGAGGATCCGCTTGCCGTTCCGGACGAAGGACACATCGACGAACGAGACAACGCTGGGCATGGGAGCCATTCTAAAGGAGGCGGCCGGGAGGCTCAGACGAGCGAGTCGTAGATCGCCCGGGTGTCCCGCGCGATCTGCGTCCAGCTGAAGTGGCTCTGCGCGCGCTCGCGGCCCGCGGCGCCCATCCGCTTCGCCGTCTCCGGGTCGGCGACGACCTCGGCGAGGACGGCGGCCAGGTCGGCGACGTAGCGCTCCGGGTCCACGGGGGTGCCGGTGCCGTCGGTGACCTGCTCGATCGGGACGAGACGGCCGGTCACGCCGTCGTCGACGACCTCCGGGATGCCGCCGGTCGCCGTCCCGACGACCGCCGCACCGCAGGCCATCGCCTCGAGGTTGACGATGCCGAGGGGCTCGTAGATCGAGGGGCAGACGAACGTGGTCGCGTTCGTCAGGACCGCGGAGAGCTGGTGGCGCGGCAGATGCCGGTCGATCCAGACGACGCCGGTGCGCTCCTCCTGGAGGCTGCGGACGAGGGAGGTGACCTCGGCCATGATCTCGGGGGTGTCGGGGGCGCCCGCGCAGAGCACGAGCTGCACCTCGGGAGGCAGGGTCGCTGCAGCGCGGAGCAGGTAGGGCAGGCCCTTCTGCCGGGTGATGCGGCCGACGAAGACCACGGAGGGGCGCGAGGGGTCGATGCCCAGCTCGGCGAGGACGGCCTCGTCCTCGACCGGGTGCCAGGCGTCGAGGTCGATGCCGTTGTAGACCACGTGGACCTTCGCCGGGTCCAGGGCCGGGTAGGAGCGGAGGATGTCCTCGCGCATGCCGCCGGACACCGCGATCACGGCGTCGGCGTTCTCGTACGCCTCCCGCTCGATCCAGCTCGAGACGCGGTAGCCGCCGCCGAGCTGCTCGGCCTTCCACGGACGCAGCGGCTCGAGGCTGTGCGCCGAGACCACGTGCGGGATGCCGTGCAGGAGCTGGGCGAGACGCCCCGCGGCGTTGGCGTACCAGGTGTGGGAGTGGACCAGGTCGGCCCCCGCCGCGTCCTGCGCGATCTGCAGGTCGACCCCGAGGGTCTGCAGCGCGCCGTTCGCCTCGGCGAGCTCCGCGGGGACGGAGTACGCGAACGTGCCCTCCTCCTCGCGCGGCGCGCCGAAGCAGCGCACCACGACCTCCAGGTCGCTGCGCAGCGCCTTGGTGAGCTCGGCCACGTGGACACCGGCTCCCCCGTACACCTCGGGCGGGTATTCCTTGGTCAGCAGATCGACTCGCACCCCCGAACCGTAGTACAGGGCGCTCCCCCGGCGACAGCCGGGGTCCACGGGGAAGCCCGAGCCCCTACTGTGGTGCCATGCAGTCAAAGAAGATCTTCGGCATCGTCCTCGCCGGCGGCGAGGGAAAGCGCCTCATGCCCCTCACGGCGGACCGGGCCAAGCCCGCGGTGCCGTTCGGCGGGCAGTACCGGCTGATCGACTTCGCGCTGTCCAACCTGATCAACTCCGGTCTCACTCAGATCGTCGTGCTGACGCAGTACAAGTCGCACTCGCTCGACCGCCACGTCTCGCAGACCTGGCGCCTCTCCGGGCTCCTGAACTCCTACGTCGCCTCGGTCCCCGCGCAGCAGCGCCTGGGCAAGCGCTGGTTCAGCGGCTCGGCCGACGCGATCCTGCAGAGCCTCAACCTGATCCGCGACGAGAAGCCCGACATCGTCGTCGTGGTCGGCGCCGACCACGTCTACCGCATGGACTTCTCGCAGATGATCGACGCGCACATCACGTCCGGTGCGAAGGCGACCGTCGCGGCCATCCGCCAGCCGATCGAGCTCGCGGACCAGTTCGGCGTCATCCAGCTCGCCGGTGACGAGGCGGGCGACGGCATCGTCCCGACGATGATCTCCGAGTTCCTCGAGAAGCCCAAGGACGCCGTCGGCCTGGCCGACTCCCCGCACGAGGTCCTCGCCTCCATGGGCAACTACGTCTTCGACGCGGACGCCCTGATCGACGCGGTCATCCGCGACGGCGAGTCCTCCACGTCGGACCACGACATGGGCGGCGACATCATCCCCGACTTCGTCGCGCGCGGCGAGGCCGGCGTCTACGACCTCAAGCTCAACGACGTCCCCGGCTCGACCGACCGCGACCGCTACTACTGGCGGGACGTCGGCACCATCGACTCCTTCTTCGAGGCCCACCAGGACCTCATCTCGGCGCTGCCGGTCTTCAACCTCTACAACCAGCAGTGGCCGATCTTCTCGTCGCAGCTGAACTCCCCTCCGGCCAAGATCGTCCGCGACGGCAAGGGCAACATGGGATCGACGGTCGACTCGGTCGTCTCGCTCGGCACCGTGATCTCGGGCGCGCACATCGAGCGCAGCGTCGTCGGGCCCTGGACGGTCATCGAGTCGAACGCGACGGTCACCGACTCGGTGGTCTTCGACAAGGTCCGCATCGGCCCTGACGCGCTGGTCGTCCGCGCTATCCTCGACAAGGACGTCGTCGTCGAGCCCGGTGCTCGAGTCGGCGTGGACCACGACCGCGATCGCGAGCGCGGGTTCACCGTCACCGAGTCGGGCATCACCGTCGTCGGCAAGGGCGTCGTCGTCCACCCGTAGCACCCCCGCGGGTCGAGCTCTGCGCCCCGGCGCGCCCACCCGACCGATCGGACCGGCCCATGAGTGAGCGTCCTGCGACGCCTGCCCGCTTCCTCGTCGTCCTCGACGCGGACTCCACCCTCCTCCAGGACGAGGTGATCGAGCTCCTCGCGGTGCACGCCGGCTCCGAGGAGCGCGTCGCCGCCGTCACGGAGCGGGCGATGCGCGGCGAGCTCGACTTCGGCGAGAGCCTCCGCGAGCGGGTCGCCACTCTCGCCGGGGTCCCGGAGTCGGTGCTCCCCGGTGTGAGCTCAGGCGTCCGCGTCACGCCCGGCGCCGCCGAGCTCGTGGCCGGCGTCCACGCCGCCGGCGGCCGCATCGGAGTGGTGTCCGGAGGGTTCCACGAGGTCCTCGACCCGGTCGCCGGTGCGCTCGGCCTCGACTTCGTCCGGGCCAACCGCCTCTGCTGCGGGGGCGGCCTGCTGACCGGAGCGGTCGACGGGGCGGTCATCGACGCCGCGGCCAAAGCGGAAGCGCTCCGCGAGTGGTCGGCGGTCTCGGGCGTCCCGCCGCAGCGCACGATCGCCGTCGGCGACGGTGCGAACGACCTGGAGATGATGGCGGTCGCCTCCCTCGCGGTCGCCTTCAACGCCAAGCCCCTGGTGCGCGAGCGCGCCGACCTCGTCGTCGGCGGCCTCGACCTGTCGCAGCTGCTGCCCGTCCTCGGCCTCCGCGGCTGAGGCCCGCCTCCCCCGGCCTCAGGGAGGTCAGCGGCCCGCGATCGCGACGAGTCCGGCGCAGCCGAGCGCCAGAGCCCAGCTGACGAGCGAGCCCACCAGGAAGTACTCCGCCTTCTCGCCGCTGCCGCCGTCGCGGGAGATCTCGGGGAAGCGCACGATCCCCTTGGCCGCGAGCACGGCACCGGCGAGGCCGATGGCTCCGGCGAGCGTGAGGCCGGCGATCAGCAGCCGCTCCAGCGGTCCGATCGTGCGCCCGCCCTGGAGGTCCGGCAGGCGGGCGTCGGCCGGCTCCCGACGCGCGAAGCGCTCGCTCCAGCGTGGACGCGGCGCGGGCTCGGCCTGCGGGAGCTCGCGGAACAGCGCCGCCCGCACGATCACGTTGCCGCTCTCCAGCAGGAAGAGCCCGGCTCCGACCGCCAGAGCGAGCTGCTCGATCGGAGGGAGCGTGCTCGCGACGGTGATCGGCGCGAGCGGCCCCGTCGGGACGCCGGCGGCGCGGTCGACAGCGGTCAGCACCAGGACCGCCGCGACGAGGGCGACGGCCGGACGCAGACCCCCGGGCGGCCGCGCGTTCTCGACGGTCGTGGTCGTCAGCAGCCAGGCTCCGGCCAGGACGACGACGATCGCCGCACCGAGCGGCGGGGCTCCGACGAGGAGCGCTGCGGTCACGGCTGCGGCGGCGAGCACGGGGATCGCGAGGAGGGCCCCACGGCGGCGGAGGTGCGTGCGCGCGAGGTCGCCGAGGCCGATCACGGCGAGCAGCAGCGCCGTCAGCACGTCTCCTCCAGCAGGCGCGCGCCGACGAGGAGGGCGCCCGCTCCCGCACGCCGCAGCGCCTGCGAGACGGCGGGCTGCGAGATCGACTCCTGCTCGCCCAGCTCCTTCTGCGACGCTCCGCGCAGGCTCCCCAGCACGAGCCGGCGATCGCGCGCGCTGAGCGCTCCGACCAGGGCGTCGCGGGAGAGGAGGTAGGCGTTGACCGCCGCCTCGCCGGAGTCCCCGTCGGCGTCCCCGGCGACGAACCATCCGCGGGCCGTGGGCACGGCACCGTCCTCGAGCGCGTGGGCGCGATCGATGGCCTCGCGGGCGTGCCACCAGCCGGACCCGTCCTCGAGGTCCCCGGCGATCCCCGACCCGACCACCCGCACCTCGCCCAGGCCGATGCCGGCGCGGCAGTCGACGCCGGCCGGGAGCGAGAGGCGCGCCTGCAGCGTCGCTCGGAGCGCGGCGTGGACGGAGGGGTAGATCGCCTGGAACTCGTCGCCGACCGTCGGGTGCAGGGGCTGGATCGCCGGGACCGCGGCCTCCACCTCGGCGAAGCCCCGCTCGATCTCGCGCTGAGCACCCGCCCGGTCGACGAGGGAGCGGGAGGTCACCAGGTCCAGGAGCACGGCGACGACATCGGAGGAGGTCATCGCATAAGCCTAGAGCTTATATCCGTTGGATATAAGCCCAGGGCTTATCGGTCAGTGGCCCATCCCGAGGCCGCCGTCGACCGGGATCACGGCACCCGAGATGTACGCCGCCTCGTCGCCGGCCAGCCAGCGCGTGACCTTCGCGACCTCGGCAGCGGTGCCGTAGCGGGCGAGCGGGATGCTCTTCCGGTACTCCGCCTGCTGCTCCGGCGAGAGCTCCGCGGTCATGTCGGTCTCGATGAAGCCGGGAGCGACGACATTGGCGGTGATGTTGCGGGCGCCGAGCTCGCGGGTCAGCGAGCGGGCGAAGCCCACGAGGGCGGCCTTCGACGAGGAGTAGTTGATCTGGCCCGGCGACCCGTAGAGGCCGACCACGCTGGAGATGAGGACGACGCGGCCGAAGCGCTGCTTGAGCATCCCCTTCGATGCGCGCTTGACGACGCGGAACGCCCCGGTGAGGTTCGTGTCGACGACGGACGTGAAGTCCTCCTCCGTCATGCGCAGCAGCAGGGTGTCGCGGGTGATGCCCGCGTTCGCCACCAGGATCTCGACCGGGCCCAGCTCGGCCTCGACCTGCGTGAACGCGGCGTCGATGGAGGCGGCGTCGGTCACGTCCGCGACGACGGTGAGGGAGCCCTCCGGACCGGAGCCCGAGCGCGCGGTCACGGCGACCCGGTGACCGGCGGCCACGAACTCCTGGGCGATGGCGAAGCCGATCCCCCGGTTGCCCCCGGTGACGAGGACGGTGCGCGGCGTGGTCATGGTGTCCCTCCTGCCGGCGCTCGTGCGGCGCCGGGCGACCCGTACATCCTAGAGGCGCGTCGCGCAACAGATTCCGGGATGAGGCCCTCCCGGCCTGCACCCGCCCGCCGCGACGTAGGCTTGCAGGGCTGTGAAACCACGCGAGACACTCACCTCCCTACCGCCGTCGCCGAGCGCCGAGCGGCGCTCCCGCGCGATCAAGTACTCGATCGCCATGGGCATCAGGATGCTCTGCGTCATCTGCCTGCTCTTCGCCCACGGCTGGTGGCTGCTGTTCTTCGCCATCGGCGCCGTGGTCCTGCCCTACTTCGCCGTCGTGCTGGCCAACGTCGGCAGTGCGGGCGAGCGCGGCAACGTCGAGCGGCCGGGTGCGATCGTCCTCTCCCGGCCGCTCGACGTTGCCGCGCTCGCCCGCAC
>NZ_PSUE01000013.1:0-92757 GCF_002931645.1 Rathayibacter sp. AY2B5 | reverse complement strand
ACGTAGACCCGCCACCCCTCCGCTCTCCCCCCGAGCCGAACGATCGATCCGCGTGCCAGCGGATCGATCTAGGCGATCGCTCCCCGCTCTGCGAATCGCATCCACCCCGAAAAGCCGACTGCGCCGAGCCCGGCAGGGACGGGCTCGGGATTCAGCCGAGGCTCGCGACCCACTCCGAGCTGCCGTCGACGAAGGACTGCTCCTTCCAGATCGGCACCGACGCCTTGATGTCGTCGACCAGTGCCGCGCAGGCTTCGAAGGCCGCCGCGCGGTGGGCCGAGGCCACGGCGCAGGCGAGGGCGAGGTCGCCGACCACGAGGTCGCCGACCCGGTGCACGGCGGCGATCCGGACGTCGGGCCAGCGCTCGACGATGCGGCGGGCGGAGGCGAGGAGTGCGGCGGGGGCGTCCGGGTGCGCCTCGTAGGACAGCCGGAGCACGCCGCGGCCCTCGTCGTGGTCGCGGACGACGCCCGCGAAGGTCACGACGGCGCCGTGCGTCGGGGAGTCGACCGCCTGCTCGCACTCGTCGACGGTGATGGCCTCGGCCGCGAGCCGGGCGAGGGCGACCGGCTCAGCGGGCATGGTCGCCGCCTCCGAGCTGGTCGAGCAGGTGCCCGATCACCGGGTCGAGCACGTCGATCCCGTCGCGGACGCCGCCGGGGGAGCCGGGGAGGTTCACCACGACGGTGCGGCCGCTGACGCCGGCGAGCCCGCGGCTGAGCACGGCGGTCGGGACGTGGGCGGCGCCCTTGGCGCGCACCGCCTCGGCGAGGCCGGGCAGGGGCCGCTCCAGGAGGGGGGCGGTCTGCTCCGGGGTGACGTCGCTCGGGGCGACGCCCGTCCCGCCGGTGGTCACGACCACGTCGACTCCGCTGCCGATCGCGTCGGCGATCGCCTCGCCCACCGCGTCGCCGTCGGCCACGACGACCACCCGGGACTCCCAGCCGCGGGTGGTGAACCAGGCCTCGAGCGCCGGTCCCGTCCGGTCCTCGTACACGCCGGAGGCGGCACGGGTGGAGGCGACGACCGCCACCGCCCGCCGCGTCACGGGGTTCCTCCGCTCGTCCACGAGCCGCTCCTCCCGCCCGCCTTCGCGAGCACACGGATACCGGTGATCGCGGCACCGCGATCGACCGCCTTGATCATGTCGTAGACCGTCAGGGCGGCCACGCTGACCGCGGTCAGCGCCTCCATCTCGACGCCGGTGCGCCCGGTCGTGCGCACGCGCGCCTCGATCCGGACGCGGCCGTCCTGCGGCTCGAGGTCCACGTCGACGCCGTCCAGCGCCAGCGGGTGGCAGAGCGGGATGAGGGTCGAGGTCGCCTTCGCGCCGAGGATCCCGGCGATCCGCGCCACGCCGAGCGCTTCGCCCTTGGGCAGCTCGCCCTGCTCGAGGAGCCGCACCACCTCGGGCGAGGTCTCGACGTAGCCCTCGGCGACGGCGGTGCGCGCCGTGACCTCCTTCGCGCTCACATCGACCATGTGCACGGCTCCGTCGACGCGCACATGGGTGAGCCGATCGCTCTCAGTCATCGATCCTCCAGATCTCGACCGTGTCGCCGGTCGCTGCGTGGTCCGTCCCGACGGGGACGTGGATGAGCACGGTGGAGCGGGCGTAGGACGCCAGCAGGTGCGAGCCGGGCCCGCCCACCGGGTGCACGAAGCCCTCGTCGTCGAGGACTCCGCGGCGGATCTGGTGCAGGTGCGCGGGCGAGTCGAGCGCCGTGCCGAGGCGCGCACGGAGCCGCGGCCGCTCGGCGGGCGTCCGTCCCGCGAGCGAGCGCAGCACGGGCCGGAGGAACACCTCGAACGAGACCAGGGCGCTCACCGGGTTCCCGGGAAGCGAGACGACCGGCAGGTGCAGCCCCTCGGCCACGCGCACGAGACCGAGGCCCTGCGGGCCGCCCGGCTGCATCTCGACGTGGCCGAACTCCGAGCCCGCCGGGCCGAGCGCGTCGCGGACGACCTCGTAGGCGCCCGCGCTGACACCGCCGACCGTGATCACCAGGTCGGCCGCGCCCGCGTGCTCCTCGAGCAGCGCCAGGAGGTCCTCGGCCCGATCGCTCGTGCAGGCGGCGACGACGGGCAGCGCGCCCGCCTCGCGGACGGCCTCGGCCAGCAGGGCGCCGTTCGCGTCGTGGATCTGCGCCTCCTCGAGGACGGCGCCTGCGGGACGGATCTCGTTGCCGGTGGGGACGACGAGCACCCGGAGTCGCGGCAGCACCTCCGCCTCGGTCAGCCCGAGGGAGGCGAGGAGTCCGTAGTGGGCCGCGCGGAGGACCGTGCCGGCCGGGAGGCCGAGCTCGCCGCGGCGGGCGTCGCTGCCCCGGGCTCGGACGAAGGTCGCCGGCACCACCGGGTGCGCGAAGGCGACGCTGCCCTCCGCGGGGAAGCGCGGAGGATCGACGCGCTCGACCGGGACGACGGCGTCGGCCCCCACCGGCAGCGGCGAGCCGGTCATGATCGGTGTCGCCGTGCCGGGCTCGTGCCGCGGCGCCCGGTCGCCCGCGGGGATCGGCGCCGAGACGGGCAGGGCGACGGGATGCTCCGGCGCCGCCGCGTCGAGGTCGGCCGCCCGCACCGCGAAGCCGTCCATCTGCGAGTTGTCGAAGCGCGGCAGGTCGAGCGGGGAGTCGACGGAGCGGGCGAGGACCCGCCGGTCGTACGCGCCCGGATCGGCGGCGACGGCGGCCGGCTCCAGGCTGAGCGTCTCGCGGGCGCCCCGCGTGGCCAGCGGCGCGAGCAGCGCCCGCACCCGGGCGGCGTGCAGGTCGATCGAGGTCATCGTGTCCTCTCGCGAGCGGCGGAGCCCGACCGGCGGCGGGACCGAGTCCATCTTGCCGGGTCGCGCCCGGTTCCGCGGCGTAGTGTGAGCGGATGAGCACAGCACTGGGGATCCCGGGCCTCCGGCCCCGACAGCGCAGCGCGGTCCTCCCGGCCGACCGCCCCGCCACCCCGCTCCTCCTGGACACCTACGGGCGCGTCGCGGACGATCTGCGGATCTCGCTGACGGACAAGTGCAATCTGCGCTGCACCTACTGCATGCCGGCGGAGGGCCTTCCGTTCCAGCCGCCCGCGTCCCTGCTCAGCCGAGAGGAGATCCTCCGCCTCGCGCGCATCGCCGTGGAGCAGTTCGGCGTCCGCCAGATCCGCTTCACCGGCGGCGAGCCGCTCCTGCGCAAGGACCTCGTCGACATCATCCGTGACGTCGCCTCCCTCGACCCGCGCCCCGAGATCTCGCTCACCACGAACGCGATCGGCCTGTCGGGTCGGGCGGCGGCGCTCGCCGACGCCGGTCTGAACCGCGTCAACGTCTCGCTCGACTCCATCTGCGCCGAGACCTTCGCGAAGGTCACCCGTCGCCCGTTCCTCGACCGCGTGCTCGCGGGCATCGACGCGCTCGGTCCCGCCGGCCTGGACCAGACCAAGATCAACGCGGTGCTCCTGCCCGGGATCAACGACCACGAGGCCCCGGAGCTGCTCGCCTGGGCCCTCGCGGGAGGCCACCAGCTCCGCTTCATCGAGCAGATGGCGCTCGACGCCGACCACGGCTGGGACCGCGCGACCATGATCACCGCCGCGGACATCCGGGCGCTGCTCTCGGAGCGCTTCTCGCTCAGCCCGCACGCGGCCCCCCGTGACGGCGCCCCCGCCGAGCTCTTCGACGTCCGCGAGGCCGGGGGGTCCGAGGTGCTCGGCCAGGTGGGGATCATCGCGTCCGTCACCGAGAACTTCTGCGACGACTGCCGCCGCACCCGGCTCACCGCCGAAGGAGGTGTCCGCAGCTGCCTCTTCTCGAACGAGGAGACGGACCTGCTCGGCCCGATGCGCGCGGGCGCGGACGACCACGAGGTCGCCCAGCTCTGGCGCGGGGCGATGTGGGCCAAGCCCGCGGGACACGAGATGAACCGGGCGGGCTTCGTGCAGCCAGAGCGCACGATGAGCGCGATCGGCGGATGAGCATGCGGGTCCGCTACTTCGCGGCGGCCAAGGCCGCCCTCGGCCGTGGTTCCGACGAGCTCGACGAGGTGCCCGACCTGGGCGCTCTCGAGGAGAGACTCGTCGCCTCCGCGCCCTCGGCCGCCGACGTGCTCGCACGGTGCACCTACCTGGTCGACGGCGTGTCGACCGCGAACAGGGCCACGCCGCTGCGTCCCGATGCCGCGGTCGACGTCCTGCCGCCGTTCGCCGGCGGCTGACCCCGAAGAGCGCTCCGTGACGAGCCGTCCTCGTCCGGACCGGTGCGTCCGATCCGCGCGGTCCGCAGCAGGTGCGTCCGCGCTTCTGGAGGACGCTGCATCCCGAAGACGGACTGGTCCTGTCCCGCCGCACAGGGACCCGCGGGACGCCTCCCTCGGACCCGCGTGCGGCGGGGCAGGACCGGATCAGCGGCCGATCCCGTGCGTCACGGGCACAGGACGTTGGTCATCGTGTCGAGCACGTTGCGGTTCTGCACGTCGAGGAATCCGAACGCCGAGGAGACTCCGGTGGCGACCAGCACGCCGCTGACGAAGGCCCGGCCGTCCCGGGTCACGTAGGCGTCCGGCGCGAAGATGGTGGCGTCGGAGGGCACACCGGAGGCGACGCGGATCTGCGGCTGCGTCCTGTCCGCGAATGCGCCGTACCGGACGAGAGCGCCGTTCTGGATCACGTCCACGACGTCACGGTTCTGTCGATCGCGGTAGGCGTCGGCACTGGTTACCCCGGTGGCGACCAGGATGCTGCTGTTGAAGAGGCGCCCGTCCGGCGTCAGGTGGTACGAGGGCGCCAAGGCCGTCGATCCTGCCGGAACGTTCCTGGCGTAGACCTGGTTCTTCGTGGAGGAGATGTAGCGGACGAGCTCCGAGCCGACGATCACGTCGATGACGTCGTTGTTGCTCTGGTCGCGGAAGGAGTCCGCGCTCGTCACTCCGGTGGTCACGAGGGCTCCGCCGGCGCGCCGCAGCTCGCCGTTCGGTGTGACGTAGAAGGCGGGCGCATGGACCGTCGATCCGGCCGGCACGCCGCTCCCGATGGCCTTCGGCGCGGCCTCTCCGGTGACGAAGCGGTAGAAGACGCCGTCGACGACGAAGTCGGCGACGTCGCGGTTCTGCTCGTCGCGGAAGCCCTGGACGCTGGTGACGCCGCGCGCGATCCGCCCCCCGCCGTGATAGAGCTCGCCCGACTCCGTCAGGTAGTACCGGGGTCCGACGGTCTTGGCTCCCGAGGGCACGTTGCCGTTCGACTCCGTCGTCGTCCGTCCGCCGTCGGTGACGTACCGGACGGCGGTCCCCGTGGTCGCGGTGGTGCTCGCGGTCGCCGTCGCGCCCGCGGCGCCGGAGACGGCGGAGAGGGTGATGCCGTTCTGCGCCACGTTCCCGGCCGTGACCGGGATGCTCACGCGTCCGTCCGCGCCGGTCGTCGCCCTGACGGTCTGCGCGCCGCCGCTGGTCAGGCCGGCGGGGAGAGTGATGGTGACCGTGTCGCCGGCAGCGGGAGCGCCGTTGGTCGTGGCGAGGACGGAGACCGTTCTCGTGGTGCAGGCGGGGAAGGAGTACGCCGGGGCGTCGAAGGCGAGGGTGAGGCCGGTGGACGCGGCGGCCGCGGGGGTCGCGACCGCCGCGGCGACGACGGGGACGGACCAGGCCGCACCCGACATGATCGTCCGCCGGGCGGGCCCCCCGCCGGTCGAGTCGATCCGCGGTGGGAGGGAGCGCGAGTGCGCTGCCGTCGGGTCCAGGGCGTTGGTGTCCGTCATGGTGTTCCTTTTCTTTCTTTCGTGCGAGGGGTGGTGGACGCGCCGATCCTGCCGAACGTCCGGCCTCCGGTCGACGCGGAACGGGCCGCGACGAGGTTCCATGCCCGACCGTGGACGTTCCGTCGCGCCGCCGGACCGGGGGAGCCACTCAGGGCGCCTCCTCGCCGGGAGCCCGTCCGGCGCGGGGGACGCGGCGGCGCACGTCAGCCCGCGTCGTCGATCCGGCGGAGGGTCCGCTGCATGTGGATCCGCGAGCTGAAGCCGGCCGACCGCGCCACGCGGTCCAGGTCCGTCGCCGCCCGTGGGCCGAGCTCGTCGAGGAGGCGCTGCGCCTCGAAGGCCCGTGCGCGCTCGATCCGCTGACGAGGGGTGGTGCCGGCGGCTGAGAACGCCCGGTGCAGGTGGCTGACCGACACGCCGAGACTCTCCGCGAGCGTCTCCACCGTGAAGGAGCGGTCGCGGTAGTGCCGCTCGATCAGGCGCGTGCCGTTCGCATACACGGCGGCGGGGGACCGGTCCTCCCGGTCGGAGGAGGGCAGCAGCGCCGAGAAGGCCGAGGCCAGGAGGTGCTCGCTCGCGATCTCGAAGTGCTCGAAGGCCGCGTCCGAGGGCTCGACGCCGAAAGTGAGGACGGTGTTCGCCGCACCGGTGAGTGCGCGCCAGTAGGCCTCGGGGAGGGCGAGGACCCGGTCCGTGAGCGAGGCGAACTCGCTCGCGCGGAGCACCGAGGGGCGCAGCTGCCACTCGAAGCGCGCCCACGGACTGAGCGCCGCCGCGTACTGCACCGTCGAGGCGCGGGTCACGAGAGCGCTGCCGGCCGGGAGCCGGTGGTCGCGGCCCCGGGCGGAGAGGCGGCCGGTCCCGTCGAGGCTGAAGAGCACGCGGAGCCTTCCGGGATGGGGAAGGACCTCGAACTCCCCGGTCTGCAGCCAGGCGCGGCTGAGGCTGAGGCGCGGCGAGACGATCGCGTCGCAGACGGCACCTCGCGGCAGGGGGCGCCGCGGAATCCAGCCGAGCCGACGCAGCCGCCTCTCGGCGGGACTCCAGACCTCGGGCATCACGCCTCCGCGCCGGGGTCGAGCGGGTCGGGAGGATCGAGCAGCGCCGCCTGCCGCGCGGAGTGCGGTGAAGGCGTCGGCATGGGTGCTCTCCTCGGAACGGTGGCCGCGAGCACGCCACCGCCGATCAGCTTCGGACACTGCTCCGCCCTGATCCGCGGAGAAGGACGGATCCTCTCCGCTGCGAGCACCGAACATCCCGGGTCGCCGATCGGCAGGGCCCTGGGTGCGCCTCACCCCACCCGTTCCGCGGCGCACGCGGCCGCGGCACGGGTCACCGCTCCCGCCACGACGCCATCCCGCCGTCGAGCGAGTCGGACGCCACGCCCGCCGCCGCCGCGCGCTCCGCCGCGAGACGCGATCGGACCCCGGAGGCGCAGTGCAGCACGAGCGGACCGGCCGGCAGAGCGACGGGGTCGAAGCGCGACATCGGCATCCGCACGGCACCGGGCACCGCGACGGTCCGGTCCTCGTCGTCCTCGCGGAGGTCGACGACGGTCGGGGGCGTCGGCCCGGCCAGCCGCTCCCGCAGCTCGGCCGCCGTGATCGAGCCCGCCGCGGCCCGCCGCTCCGGGACCGGCGGCACCCGCCGCTCGAGAGGGAGCTCGGCCCAGGAGGAGTCGAGGGCGTCGTGCACGAGGACGCGACCGAACAGCGGCTCGCCCGCCCCGGTCACGAGCTTCACGACCTCGGCCGCCATGGCCGAGCCGATCAGCGCGCAGAGCGCGCCCAGCACGCCCACCGTCGAGCAGCTGTCGCCCGCGTCCTCGGCCTCGGGGTGCAGCGCGCGCAGGGTCACCCCTCCGCCCGGAGCGCCGGCCCAGAAGGTCGAGAGCTGCCCGTCGAAGCCGAGCGCCGACCCCCACACGTGCGGGATCCCGGCGCGCGTCGTCGCGTCCGAGGCGAGGTAGCGCGCGCCGAAGGTGTCGAAGCCGTCGACCACGACGTCCCAGCCCGCCACCAGGGCGTCGACGTTGGCCGAGGTCAGCGACACCGGGAAGGCCCGTGCGTCGATGCCGGGGGAGAGCCGCCGCGCGGTCGCCGCCGCCGACTCCGCCTTCGACCGGCCCACCGAGGAGTCGTCGTGCGCCGTCTGCCGCGCCAGGTTCGAGACCTCGACGACGTCGCCGTCCACGATGCCGAGCCGCCCGATCCCGGCAGCGGCGAGCGCCGTGATCACCGGCGAGCCGATGCCGCCCGCGCCGAGGATCAGCACGCGCGCGTTCCGGAGGCGCCGCTGTCCGAGCTCCCCGAGGGGCGCCAGGCGGATCTGCCGGGCGAACCTCTCGCGCTCGGCGGCGGTCAGCGGCGGTCCGGGCTCGACGAGCGGGGTCATGAGAGCTCCTTCCTCCACTGGCCCTCGTGGGCGACGGGGGTGAAGCCGACGGCCTCGTTCACGGCGAGCATCGGTCGGTTCTCCTCGGCGTTCCAGGTGTAGACGGCCCGGCAGTTCGGGGCGGTCCCCACCGCATCGCCGATCGCGGTCAGGGCGAGGAAGTCGCTCCAGCCGTCGGCGCCCACGGCCTCGGGGATCGCGAGCTCGCGGATCCGGAGCGCCGGGTCTGGGGTGCGGTTCACCACCCCAGTGTGCACGTCCCGGCGCCCGCGGCGGCCTCCTGCGCCTGTTCCGGTGCGGGATCGCGGCGGTCCGTCGGCCGGTCGGGGCTCCGCCTCCCGGCCCGGCCGCGGCCGTCGGCTACCGTGGAGGCGTTGTGGACGGGAGCGAGGCGGCCGGGTGTACCTGAAGAGCCTGACCCTCAAGGGGTTCAAGTCCTTCGCTCAGCCGACCACGTTCGCCTTCGAGCCGGGGGTCACCTGCGTCGTCGGCCCCAACGGCTCGGGCAAGAGCAACGTCGTCGACGCGCTCGCCTGGGTGATGGGGGAGCAGGGGGCGAAGACGCTCCGCGGCGGCAAGATGGAGGACGTCATCTTCGCGGGCACCTCCACCCGCGGACCCCTCGGCCGCGCCGAGGTCGCGCTCACCATCGACAACTCGGACGGCGCCCTGCCGATCGAGTACACCGAGGTGACGATCACCCGGACCCTCTTCCGCAACGGCGGCAGCGAGTACGCGATCAACGAACGCGGCTGCCGGCTGCTCGACGTGCAGGAGCTTCTGAGCGACTCCGGTCTCGGGCGCGAGATGCACGTCATTGTGGGGCAGGGACAGCTCGACGCCGTGCTGCACGCGACCCCCGAGGAGCGGCGCGGGTTCATCGAGGAGGCCGCCGGGATCCTCAAGCACCGACGCCGCAAGGAGAAGACGCTCCGCAAGCTCGAGGCGATGCAGGCGAACCTGACCCGCCTCTCCGACCTCGCGGGCGAGATCCGGCGCCAGCTCAAGCCCCTCGGGCGCCAGGCCGAGGTCGCACGGCAGGCTCAGACGATCGCCGCCGTGGTGCGCGACGCCCGGGCGCGCCTGCTCGCCGACGACGTGGTCGAGCTCCGGACCGCTCTGGACGGCTTCGCCCGCACCGAGAGCGAGCGGCACAGCGAGCGGGTGGTCCTGCAGCAGCGGCTCGAGCAGGCGACGCTCCGGCGAGCGCGGATCGAGGCGGAGGTGGTCGGCGACGCGGTCGACGACGCCCGGCGCACCTCGTTCGAGCTGGAGTCGGTGCAGGAGCGGCTGCGCAACCTCTCGGCCCTCGCCGGGCAGCGGCTCGCGATGCTCGAGCTCGAGTCCGAGCAGCCGCAGATCCAGCCGCGCGTGACGCCGGCGCAGGTGGAGGAGGCGCGGGTCGAGTTGGAGCGCCTGCGGCAGGCCGTCCTCGACGCGGAGACGGCGTGGGTCCAGGCGCAGCGCACGACCGTCGCCGCCCGCTCCGCCCTCGACGCGGTCGACGAGGAGATCGCCGCGCAGGCGGCCCTCGTCTCGCGCTACGACCTCGAGCTCTCCACCCTCTCGGGGCAGGCCGACACCGCCGCCTCCCGTCTCGCGTCCGTCCGGGGCGAGGTCCTGCGCGCGCAGAACACCCTCGACGCGGCCGACCGGCGGAAGGAGGCGGCGCGGCGGGCGCTCGACGCTCTGGAGGCCGAGCTGGACGACGCGGGCCGCGGCCCCGACGGCGGCCTCGACGAGGGCTACGAGCTCGCCCAGTCCGCGGTCTCGGCCGCCGAGGCCGGAATCGAGCGGCTGCGCGAGGAGCTGCACGCCCTGGAGCGCGAGCGCGAGGCGCTGGCCGCCCGCACGGGTGCCCTGTCGCTGGCCCTCGACGTCTCGGACGGCTCGGCCGAGCTGATCGCCGCCCGGATCGAGGGGGTGCGCGGCCGGGTCGCCGAGCGGATCCAGGTGCGGCCGGGCTCCGAGGCCGCGATCGCCGCCGCCCTCGGCGCGGTCGCCGACGCCGTGCTGGTCGAGTCGACCACCCGGGCCGACGCGGCTCTGGACGCCGCGCTGGAGCGCGACCTCGGACGCGTCGAGCTGCTGGTCGCCGACGCCACCCGGCCGCACGTCGCTCTCGCCGTTCCCGAGGGGGCGGAACGCGCGGGCGACCTCGTCACGGCGCCGGCCGGGGTCCTCTCGCTCCTCGAGCGCGTGCTCGTGGTCGAGGACCTCGCCGCGGCGCGGCGGCTGAGGGAGCGCATCGATCCGGGCACCGTCCTGGTCACCCGCGACGGCGCGACCGTCTCCGACGCCGTGCAGAGCGCCGGCTCCGGCGGGCAGCGCAGCCGGATCGAGCTCGTCTCCGAGCGCGACTCCGCCGCCGCCCGGCTGGAGGAGGTCGAGGGCGGGATCGACCGGCTCCGCTTCGAGCTCGCCGAGCAGACCGGTGCGCTCCGCGGCGCGAAGGAGCAGGCGGCGAGCGCGCTTTCGGCCCTCCGCGAGCACGACGCCGCCCGTGCCGCCCACACCGAGCGGCTCGGCGGCGTGCGCGCCCAGCTCGAGGCGGCCACCGCCGAGCACGGCCGGGGCTCGAGGGCGCTGGCCGTCGCCTCGGACCGGGTCGGCGACGCCGAGCGCGCGGCCCAGGAGGCGAGGTCGGCGCTCGACGCCGCGCGCGCCAGGCCCCGGCCGGTGCTCGACGCGAGCGCGCGCGACGGTCTGCAGAGCGACGTCGACACCGCACGCGAGCGCGAGATCGAGGCGCGGCTCGGCGTCGAGACCGCCAAGGAGCGGGTGCGGGCGGAGCAGTCCCGCGGGGAGGCGCTTGCCCGCCAGCTGGCCGCCGACCGCGCCGCGGCCGACGAGGCCGCGCGCCGCGCCGTGATCCGCCGTCGCCAGCGCGACGCCGCGGCCGAGGTGACCGCCGCGCTCCCCGCCGTCCTCGCCTCCGTCGACCGCTCCGTCCAGCAGGCCCGGGCCGAGCTCGTCGCGGCCGAGGCGGCGCGCTCGCAGCAGAACGCCGAGCTGCAGGGGCTCCGCCGCGAGGAGGGGAGCGTGCGCGACCGGCTCCAGTCCGTCACCGAGAGCGTGCACGGCCTCGAGCTGCAGATCTACGAGAAGAGGCTGCAGCTCACCGGTCTGCTCGAGCGCGCCGCGTCCGAGCTCGGGCTCACTGAGGACGTGCTGGTGGAGGAGTACGGTCCCGGAGTCGGCGTCCCCGACGAGACGGACGTGGAGCAGGAGCCGCGGCCCTACGTCCGCGAGGAGCAGCGCCGCCGCCTCGAGAAGGCCGAGAAGCAGCTGGGGCAGCTGGGCCGCGTCAATCCGCTCGCGCTGGAGGAGTTCGCCGCGCTGGAGCAGCGGCACGCGTTCCTGACCGAGCAGCTGGCCGACCTCACCGGGACCCGGCGGGACCTGCTCACCATCATCGAGGAGCTCGACGAGACGATGCAGACGGTGTTCGCCTCCGCCTTCGACGACACGCAGGCGGCGTTCGCGGACGTGTTCCCCGTCCTCTTCCCCGGCGGCACCGGCAGCATCCGCCTGACCGACCCGGAGAACCTGCTCACCACCGGCATCGAGGTCGCGGTGCGGCCGGCCGGCAAGAAGATCGAGCGGCTGTCGCTCCTCTCCGGAGGGGAGCGCTCGCTCGCGGCCGTGGCGTTCATGGTCGCCATCTTCAAGTCGCGGCCGAGCCCCTTCTACATCATGGACGAGGTGGAGGCCGCTCTCGACGACGCGAATCTCGGCCGACTGCTCAGCATCTTCGAGGACCTGCGCACCTCGAGCCAGCTGATCGTCATCACCCACCAGAAGCGGACCATGGAGATCGCGGACGCCCTCTACGGCGTCTCGATGCGGCAGGACGGCGTCTCGGCCGTCGTCGGCCAGCGCGTCGCCGCGCCCCCGGCCTGAACCCGCCTCCCCGACCGCTCGGAGGCGCGCCCGCCGGTAGCCTGGACCCATGGCAGAACGCACCTCCTGGTCGCTCGGCCGCGCACTGCGCGGCCTGTTCGAGAAGCGCACGATCGACGACCAGACCTGGGACGACCTCGAGACGGCGCTGATCACCGCCGACTTCGGCCCCGACATCACCGAGGAGATCGTCGACGACCTCCGCGCCAAGGTCGCCCGCTACTCCACCACCGACCCGCGCGACCTGCAGCGGATGCTCCGCGAGTCCCTCGAGGAGCGTCTGTCGAAGTACGACACGACCCTCAAGCTCAGCGAGCGCCCCGCCGTGATCCTCGTGGTCGGCGTGAACGGCGTCGGCAAGACCACGACCATCGGCAAGTTCGCCAAGTTCCTCCGCAACTACGGCCGGAGCGTCGTGGTCGGCGCGGCCGACACCTTCCGCGCGGCGGCGGTCGACCAGCTCGCCACCTGGGCGCAGCGCGCCGATGCCCAGATCGTCCGCCCTCAGCAGGAGCGCCAGGATCCGGCGTCCGTCGCCTTCCAGACCGTGCAGTTCGCGAAGGACACCGGCGTCGAGATGGTCATCATCGACACGGCCGGCCGCCTGCACACCAAGGGCGGGCTGATGGACGAGCTCACGAAGATCAAGCGCGTCATCGAGAAGCAGGCCCCGATCTCCGAGATTCTGCTCGTGCTCGACGCGACGACCGGTCAGAACGGGCTGAGCCAGGCCGAGGCGTTCATCGAGCACGCGGGCGTCACCGGCCTGGTCATCACCAAGCTCGACGGCTCCGCGAAGGGCGGCTTCGTCCTCGCGGTCCAGGAGCGCACCGGCATCCCGATCAAGCTCGTCGGCCAGGGCGAGGGCATCGGCGACCTCACCGGCTTCACCCCCCACGTCTTCGCCCAGCAGCTCGTCAGCTGAGCGGCCCCGCCCGGGACGACGCGCCGGCGCCGTCCCGGTGGCGGGCTACACGGCCTGCGAGAAGCCCAGCGCCGCGTCTGCGAGGTGGCGCAGGTGCTCCGGGACCGGCAGCCCCTTCGACTCCATCGAGCGCGCCCAGAGCCGGCCGGCCCGGTAGGAGGAGCGGACCAGGGGCCCCGCGAGGACGCCGAGGAAGCCGATGTCCTCGGCCTCCTCCTTGATCGCCACGAACTCCTCCGGGTGCACCCAGCGGTCCACCGGCAGATGCCGCGGCGTCGGGCGGAGGTACTGCGTGATGGTCACGATGTCGGTGCCGGCGTCGTGGAGGTCCTGCAGCGCCTGCGAGATCTCCTCCCGCTCCTCGCCCATGCCGAGGATGAGGTTCGACTTCGTGATCAGCCCCGCCTCCCGGCCCTGAGTGAGCACGTCGAGCGAGCGCTCGTAGCGGAAGGCCGGCCGGATGCGCTTGAAGATCCGCGGCACCGTCTCGACGTTGTGGGCGAACACCTCCGGCTCCGCGTCGAACACCCTCTGCAGGTGCTCGGCGCGGCCGGTGAAGTCCGGGACCAGGATCTCGACCCCCGTGCCCGGAGCCTGGGCGTGGATCTGGCGGATGGTCTCGGCGTAGAGCCAGGAGCCCTCGTCCGGCAGGTCGTCGCGGGCGACTCCGGTGACGGTCGCGTAGCGGAGGTTCATCCGCGCCACGGACTCGCCGACGCGCCGGGGCTCGTCGGCGTCGTAGTCCGCGGGCTTCCCGGTGTCGATCTGGCAGAAGTCGCAGCGGCGGGTGCACTGGGCGCCCCCGATGAGGAAGGTCGCCTCTCGGTCCTCCCAGCACTCGAAGATGTTGGGGCAGCCCGCCTCCTGGCAGACGGTGTGCAGCTCCTCGCTCTTCACCAGCGACTGCAGCTGCCGGTACTCCGGGCCCATCGAGGCCTTCGTTCGGATCCACTCGGGCTTGCGCTCGATCGGCGTCTCGGCGTTGCGGATCTCCAGCCGCAGCAGCTTGCGGCCGCCGGCCTCGGCGCTCACGCGGCGACCTCCTCGATGCGGGCGGAGAAGGCGGGGGCCGCCTCCGAGAAGCGCGCCGCTACCCGCGCCCGCACCGCCTCCATGGGCGGGGCCTCGCCGCGCTCGCGCTCGAGCGTGGTCACTCCGGCGTCGGCGATGCCGCAGGCGACGATGCGGGCGTAGGGCTCGAGGCTGTTCGAGACGTTGAGGGCGAAGCCGTGCATCGTCACGCCCGAGGCGACGCGGATGCCGATCGCGGCGATCTTGTCGGCGCCGCCGTCCCTCGGGATCCACACTCCCGAGCGCCCGTCGACGCGCCGCCCCTGCACGCCCAGGTCGTCGAGAGCGGCGATCAGCACGCCCTCCAGCGAGCGGACGTAGGCGACCACGTCGACGGGCTCGCCGAGCCGCACGATCGGGTAGCCGACGAGCTGGCCCGGGCCGTGCCAGGTGATCCGCCCTCCGCGGTCGACGTCGACCACGGGCGAGCCGTCGTCCGGGCGCTCGTGCGCCTCGGTGCGCTTGCCGGCGGTGTAGACGGAGGAGTGCTCGCAGAGCACGAGGGTGTCCGGCCTCGAGCCCGCCACCACCTCGGCGTGCAGGCGGCGCTGCAGCTCCCAGCCGTCGGTGTAGTCCAGGGGATCCGCGGAGTCGCCCGCCACCAGTGTCTCGATCACCGGGCCACCCTAGCCCTGTTCTTGGACCCGGACCAGTTAATCCGCTCCGCGGTGATCGCGCCGATCGCGAGCCGATCGGCGGCCGCGCCCGCCGACCCTCCGGGCCTCCGGTAGAATTCCGGGCATCATGGCTACTTTCGGCACCCTCTCCGATCGACTCGTCGAGACCTTCAAGAACCTCCGCACGAAGGGCAAGCTCTCCGCGTCGGACGTCGACGGCACCGTCCGCGAGATCCGGCGGGCCCTCCTCGACGCCGACGTGGCGCTGGAGGTCGTGAAGGAATTCACCGGCAAGGTGCGCGAGCGCGCCCTCGGCGACGAGGTCAACAAGGCGCTCAACCCGGCCCAGCAGGTCGTCCAGATCGTCAACGAGGAGCTCGTCGCGATCCTCGGCGGGCAGTCGCGCCGGCTCGAGTTCGCCAAGCGCCCGCCGACCGTCATCATGCTCGCCGGCCTCCAGGGCGCGGGCAAGACGACCCTCGCGGGCAAGCTCGGCAAGTACCTCGGCAAGGACGGCCACACCCCGCTGCTCGTCGCGGCCGACCTCCAGCGCCCCAACGCCGTGCAGCAGCTGCAGGTCGTCGGCGAGCAGGCAGGGGTCGCGGTCTACGCACCGGAGCCGGGCAACGGCGTCGGCAACCCGGTCAAGGTCGCTCAGAACGCGATCCGCTTCGCGACCGACAAGCAGTACGACACGGTCATCATCGACACGGCCGGACGCCTCGGCGTCGACGCCGACATGATGAAGCAGGCCGCGGACATCCGCCGCGTCACGAACCCCGACGAGGTCCTGTTCGTCATCGACGCGATGATCGGCCAGGACGCGGTCGCGACCGCCAAGGCCTTCCAGGAGGGCGTCGACTTCACCGGCGTCGTCCTCTCCAAGCTCGACGGCGACGCCCGCGGAGGCGCGGCGCTCTCGGTCGCCTCGCTCACCGGCCGCCCGATCCTCTTCGCCTCCACGGGCGAGTCGCTCGACGACTTCGAGCAGTTCCACCCCGACCGCATGGCGAGCCGCATCCTCGACCTCGGCGACGTGCTGACCCTCATCGAGCAGGCCCAGTCCGCGTTCGACGAGGACGAGGCGCGCAAGATCGCCGAGAAGATCATGGGGGACACGTTCACCCTCGACGACTTCCTCGGCCAGATGCAGCAGCTGCGCAACATGGGCTCGATCAAGAAGATGATCGGCATGCTGCCCGGCGCGAAGGGCATGCGCGAGCAGCTCGACCAGTTCGACGAGCGCGAGATCGTGCGCACCGAGGCGATCATCCAGTCGATGACGAAGGCGGAGCGGGTCAACCCGAAGCTGCTCAACGGCTCACGGCGCCTGCGCATCGCCCGCGGCTCCGGCATGACGGTCACGGACGTCAACCAGCTCGTCCAGCGCTTCGAGCAGGCCGCCAAGATGATGAAGACGGTCGCCAAGGGCGGCATGCCCTCGGTCCCCGGGATGGGCCCCGTGCCCGGCGCCGGCTACCAGGGCCGCCCGAAGCCGCAGAAGAAGAAGAGCAGCAAGTCCGGCAACCCCGCCAAGCGCGCGGCCGAGAACGCGGCGATCACCTCCGGGCCCCGCCCGGGCGACGCGGGCGGCTCCGGCTTCGGCCTGGGCGGCGGCGCCGGCAAGGGCGCCCAGCCCACGCCGGAGGAGCTCGAGCAGCTGCAGAAGCTCCTCGGGCGATGAGGCGGGTCGCGGCCGGACGCGCGGGCGGGATCCTCGTCCTCGCGGCCGTGCTCGGGCTCACCGGCTGCGCCGAGGGCTCCGGGGTCGACGCGATGACGGCGCCCTCCCCGGAGGACCTGGTCGGCCGCTGGGTGACGGGCGTCTCCTACGACGCGCCCGACGTTCCTTTCCTCCTGATCGCGGAGGACGGGACCTGGACGGGCTCCGACGGCTGCAACGGCGCGCAGGGCGAGTGGTCCATCGACCAGGAGGGCGCCCTCACCGTCTCGGCCGGGCCGAGCACGCTGATCGCCTGCGACGGCGTCGCACTGCCGATGATCTTCTCGGAGGCGGCGATGGCCTCGATCGACGGCGGACGGCTCCGCCTGTTCGACGACGAGGGGGCCACCGTCGTCAAGCTCGCCCGCTCCACGAGCGACGAGGCGCCCTCGGCGTCGCCGGACCCGGCGGGGGAGTAGCGCGCCGTCCCTCCGGGGGCCGCAGCGGGGATCCCCGTGAGGCGCACCGCTCGCTAGCGTGAGGGCATGACAACCGCACACGCGCGCCCCGTCCGCATCGGCGTCCAGATCGCACCGCAGCACGTCCCCTACGAGGTCATCCGCGACACGCTCGCCGAGCTCGAGGACCTCGGCGTCGACATCGCCTTCAACTGGGACCACTTCTTCCCGCTCTCGGGAGAGCCGAACGGCCTGCACTTCGAGGGCTGGAGCATGCTCGCGGCCTGGGCCGAGCAGACCAGCCGCATCGAGTTCGGCCCGCTGGTCACCTGCAACAGCTACCGGAACCCCGACCTCCTCGCCGACATGGCGCGCACGGTCGACCACATCAGCGCCAAGGGCGCCGAGGGCCGTCTGATCTTCGGCATCGGCTCGGGCTGGTTCGAGCGCGACTACGAGGAGTACGGCTACGAGTTCGGCACCGCCGGCTCCCGCCTCGACGAGCTCTCCGAGGCGATGCCGCGCATCCGCAGCCGGTGGTCGATGCTCAACCCGGCGCCCACCCGCGACATCCCGGTGATGATCGGCGGCGGCGGCGAGAAGAAGACGCTGCGGATCGTCGCCGAGCACGCCGACATCTGGCACAGCTTCTCGGACGTCCCGACGCTCGAGCGCAAGCTCGGCGTGCTCTCGGAGTGGTGCGGCCGCGTCGACCGCGACCCGGCCGCGATCGAGATCTCGACCGGCGCGAGCGTGCGCGGCGGTGTCGGCGACGCCTCCTTCGACGTGCTCGACCAGCAGTACGAGCTGGGCGCCCGCCTGTTCACGCTCGGCATCACCGGTCCGGACATCGACCTCGCTCCCGTGCGCGACCTGCTCGGCTGGCGCGACGGCCGGAACAGCACCGCGCGCTGACCCGGCGGGGCGCCGTCAGGGCGGCGCCCTGCGTCGGAGTCAGGCCGGCGGCGCGTCCGTCGCCTTCTGGCCGGTCGGGACCGCCCGGGCGAGGCCGGACTTCTCGGCCGCCACCTCGAACGCGTCGGCCAGGGCGCGCTGGCCCTCGACGGTGGGATGCACGCCGTCCTCGCCGAGCAGCCCGTCCTCGCGGAGGGGGTCCGGGTACTCGAGCGCACCGCCGCCGGCGGCCGTCACGGCCTCGACCAGCGCCGCGTCGTACTCGTCGAGATCGGAGGGGCGCGGGTCGGGGCCCCAGACCGAGTCGAGCGCGATGAGCCGGGCCGAGGGCGAGGCGGACACGATCGCGTCCACCGCCGGCCCGATCGCGGCGTCCACGTCCTCCGGATCCCAGCCCAGGTCGTTGCTGCTGGCGATCAGCACGATCGCGTCGGGCCGGGTGTCGGCGATCTCCTCCGCGCGGTCGCCGATCGCGACGCCGCAGTCGCCCGGCTCGATGAAGCCGCCGCCGTCGCAGCCCAGGTTCGTGACCTCCCAGCCGAGGTCGTCGCCGACGAGTGCGGGCCAGGCCTGCTCCGGGTCGACCGTCAGACCGCGCACGATGCTGTCGCCGACGATCGTCACCCGGGAGCCGGCGGGAAGAGAGCCGCCGATCGAGAGCGGCAGCGGATCGGCGGTGACGGTCGGGAGGGGAGTGGCGGTGCCGGTGGGGGACGCGGTCGCCGGGCCGGTCGTCGTCGAGGACGAGCAGCCGGCGAGGCCGAGGGCCAGGGCGCCGATCGCGGCTGCGGCGAGGAGGGCGGGACGTGTCATGAGCGGGGATCCCGGAGCCCGTCGCGCAGCTCGCCCGCGAGCGCCCGGACCACCGCCTTGAGGTCGCCGTCGTTCGCCGCGGCCGTCCGCAGCTGGCGCTGATAGCTCGCTCCCGCGACCAGGATCAGCTCGACGTCGCCGAGCTCCTTCACGCAGTCGAGGCGCTCGGCGACCGGTGCGAGGGTGACGAGCAGGTCGCGGATGTCGTCGGTGACCAGCCGCTCCGCTCCGGCGGCGTCGAGGATGATCTCGGCGTCGAGTCCGTAGCGGGCCGCGCGCCACTTGTTCTCGCGCACGTACCAGGGCTGCATCGTCGGAAGGTCCTCGCCCGCGTCCAGCCGCGACGAGAGGTGCTCGACGAGGCACTGGATCAGCGCGGCGACCGCTCCGATCTCCTCCGCGGAGGAGAGGCCGTCGCACGCGCGCATCTCGAGAGTGCCCCACTGCGGCGAGGGGCGGATGTCCCAGCGGACCTCCGTGTGATCGTCGATGACGCCGGTGCGCATCATGTCGTCGACGTACTCCTCGTAGTTCGCCCAGGCGCCGAACTGCGGAGGCAGGCCCGCCGTCGGCAGCTGCTGGAACATCAGCGCGCGGTTCGAGGCGTAGCCCGTGTCGACTCCGCCCCAGAACGGGCTCGACGCCGAGAGCGCCTGCAGGTGCGGGTAGTAGTCGAGCAGGGAGTTGAGGATCGGCAGCACCTTGTCGCGGTGCTCGATGCCGACGTGCACGTGGATGCCCCAGATCATCATGTTCCGGCCCCACCACTGGGTCCGGTCGATGAGGCGGTGGTACCGCTCCTTGTCCGTGATGGCCTGGTCGAACCACTGCGCGAACGGGTGCGTGCCCGAGCACACGAGGTCGAGTCCCATGGGGTCGGTGATCTCGCGCACCTGCCGCAGCTGGTCCTGCAGATCGGCGACCGCGTCGCGGACGGAGGTGTGCACGCCGGAGACCAGCTCGACCGTGTTGCGCAGGAGCTCGCCGGTGATGTGCGGGTGCAGGGCGCCGTCGTCGCTGCGGAGCGCCTCCAGCACCACATCGGCGACGTTGGCGAGATCGCCCGTCTGCCGGTCGACGATCGCGACCTCCCACTCGATCCCGAGCGTGGAGCGGTCTGATGCGGCGAAGCTGATCTCCATGGCGTGGTCCTCATCGGATCCGGGCGTCCGCCGATCGGGACGCGCCTCGCCATCCTGCCACCTGCGGCCGGGGCGGACGCCGAGCCCCGGCGGAGGCCTTCCCGGTCCCGCGCGGCCCGCTCCCGCGAGGGTGCCGCTGGGCGGCGGCGTGCCGGGCCCGCACCGGGGCGGTTTTTCTGGCAGAATGATCCGTCGGGTCCGAGGCGGTCGACCCTCTACTCACCGCCGACGAAACCCCCTCGAGCTTCCGCCGGGTGTGCCCCCACGCTCACGGCTCAGTTCATCCATCATCGACCGGACACCGGTCAACGACCACACAGGAGAATTGTGGCTGTCAAGATTCGTCTGAAGCGCCTCGGCAAGATCCGGGCGCCCTACTACCGCATCGTCGTCGCCGACTCGCGCACCAAGCGCGACGGCCGCGTGATCGAGGAGATCGGCAAGTACCACCCGACCGAGCAGCCCTCGTTCATCCAGGTCGACTCGGAGCGCGCGCAGTACTGGCTCGGAGTCGGCGCGCAGCCGACCGAGCAGGTCGCCGCGATCCTCAAGCTGACCGGCGACTGGGGCCGCTTCAAGGGCGACGCCGACGCCGTCAGCACGGTCCAGGTGAAGGAGCCCAAGGCTCCGTTCGTCGTCGACGCGAAGAAGAAGCCCGTCCTCAAGCCGAAGTCCGAGGCTCCGGCCAAGGCCGCCCCGGTCGAGGACACCGCCGACGAGACCTCCACCGAGGCGTAGTCAGTGCTCGCTCCCGCCGTCGAACACCTCGTCAAGGGGATCGTCGAGAACCCCGATGAGGTCAGTGTCGTGGCCACGAGCTCCCCGCGCGGAGAGGTCCTCGAGGTGCGCGTGCACCCCGAGGACCTCGGCCGCGTGATCGGACGCTCCGGTCGCACCGCCAAGGCCGTCCGCACTCTCGTCGCCGCGCTCGCCGACGGGCGCCGCGTGCGCGTCGACGTCGTCGACACCGACAAGTAGAGGTGTCGGTCACCGGACCGGGCACGACGCAGCTCCGCGTCGCCCGACTCACCAAGGCACACGGGCTCAAGGGCGCCATCAAGCTCGAGCTCTACACGGACGAGCCCGACAAGCGCTTCACCCCCGGATCCACGTTCACGCTGCAGGTCCCGCGCACCTCCGAGTGGCACGGCAGGAAGCTCGAGCTCGTCGAGCTTCGCTGGTACAACAGCCACCCCGTCGCATTCTTCCGAGGCGTCGACGACCGCAACGCCGCTGAGACCCTCCTGAAGGCGATCCTCTGGATCGACGAGGAGGTGCAGACCCAGCCGGGCGAGGACGACTCCTGGTACGACTACCAGCTGGTCGGCATGAAGGTCGTCCGCGACGGCGTCGAGGTCGGCACCGTCCGCCGCGTCGACCACTTCCCCGCGCAGGACCTGCTCATCGTCGGCACCCCCTCCGGCGAGGTGATGGTGCCGTTCGTGAATGCGATCGTCCCCTCCGTCGACGCCGCGGCCGGGATCGTCACGGTCACGCCTCCGATCGGCCTGTTCGAGGAGGCTCCCGAGGAGGAGCCCGCCGCGGTCGACCTCAGCGGTGTCGACCTCGCGGACCCGGCGCTCAGCGCGCCTGCGGACGCCGACGCGCCGGACGCCTCCGATGACGCGGACTCCGCTCTCGAGGAGCCCGCCGACGACGAGCCCCCGGCCGCCTCCGAGGAGGAGCCCCGGTCGTGAGGATCGACATCGTCACGATCTTCCCGGAGTTCTTCGGCGTGCTCGACATCAGCCTGCTCGGCCGTGCGCGGCAGAGCGGGCTGATCGAGCTCGGCGTGCACGACCTGCGGGACTTCACCCACGACCGCCACCGCACCGTCGACGACACGCCCTACGGCGGCGGCGCCGGCATGGTGATGCGACCGGAGCCGTGGGGCGAGGCGCTCGACACGATCCTCGACGGCGCGGACGACCCCGTCGTGATCTTCCCGTCGCCCGCGGGCGAGCTGTTCACCCAGGCGACCGCCCGCGAGCTCGCGGAGGAGTCCACCCTCGTCTTCGGCTGCGGCCGCTACGAGGGCATCGACCAGCGCGTCGTGGACCACACCGCCGAGCGCGCGCGGGTCCGGCTGATCAGCCTCGGCGACTACGTCCTCAACGGAGGAGAGGTCGCCGTGATGGCGATGATCGAGGCCGTCGGACGCCTGGTCCCGGGCGTGGTCGGCAATCCGGCGAGCCTGGTCGAGGAGAGCCACTCCGACGGGCTGCTCGAGTACCCGAGCTACACCAAGCCGGCCTCCTGGCGCGGCCTCGACGTCCCTCCGGTGCTCCTCAGCGGCAACCACGGGGCGATCGCCGCCTGGCGCCACGAGCAGAGCGTCGAGCGCACGCGCCGCGTCCGCCCCGAACTGCTTCCCTAGCCCCGCGCCGCACGGTCACCGGGCCGCGAGGGCCAGGTGCCGGTCGCGGAGGGCGAGGAAGAGGGGGAACGCGAACGCGAGGGCGACCAGCGGCGCGAGCAGCACCAGGATCCACACGCGGCGCATCCCGATCCGGCGCCCCTCCACCACCATGAAGGCGACGGCCGCGATCGCGACGACCAGCAGGTCGGTCGAGAACGACGACACCCACGGCCCGCCTGCGGCGAGGCCGGCGAGCAGGTCCGCGCCCTCCTGCATAGCCCCCACGTTCCAGGTCCAGGTCCCGATCAGCCCGGCGAGGGCGAGGACGAGGTAGACGATCCCGAGCGGCGTCCAGCCGCGGTGCAGCCGGCTCATGCGCGGGCCTCCGTTCGTGCGAGGGTGAGGATCGTCCCTCCGGCGAGGGCGACCACGGCCACAGTAGCGACGGCGAGGGTCAGCGCGTCCGGTGCGGTCAGCGCCTGACCGCGCAGCGCCTGCCAGCAGGTGAGGGCGACCGCGGCCGCCCAGCCCGCCGAGGCCAGTGCGACGAGCCGCAGCCGGGTGGATCCGGGGCGCAGGACGGGGATCCGGGCTGCCAGCCGTCCGAGCAGCAGCGCGAGCAGCGGGAGCCCCTGCAGAGCGTGCATCCCGACGAAGTGCGGGATGCGCAGATCGCCCCCCGTGGTGCTCCAGCCCAGGAGGGGGAGGCCGGGTCCGCCGTCCGCGACTCCGACGGCGTGCGCACCGACGACGCCCTGGTAGTCGCTGATCTGGCCGGGCGAGGGCCCCGTCATCAGGAACGCGAGGGCCATCCCGACGAGCCCGATCACGAGTCCGGCGCGGACGGCGAGCGTCAGCGCAGGGTCGCCGAGCGGCACCCGCGCCAGGAGGGCGGCGAGGACCAGCGTCGCCAGCCAGACCACCATGATCGAGACGGCCATCGAGGCCCAGAGCGCGGCGTGCAGGGGAGTGGAGACGTCGAAGTGGCTGCGCTCGCCGACCAGGGCGGCGCCTCCGATCACGACCATCTCGACCGCCAGACCGACCGCCGCGACCGTGCCCAGCGCTCGGGCGAGGCGGCGCCGGCGGGGCACGAGCCCGATCAGCCAGGCGAGCGTCACGGCGTACAGCGCGATCGAGAGGCAGAACTTCAGCGGCTTGCCCCAGAGCGGCTGTCCGCCGAGCTCGCGGGGATCGACGACCAGCGCGATCGCGCAGAGGAGGGCGCCGACCGCCATCGCGCCAGCGAGCACCAGGAGCGGCCGGTGCGGAGCAGCTGAGGCCGTGCGCGCGGGCGTCTCGGTCGCGGCGCTCATCGGGGCACCTCCGTCGAGCCGAAGCGGCTCTGCGTCTCGCGCGCCTGGGCGACGCGCCGGAGCGACTGCAGCACCACGTCTCCGAGCGCGGTGCCGACGGCGGCGACGGCAGCCTGCTCGCTCACGCTCTCACGGGCCTGCAGTTCGTCGAGGTCGGCGGAGGCGACGAGGGCGGCGGCGCGGGCGTAGGCCTCGAGCCAGCCGGCGCTCATCGGTCCGGTGGAGAGCTCGAGCGCGTCGAGCGCCCGTGCCGCCGTCGCGACGGCAGGGTGGCCGCAGTGGTCGGAGCCCGCGGCCTCGGCGATCCGCCGCGTCGACGCCTCGGTGGCGGACGCGGTCGAGTCGGTGCTCACGGAGACCACGTCCTGCGCCACCTCGAACGCTGCTGTCGGACCGACGCCCGCGTCGAGCGCGGCCGTGATCCGCTTCGCGCCGGCGATGCCGACGCCGCCGCTCTCGATGAGCGCCCGGAGCAGCGTCAGGCGGGCGACATGGGCGTCCCCGTACTCCGCCCGCTGGGGGCCGGCGGCGTCGCCCGGCGGCAGCAGCCCCTCCCGGATGTAGTACTTGATCGTGGGCAGGCTGACGCCGCTGCTGCGGCTGAGCTCCGAGATTCGCACGTGGACAGTATCGCTATCGGATAGCGGTACTGTCCACCATTTGGTCAGTCCCGCGCGGACAGGACGATGTTCCCCGTCTCGGTGATGGCGATCGTGTGCTCCATGTGGGCGCCGCGAGAGCCGTCACGGCTGCGGAGGGTCCAGCCGTCCTTGTCCGTGTAGATCTCGTCGGTCGTCTGCAGGAACCACGGCTCGATCGCGACGACGAGGCCCGGGCGGAGCGGGTAGCCGCGGCCGGCGCGTCCGTCGTTGGGGATGTGCGGATCGCCGTGCATCGTGCGGCCGACGCCGTGGCCGCCGAAGTCGGTGTTGATGGACAGGCCCTCGGCGTGTGCGACGGCCGCGATGGCCGCGGAGATGTCGCCGATCTTCTTCCCGGGCTGCGCGGCGGCGATGCCGGCCTCGAGCGCGCGTGTGGTGGTGTCGATGAGGGCGAGGTCCTCCTCGCGCGGCGTCCCGACCACGACGCTGATGGCCGAGTCGGCGACCCAGCCGTTCACGGAGGCGGCGAAGTCGAGGGTGAGCAGGTCGCCGTCCTTCAGCCGGTAGTCGAAGGGCAGGCCGTGCAGCACCGCGTCGTTGACGGAGGTGCAGATGACCTTGCCGAAGGGGCTCGCGCCGAAGGAGGGGTGGTAGTCGATGTAGCAGGACTCGGCGCCGGCCGTGCGGATCATGTCGTGGGCGAGCCGGTCGAGCTCCAGCAGGTTCACGCCGACCGCGGCAGCGGCGGAGGTGGCCTTCAGTACCTCGCCGACGAAGCGGCCGGCGGGACGCATCTCCTCGATCTCGGCGGGGGTGCGTAGCTCGATCATCCTGATCCTCTCGGGGTCCGCTGAGCCGTCGCTCAGCGGTGGTGGGTACGGTCGGTGCATGCGCACGCGACGGGCATTCGGTTCCTGGCAGTTCCCGGCGGCGATCGTGCTGCCCTTGTGGATCCTCCTCGGCTACGGGGTCTTCGGAGGATCGAGCGGCTGGACCGTGCTCGGCCTGGTGATCGCCCTCCCCATTCTGGCGGTCGCGCTGGCGGCTGTGGCCGCGATCGTCGCATTCCGGGTGACCGTTCGGCCCACGCGCACTCCCGCGTGGGGCGACGTGGCCGTGGTCGGCGCCTGGCACCTCTCCCTGATCGCCTTCGGCTTCTTCCCGCCCGGCGCCTGGGCGCTGGGCCTGCTCTCGGTGGTCCTCGGAGTGGCGGCCTTCTGGCACTCGGCGTGGCGGTTCCTCGCCGACGCGAGGGCCACTCTCCTCGCCTTCTCGGAGGCGGCGTCCGTGCAGGCCGAGGGCGCTCACCGCCCCGTCGCCGGCGAGGGCTTCGACCCGGAGCGCCCGCAGGACGGGCAGACCATCGTCCTCTGAGGGTCGGGCGTCCCGAGAGGCGCTGTCTCCTGCGAGGCCCCGCCCAGCTCCACAGCTCGGCCCTCTCGACGGACCCGCCCTCTGCGCGGCTCTGCCCTCCGGGTGACCCTGCCCTCCAGACGAGCCTGCTTTGACTCGGATCGACGCGGCATGGCAGAATGAGCGCTTGTGCCTCGCGCAGGCTCTGCCACAGGGGAGCCGCGACGACGTGGGCACGACCGACTTCCATCAACGAAACGGTGTTCGACCTGTGGCGGGCACGGAGAGCGATACAGCATGCACATCCTCGATTCCGTCGATGCGGCGTCCCTCCGCAGCGATGTCCCGGACTTCCGCGCCGGCGACACCGTCAAGGTCCACGTCAACATCGTCGAGGGCTCCCGCTCGCGCATCCAGGTCTTCCAGGGCGTCGTCATCGGCCGCTCCAACGAGGGCGTCCGCGAGACCTTCACCGTCCGCAAGGTGAGCTTCCAGGTCGGCGTCGAGCGCACGTTCCCCGTGCACTCGCCGGTCATCGACCACATCGAGGTCGTCACCCGCGGTGACGTCCGTCGCGCGAAGCTCTACTACCTGCGCAACCTCCGCGGCAAGAAGGCGAAGATCAAGGAGAAGCGCGACGCCTGAGCGGCATCCGCACGACTTCTCGGGAACCCCGGTCCACCTATGATGGACCGGGGTTCCTCCCTTTCTCGGGGGCGATCCGTCCGGGGAGTCCACCCGGTGATGCACAGTAGGGGCGACGGCGAGCGATGACAGACAGCACGGCCCCGGTCCGCCTCCCCGGAGGCGAGGACCACGCCGGCCACTCGGCGGATCCGTCCGAGAAGCGCCCGCGCAAGCGCCGGGGAGTCCTGCTCTTCCTCCGCGACGTGCTGATCATCTTCGTGGTCGCGGTGCTCGTCTCCTTCCTCGTGAAGACCTTCCTGATCCGCTCGTTCTACATCCCCTCCTCCTCCATGGAGCAGACGCTCGTCGAGAACGACCGCATCCTCGTGAACGAGCTCGTACCCGGAGTGGTGAAGATCTCGCGCGGCGACGTCGTCGTCTTCCGCGATCCCGGCGGATGGCTCTCGCCGAGCTCCGAGCCCAACGTGCCGCCGTTCCAGGCCGCGGTCGACTCCGCCCTCGCGCTCGTCGGCCTCACCGCTCCCGACAGCAACGACCACCTCATCAAGCGCGTCATCGGCCTGCCCGGCGATCACGTGACCTGCTGCACACCGCTCGGCCAGGTCGAGATCAACGGCAACCCGATCGACGAGCCTTACGTGAAGCTGCCCGACGGGGTGCAGGCCGTCTCGGCCACCCCCTTCGACGTCGTCGTGCCCGAGGGCTCGCTCTGGGTGATGGGCGACAACCGCTACAACTCCGCCGACTCCCGCTACAACACCGACAAGCCGGGCGGCGGCTTCGTGCCGATCGACAACGTCGTGGGCCGCGCGATCCTCGTGACCTGGCCCGTGCAGCAGTGGGCGTGGCTCGACGACTACCCGTCGGTGTTCCGCGGAGTCGACACCGAGGCCTCCGAGGAGGGCTCGGACGACGCGCAGAGCGGGCAGGGCTAGGTGGTCGTCGCCGAGCCGACGCTGACCCAGGAGCGGCGCCTCTTCCGGCAGGGCTACGAGACGGTCATCGGCTGCGACGAGGTCGGCCGCGGCGCGATCGCCGGCCCGGTTTCGGTCGGTGTCGTGTCGATCGGCAGCCGTTGCGGGCGCTTCCCCGAGGGGCTCCGCGACTCCAAGATGCTCGCTCCCGCCCGCCGCGAGGCGCTCCTGCCGGGAGTCGCGAAGTGGGTCTCGGCCTGGGCGATCGGCGAGTCCTCGGCGGACGAGATCGACGAGACCGGGATCATCGCCGGCCTCGGCCGCGCCGCGTCGAGGGGCATCGAGCGCCTCGCCGACCAGGGCGTCGACCTCGCCACCGCCGTCGTCCTCCTCGACGGCGCCCACGACTGGCTGACGCCCGCGCTGGGCGAGAGGGCGGCCGAGCTGACGATCGTCACCCGCGTGAAGGCCGACCGCGACTGCGCCGCCGTCTCCGCCGCCTCCGTGCTCGCGAAGGTGGGCCGCGATGGTCAGATGGTGCGCCACCACGACGACTTCGCCGACTACGCCTGGGACAGCAACAAGGGCTACGGCAGCGCCGCGCACTGGGCGGGCATCGAGCGGGTCGGCCCGTCCCCGCTGCACCGGGTGACCTGGCTGTCGAAGTCGCGGGAGAGCGTCGAGGAGCCGCTCCCGGCGCTCGGGCCCGTCGGCTCGGCGTAGGATTGTCCAACGATGGATGAGGACGAATTCGAGGACTACGACCGCGAGGTCGAGCTGGCACTGTACCGGGAGTACCGCGACGTCGTCTCGCAGTTCTCGTACGTCGTCGAGACCGAGCGCCGGTTCTACCTGGCGAACGAGGTCGACCTGGTCCGCCGCGACACCGAGCACGACTTCTACTTCGAGCTGACCATGCGCGACGTGTGGGTCTGGGACGTCTACCGCTCCGACCGCTTCGTGAAGTCGGTGCGCGTGCTGACCTTCAAGGACGTCAACGTCGAGGAGCTCTCCCGCAAGGAGTTCGAGCTCCCCAAGGAGCTCGCGCTCGACGAGTAGGACGCTGTCGCGGCAGGCTCCGGACCCCTTGCTGGTCGCGTAGCCGCCTCCGACGGCGCATCGAGACCCGGTGCCCGGAGCCCCACCCCGCTCCGGAGCTCTCTCGGATGCGCGGCTCCGCGGGTCTCGTCTTCAGGCAACGCGGATTCCTCCTGCTGGTCGCATAGCCGCCCCCGGCGGCGTCCGAAGACCCCGGCCCGACGTCCCTCCCCACCCGCCTCCTCGGCCCTCTTCTCCCCGGATCCCCTCCCGGCCGTCCGACGCTCCTCCCTGCTCCGGCACGCTTCCGGCAGGAGGACGCATGGATAAGGACGAACTGGGGCGGCGCGGCGAGGAGATCGCGGCGGCGCACCTGAGAGACAACGGATTCGAGATCCTCGACCGCAACTGGCGGGTCCGCGAGGGCGAGCTCGACATCGTGGCCCGCGACGGGTCGGCACTGGTCGTGGTGGAGGTGAAGACGCGCTCGTCGACGCGCTTCGGGCTTCCGGTCGAGGCCATCACGCGGGCCAAGGCGCAGCGCCTGCGGCGACTCGCCTACGCCTGGGCCGACGAGCACCACGAGCGCTCCCGCCACCTGCGGATCGACGCGGTCGGCATCGTCGCGCCCGGGGGAGTCCCGTCGCAGATCCGGCACCTGCGGGCGGTGGCCTGATGGGCCTGGGGAGGACCTCCGCGGTCGGTCTCGTCGGCTTCGCGGGAGCCGTGGTCGGGGTGGAGGCCCACTCGGCCGACGGCACCCCGGGCATGGTGATCATCGGCCTGCCCGACGCCGCGCTCGCCCAGGCGAAGGAGCGGGTGCGCTCGGCGGCGATCAACTCCGGCAGCACCATCGCCGAATACAAGATCACCGTGAACCTCTCGCCGGCCGCGATGCCCAAGCACGGCTCCGCCTTCGATCTCGCCATCGGGCTGGCCGCGCTCGCGTCGCTCCGTGAGGTCGATGCGGAGTCGGTCGCAGCGGTCGTCCACATCGGGGAGCTCGGGCTGGACGGCCGGCTGCGCTCCGTCCCAGGCGTGCTGCCCGCGGTGCTCGCGGCCGCCCGCGAGGGCAGGCGCCGCGTGATGGTCCCCGTCGAGGACCGGCTCGAGGCGGAGCTGGTCGACGGCGTCGAGGTGATCGCGGTCTCCTCGCTGGCGGCGGCCGCCGTCTGGCACGGAGCCGAGTGGGAAGTGCCGGTGCTCCCCGAGGCCGCGCCGCCGGCTGAGACGGTGTCCGAGCCGGAGGCCCGCCTCGACCTCTCCGACGTGGTGGGGAACGAGGAGGCGGCTGAGGCGATGGTCGTCGCGGCGGCGGGCGGGCACCACGTGTTTTTGCTCGGGCCTCCCGGCGCCGGGAAGACGATGCTCGCCTCGCGCTTGCCGGGCATCCTCCCCGACCTCGATGACGACGCAGCGCTGGAGGCCACCTGCATGCGCTCGCTGGTCGGAGCGCCGACCGGTGGCGCGCTGGTGCGCAGACCGCCGTTCGAGAGTCCGCACCACTCCGCCTCGTCCGCAGCGATCGTCGGCGGGGGCAGCGGCCGCATCCGGCCCGGCGCGGTCGCCCGCGCCACCCGGGGAGTGCTGTTCCTCGACGAGGCCCCCGAGTTCTCGTCCGTCGCCCTCGATGCGTTGCGCCAGCCGCTCGAATCCGGCGTGATCCGCATCCACCGCGCGAACGCCGTCGCCGAGTTCCCCGCGCGGGTGCAGCTCGTCCTCGCGGCGAACCCGTGCCCGTGCGGCCGCTTCGGCATCCCCGGAGAGACCTGCACCTGTGCTCCCTCGGTCCGCCGCCGCTACCTCGCGCGGCTCAGCGGACCGCTGCTCGACCGCGTCGACATCCGCCTGACGGTCCGCCGCATCAGCGCGGCTCAGCTGGCCGCACGTCGAGACACGTCCGGAATGTCGACGGCTGAGGCCCGCGCCCGTGTCGCCGCGGCGCGGTCCCTCGCAGCGGCTCGCCTCGCCTCCACTCCGTGGACGCTCAACTCGGAGGTCTCCGGCGCCTGGCTGCGCTCGGACCCGGTGCGCCCGACCAGTGCCGAGTCCCGCACGCTCGACCGGGCTCTGGAGCGAGGTCTGGTGACCATGCGCGGCTACGACCGGGTCCTGCGCCTGGCCTGGACGCTCGCGGACCTCGACGCGGCCGACCGGCCGAGTGCCGCCCACCTCGCGCGCGCGCTCGTCCTCCGTGGGGGTGCCGCGTGATCCGGCCCGACGCGCTCTTCGACGCCGCGGAGCTCGACGCCGTTCGTCGACTGCTGCCGAGCGGTTCAGCCGATCAGGGCTCGGCTGCCGACGGCGAGCCTCCGGGCGAGTCCGGCTGTGCTCGGAGCGCGCTCGTCGACGCTGCAGCCCGATGCGGCTGGAATTCGCTGACCGAGCCCGGCGACTCCGTCGCCGCCCTCCTCATCGCGAGGGTCGGCGCGGCCGAGGCCTTCGCCCACGTCGTGTCCTCGTCGTCCGCGGAGGAGATCCTCGCGCCCCCGCATCGCGCTCCCTCCGACCAAGGAGGCCCGGCACCCGCGCCCCTCGACTCCGAGGTCGCCGCGCTCCAGTCGGGGCTGGCGCGCTGGCGACCGCGCCTGGACCGCAGGCTCCTGTTCCGACGTCTCGAGATCGCCGAGCGACTCGGCGCCCGGCTGCTCCTGCCCGGGGCTCCCGTGTGGCCCGAGTCGCTCGACGACCTCGGGCCGCACGCGCCACTCCTGCTCTGGCTGCGCGGTGATCCCGCCGCCTTCGATCCGCCGCACCGCCTCGCCCTCGTCGGCGCCCGCGCTGCGACCGGTTACGGCGAGCACGTGGCCGCCGAGCTCGCCGCGGGCCTCGCGGCGCGAGGCGTCTCCGTCGTCTCGGGCGGTGCCTTCGGGATCGACGCGGTCGCCCACCGTGCCGCCCTCGGCTCCGGAGGCCGGACGGTCGCCTTCCTCGCCGGGGGAGCGGACCGCCTCTACCCGACGGCCCACGCCGACCTCCTCCACCGCATCATCGCCACCCCCGGCTGCGCCGTCGCAACGGAGGTCCCGCCGGGCACCACGCCCACTCGCTGGCGATTCCTGCAGCGCAACCGTCTCATCGCCGCCTCCACCGCGGGCACCGTCGTCGTCGAGGCCGGCGCCCGCTCCGGCTCCCTCAACACCGCCGGCCACGCGGCTGCCCTGGGCCGCCCCCTCGGCGCGGTCCCGGGCCCGGTCACCAGTGCCTCCTCCGCCGGCTGCCACCGGCTCCTCCGCGAGTACGCGGCGACCTGCGTCACCTCGCCGGCGGATGTGCTCGAACTGCTCGCCGTCGGCGACGCCGACGGATCGTGCCGAGCGCTGACCGCGGCTGAGGCGCGAGTCCTGGCCGTCGTCGAATCCGAAGGAGGCTGTGACGCCGCAACCGTCGCCCGGCTCTCCGGGGAATCGCTCGATTCGGCACTGTCGGCGCTGGGTGCGCTCCTCGCAGACGGACGCGTCCACCGTTCCGAGGACGGGGACTGGGAGCGGGCGCCCGGGTGAGCGGCCCCGCCGCCGCGGCGCTGTCGGCGGTCCGCCCTACGCTGAAGGGGCATCGGCGAGGGGAGCGGCATGGACGCCACGGCAGCAGGACACGGCGGAGAGCGCCCGCAGCTCGGGCACTTCCGCGCCGCCGACAGGGTCATCGCGCATCTGAGCGACACGCACCTGCTGGCCGACGGCGCTCCGCTCTACGGGAAGGTCGACACGGTCGCCCGCCTCGCGCAGGCGGTCGGCCGGCTGGCCGAGCGCGGCGGACGCCTGGACGCGATCGTGGTGACCGGGGACGTCGCGGACCGCGGCGAGGAGGACGCCTACCGGCGCGTGCGCGAGCAGCTCGACCCCGTGGGCGAGCGGTTCGGCTGCCCGATCGTCTGGGTGATGGGCAACCACGACGAGCGCGGAGCCTTCCGGCGGGTGCTCCTCGAGCAGGACCCGGCGGGCGCGGGACCCGTGGACCAGGTCGTCGACCTCGGCGGGCTCCGGCTCATCGCGCTCGACAGCGCGGTGCCCGGCTTCCACCACGGCGACCTCACCGACGCCCAGCTGGCCTGGCTGAAGGACGAGCTCGCCGCACCGGCCCCGCTGGGGACGATCCTCGCCCTGCACCACCCTCCGCTGCCCACGCCGCTCGGCGCGATGACCGTGCTCGAGCTGCGAGGGATCGACCGCCTCGAGGAGGTGGTGCGCGGAACCGACGTCCGCGCGATCCTCGGCGGCCACCTGCACTACCCCACGGCTGCGACCTTCGCGGGCGTGCCCGTGCTCGTCGCCGGCGCCACCAGCTACACGATGGACCTCGGAGCGCCCGAGCGGGAGCTCGCCGGCGTCGACGGAGCGCAGAGCCTCTCGCTCGTCCACGTCCACCCGGAGACGGTGGCCGCCTCGTTCGTGCCGACGGCACCGGCCCCGATCGCGACGCGGTTCGGCACCGACCTGATCGAGCGGCTCGAGGGGCTCGACGAGCAGGGGCGCATCGACCTCTGGTCGCGGATGCCGGACGGATCATGACCGGCGAGACGCTCGCCGACTCGGTCGAGCACTTCCTCCGCTACGTCCTCGATGAGCGGTCCCTCTCGCCCGCCACTGCGAAGGGCTACCGCTCCGACCTCGCGCGCCTGATCGCCCACACGGAGGAGAAGGGGCGGCTCCTCACCGCCGAGCTCGACCTCGAGCTGCTGCGCGACTGGCTCTGGCGAGAGTCGGAGTCGGGGATCGCCCGCGCGACCCTCGCCCGGCGCACCGCGGCCGTCCGCTCCTTCTCCTCCTGGGCGCAGCGGACCGAGCGGCTCCCCGTCGACGTCGCCGCACGCCTCAAGACGCCCAAGTCGGGACGGACACTGCCGCGGGTCCTGACGCTCCCGCAGGCGGAACAGGTGCTCGACACGGTCGCGGCGCGAGGCGCGACCGAGGACCCGGTGGCGCTGCGGGACCTCGCGATCGTCGAGCTGCTCTACGCCTCCGGCATCCGCGTCTCCGAGCTGGTCGCCGTCGACCTGGGCGACGTCGATCTCGGCAGGCTCACCGTGCTCGTCACCGGCAAGGGCGCCAAGCAGCGGGTCGTCCCGTTCGGCGTCCCCGCGAAGGAGGCGCTCGTCGACTACCTGGAGCGCGCCCGACCCTCTCTCGCCACCGGCGACGGGAGCGGGGCCCTGCTGCTGGGACGGCGGGGCGCGCGCCTCACCCCGCGCACGGTCTACGGCGTGGTGGCGAGGCTCCTCGACGGCGGGCAGGGCTCCGGACCGTCCGGTCCGCACACCCTCCGCCACACCGCGGCGACCCATCTGCTCGACGGCGGAGCCGACCTCCGCGCCGTCCAGGAGCTGCTCGGCCACGCGAGCCTGGGCACCACGCAGATCTACACCCACGTCTCGACCGAGCGGATCCGCGACGCCTACCGCCTCGCCCACCCCCGCGCCTGACCGGACGCGCGAGTCGCTGGACGCACCCTTCCGCGCCACTCGCTGAACACCCTGCGCCACGTCGTCCATCGGCAGAAGCACCGCCCGGGGGATCCCGCCGAAGAACCGCATCGGCGAGACGTAGTCGCCACCCTCGCGGACGCCGAGGTGCACGCACCTCCCGTCGCAGTGGCCGCCCGCACCCACTGCTCCGACGGGCTGGCCCGCGATGAGGACCTGCCCCGCCGTCACCGATCCGTCGACCGGCTCGACCGTCGAGACCAGACCGTCCGCGTGCACGATGCTCACCACGGACCGGTCGACCACCCTGCCCGAGAACGACACGGTGCCCGCCGCGACGGCGACCACGGGCTGCCCGGCCGCTGCCGCGAGGTCGATCCCGCGGTGCCCGGGGGCGTAGCGGTGGGCCGGCGCGCCCCACGGCTCCACGACGGAGAACCCCGGGACGGGTGAATTCCACCGCGGGTCGGACCGGCCGGGGGACGAGGTGCCGGAGGGCGAGGCGCCGAGAGGCGCCCCGACGAGCAGAGCGGCGAGGGCGAACACGCCCGGGCGCAGGAGTCGGGATCGGAGCATGCGGCCACCCTCCTGGAGCCGGTCCGGGACCGGTGGTCGGCCGAGCGGATCAGGGGAGGAGAGCGCGACGGGCCCGGCTGTGGAGGGAGGACATCGGCCGGGGGAGAGCGCAACCCGTCCCGGCGGGGCCGCGGCGAGGAGTAACGTGCCGGTGATCCGGCTCGGGAGCGGCACCCCGCCCCCACCGGCGGCGAGAATCGGAGACGACCATGACCAGCGGACGATCTGACACGACCAGCGTGAGAGCGGACATCCCGAACCCCTCGGCGGCGAAGCTGAAGAGGAAGGTGATCGGCCTCGCGATCGCGGCGGCGGTCGGCGGCTTCCTCTTCGGCTTCGACTCGTCGGTGGTGAACGGTGCCGTGGAGGCGGTGCAGGGCGAGTTCCAGCTCTCGGCCGCCCTGATCGGCTTCGCCGTCGCCTCCGCGCTGCTCGGCTGTGCGCTCGGCGCGTACCTCGCGGGCCGCCTCGCCGACCGCTGGGGCCGCATCAAGGTCATGCTGCTCGGCGCCGGGCTCTTCTTCATCTCCTCCATCGGCGCCGGCGCGGCGTTCGCGGTCTGGGACCTCGTGCTCTGGCGAGTGGTCGGCGGCCTCGGAATCGGCATCGCCTCCGTGATCGCTCCGACCTACATCTCGGAGATCGCGCCCAAGGCCATCCGCGGAGCCCTCGCGTCGCTGCAGCAGCTGGCGATCACGCTCGGCATCTTCGCCGCACTGCTCTCGGACACCCTCATCGCGAACGGCGCGGACGGCGCCTCCGAGCCCTTCTGGTTCGGCGTCGCCGCCTGGCGCTGGATGTTCATCGCCTGCGCCGTGCCGGCCGTCATCTACGGCCTCCTGGCCCTGACCCTGCCGGAGTCGCCCCGCTACCTCGCGACCCGCGGCCGCTCCGAGGACGCCCGCGCGGTGCTCGCGACGGTCACGCCGCGCGACGAGGTCGACGAGGCGCTCGCGGACATCCAGAAGAAGATCGACGAGGACTCCGAGAACGCGAAGCGCTCCAGCCTCCGCGGACCCGCGCTCGGCCTGCTCCCCGTGGTCTGGGTCGGCATCCTGCTGTCGGTCTTCCAGCAGTTCGTGGGCATCAACGTGATCTTCTACTACTCCACCTCGCTCTGGAGCGCGGTCGGATTCGACGAGTCCAACTCCTTCGCGATCTCGGTCTTCACCTCGGTCGTGAACGTCGTCGTCACCTTCGTGGCGATCTTCCTGGTCGACAAGGTCGGCCGGAAGCCGCTGCTGCTGGTCGGCTCGGCCGGCATGGCCGTCTCGCTCGCACTGATGGCCATCGCCTTCAGCCAGTCGACGATCAGCGGAGAGGACGTCTCGCTGCCCGGCGCGTGGGGGCCGATCGCCCTCGTCTCGGCGAACGCGTTCGTCGTCTTCTTCGGTGCGACCTGGGGCCCGCTGGTGTGGGTCCTCCTCGGCGAGATCTTCCCGAACCGGATCCGGGCGGCCGCGCTCGGCCTGGCGGCCTCGGCCCAGTGGATCGCGAACTTCGCCATCACGGTGACCTTCCCGATCCTCTCGCAGGACGTGTCGCTCACCCTGGCCTACGGCCTCTACGCCGCCTTCGCGGCGATCTCGTTCGTGTTCGTCTTCATGTTCGTGCCCGAGACCAAGGGCCGCTCGCTGGAGGAGATGGACACCCTGCACATCCGCACCGTGATGAAGTCGGCGCGCAAGTAGCACCGGCCTCCCGCGCCCCGACGGCCGCCCTCCCGCAGCAGCGGGGGAGGCGGCCGTCCTGGTGCTAGACTCCACGGAGCACCTCGCTCGTCGGGGTGACTACGCGCGCCCATTCGGCCTCCGCTCCCCACGGTCCCTCTCCGCTCATGCGGCCGGGGCGGGAGTGCGCCGGGCGCCAGGGCGACGTGCCGACCGGCCGTCGCAGACAACCGAACGGGAGTTCGGCGCCGTCGTGCGCCCGGGCCCCGAGACAAGGAGAACGACTCATGGCAGTCGTCACCATGCGCCAGCTGCTCGACAGCGGCGTCCACTTCGGGCACCAGACCCGTCGCTGGAACCCGAAGATGAAGCGCTTCATCCTGACCGAGCGCTCGGGCAGCTACATCATCGACCTCCAGCAGTCGCTTGCCTACATCGACAAGACCTACGACTTCGTCAAGGAGACGGTCGCCCACGGCGGCACCATCCTCTTCGTCGGCACCAAGAAGCAGGCGCAGAACGCGATCTCGGAGCAGGCGACCCGCGTCGGCCAGCCCTACGTGAACCAGCGCTGGCTCGGCGGCCTCCTGACCAACTTCCAGACGGTCTCGAAGCGCCTCGCCCGCATGAAGGAGCTGGAGGAGCTCGACTTCGACGACACGTCGAAGAGCGGCTTCACCAAGAAGGAGCTCCTCATCAAGAAGCGCGAGCTCGACAAGCTGCACAAGTCGCTCGGCGGCATCCGCAACCTCTCGAAGACGCCGTCGGCCCTCTGGGTCGTCGACACCAAGAAGGAGCACCTCGCGATCGACGAGGCCAAGAAGCTGGGCATCCCGGTCATCGGCATCCTCGACACGAACTGCGACCCGGACGAGGTCCAGTACCCGATCCCGGGCAACGACGACGCGATCCGCTCGGTGAGCCTGCTCACCCGCATCGTCGCCGACGCCGCGGCCGAGGGCCTCATCCAGCGCCACCAGAAGCCCGAGGCCGAGGGCAACGTCTCCGCCGTCGAGCCGCTGGCCGAGTGGGAGCAGGAGCTGCTCTCCACCGGTGCGCCCGCCGCCGACGTGCAGGAGCCGAACGAGCAGGCCGGCGCGGAGACCGAGAAGGTCGCCGACGCCGAGGCCGAGACCGCCGACGAGGCCGTCGTCGAGGCCGAGACCCCCGCCGCGGAGGAGGCCCCCGAGGCCGACGCCGTCGCGACCTCGACTGACGAGACCGCCACCGCCTGACACCCCGTTCCGTGACGGGGGTCGGACGCCGCACCTGCGGTCGTCCGGCCCCCGCTCGGTCGGTGCACGTTCACCACGAGTAAGAACCGCCGTCACCTCGGCGTGCTGGGCTCCTCCCGTGAGCCCGCCGCGAGTGACGGCGCCACAAGGTTTCCGAACCAAGAGGAGTTCCGAGAACATGGCAAATTTCAGCCTCGCTGACGTCAAGACGCTGCGCGAGCAGCTCGGTACCGGCATGGTCGACACGAAGAACGCGCTCGTCGAGGCCGACGGCGACCTGGACAAGGCGGTCGAGATCCTCCGCCTCAAGGGCGCCAAGGGCAACGCGAAGCGCGCCGACCGCTCGACGAGCGAGGGCCTCGTCGCCGCCGCCGAGAAGGACGGCGTCGCCACGATGATCGAGCTCGCGTGCGAGACCGACTTCGTCGCCAAGGGCACGAAGTTCATCGCCCTCGCCGACGCCGTGCTCGCCGCGGTCGTCGCCGCCGGCTCCACCACGGTCGAGGAGGCCCTCGCGGCCCCCGCCGACGGCAAGACCGTCGCCGACCTGATCAACGACGAGGCCGCGATCCTCGGCGAGAAGGTGGAGCTGCGCCGCGTGGCCTCCGTCTCGGGCGAGCACTTCGCGATCTACCTCCACAAGACGAACAAGGACCTGCCCCCGCAGGTCGGCGTGGTCGTCGGCTACGCGGGCGAGGACGCCGAGACCGCGCGCTCCGTCGCCCAGCACATCTCGTTCGCGAACCCGTCCTACCTCTCGCGCGAGGACGTGCCGCAGTCCGAGGTCGACAACGAGCGCCGCATCGTCGAGGAGATCTCGCGCGGCGAGGGCAAGCCCGAGGCCGCCCTGCCGAAGATCATCGAGGGACGCGTGAACGCGTACTTCAAGCAGGTCGCGCTGCTCGACCAGGACTACGCGAAGGACAACAAGCTGTCCGTCAGCAAGGTCCTGAGCGACGCGGGCCTGACCGTGTCGGGCTTCGCCCGTTTCAAGGTCGGCGCCTAACAGCACTGCAGGAGGGAGTCCGGGTCGTTCAGTCGACCCGGGCTCCCTTCGCTCTGCCCGGGGCGGCCCCGGGCGTGGTCGCGGGGCCCGCTCCGCGCGGGATAGGTTTGTACGGGTCTACGGGAGGAAACGTCCATGACGGAGACGGATGCGATGACGACGGGCAAGCGCCGCAGGGTGCTTCTGAAGCTGTCGGGGGAGGCGTTCGGAGCCGGCACGCTCGGCGTGAACCCTGACGTGATCAGCGCCCTGGCGCGCGAGATCGCCGATGCCGCGACCGAGGTGGAGATCTCGGTGGTCGTCGGCGGCGGCAACTTCTTCCGCGGAGCCGAGCTCTCGCAGCGCGGCATGGACCGCGGCCGGGCCGACTACATGGGCATGCTGGGCACGGTGATGAACGCCCTCGCCCTCCAGGACTTCCTCGAGCAGGCGGGCGCCGAGACGCGCGTGCAGTCAGCGATCGCGATGACGCAGGTCGCGGAGCCCTACATCCCCCGCCGGGCGATCCGGCACATGGAGAAGGGCCGCGTCGTCATCTTCGGCGCCGGCGCCGGACTCCCGTACTTCTCGACCGACACGGTCGCCGCGCAGCGCGCGCTCGAGACGCACGCCGACGTGGTCCTCGTCGCCAAGAACGGCGTGGACGGCGTGTACGACGCCGACCCGCGGACGAACCCCGACGCGAAGAAGCTCGACGCGCTGACCTACCAGGAGGCGCTCCAGCGGGGCCTCAAGGTGGTCGACTCCACCGCGTTCAGCCTCTGCATGGACAACGGCATGCCGATGCAGGTCTTCGGCATGGAGCCCTCGGGCAACGTCGCGAAGGCCATCCGCGGCGCCGAGCTCGGCACGCTCGTCTCGAACTAGACTGACCACTTCCCTCTCTTAAGGAGCTCCCTGTGATCTCGGATGTACTGGCCGACGCGAAGACCAAGATGGGCAAGGCCGTCGAGGTCGCCAAGGAGGACTTCTCCACGGTCCGCACCGGACGCGCGAACCCCGGCATGTTCCAGAAGGTGCTGGTGAGCTACTACGGCACCCCGACGCCGCTGTCGCAGCTCGCCTCGATGCAGAACCAGGAGGCCCGCACGCTCGTCCTGACGCCCTACGACAAGGGCTCGCTCCGCGACATCGAGCAGGCCATCCGGGACATGCCGAACCTCGGCGCGAACCCGACCAACGACGGCACGATCATCCGGGTGACCCTGCCGGAGCTCACCGCCGAGCGCCGCAAGGAGTTCGTCAAGATCGTCCGCACCAAGGCCGAGGACGCCAAGATCGCGGTGCGCAACATCCGCCGCAAGGGCAAGGACGACCTCGACGCGCTGAAGGGCGACGTCGGCGACGACGAGCTCTCCCGCGGCGAGAAGGAGCTCGAGGCGCTCACGAAGCAGCACGTCGACGCGATCGACGAGGCGCTCAAGCGCAAGGAATCCGAACTGCTCGAGGTGTAGCGGTGCCCGAGATCCCCGAAGGACCCGAGGGCGGCGAGAAGAGACCGTCTCCGCACGTCCCGGGTGCCCGGGGATCCCGGATGGTCACCCGCGACGCGCTGCGTGCGCGCGCCCAGCAGGGCCGGGCCGACGTCGAGCGCCAGCTCGAGGCGACCCGTGCCCAGCTCGAGGCGACGAACGACCGTCTCACCGCGCGGTCGGGCCGGAACCTCGTGTCGGCGACCGCGATCGGACTCCTCGGCGGCGGCGCGATGGTCGTCAGCCTCCTCCTGGTCAAGGAGCTCTTCATGGTGCTCGCGGGGGTGGTGGTGCTGCTCGCGGCGCTGGAGCTCTCGAACGCCCTGCGCCACGCCGGTCGCGACATCCCGCGCATCCCGACCGGGATCGTGGCGGTCGTCGCCGTGCCGGCCGCCTACTACGGCGGCCTCGGCGCCGCGTGGGCCACGGTCCTCGGCGGATCCGTCCTCGTCGGCCTCTGGCGGCTGGGGGAGCAGCTCTTCCGGCGCACCGCCTCCAGCCGGAGGGACCTCGCCCTCGACATCGGCCTCGGCGCGTTCGTCCAGGGCTATACGACCTTCCTCGGCGCCTTCGCGATCCGTCTCGTCGCCGAGCCCGGCGGCCAGCTCTGGGCGTTCGCGTTCCTGGTGCTCGTGATCGTCGTCGACACCGGCGCCTACGTGAGCGGACTCACCTGGGGCAAGCACCCGATGGCACCGCGGATCAGCCCGAAGAAGACCTGGGAGGGGTTCGCCGGTGCGGCCGTCGCGGGGATCGTCGTCGGCGTCCTGCTCGCCCTGCTGATGCTCGGCCAGCCCTGGTGGGTCGGTGCGGTGTTCGGGGCCGTGGTGCTGCTCACCGCGACGCTCGGCGACCTCGCCGAGTCGCTGATCAAGCGCGACATCGGCATCAAGGACATGAGCTCCTGGCTGCCCGGCCACGGAGGAGTCCTCGACCGGCTGGACTCGATCCTGCCGTCGGCCGCAGCAGCCTACGTGCTGTACTTCCTCTTCGCCCACTGAGCGCACGCCTCACCGGGGCGTGCCGATTCCGCTCCCGGCGCGCGGCTTGGCATGATGTCGGGATGACCGCTCCCTTCCCCCGAGCCCGCGAGTCCCGTCCCGGCTACGACACGGCCGAGGTCGACTCCTTCCTCGCGTCGGCGCGCGAGGCCTACTCGCAGCTCTCCGGGGGACCGGCGGACCTCCGCGCCGCCGACCTGCGCCACACCGCGTTCACCCTGCGCAAGGGCGGCTACTCCGCGCCCCACGTCGATGCGGCGCTCGAGCGCCTCGAGGACGCCTTCGCCCTGCGGGAGCGCCAGTACGCGATCGCGGCCCGGGGCGAGGAGGCGTGGCTCGCGGACGCGCGGTCGACCGCCCAGGAGATCGTGAACCGGCTGGCCCGCGCTCCCCGCGAGCGGTTCACCCGGGCCGGCGCTCTCACGACGGGCTACAACATCCGCCAGGTCGACGCCTTCGCCGACCGGATCTCCGGGTACTTCCGTGACGGATCGGTGCTGACCGTGGACGACGTGCGGACCGTCTCCTTCGCCCCGCAGCGCGGCGGGTACGCCGAGGCGCAGGTCGACCTGCTGCTCGACACGGTCGTCGATGTGATGCTGGCGGTCCGCTGACCGGAGCCGGATCTGCTGGCCGATCAGGTCATCGTCCGTTATGCTTTCGTAATCGTGGCTCAGCATCCTCAGACCTCCGTCGCCCACACGCCCGCGAACCGCACCAGCGGTCGCCCGGCGGTCCCGCACCAGACCCCGGTGCGGCGCTCCTGGGCTCGGATCCCGGTGACGGTGCTGGCCTTCACGGCGTCGATCGCGTTCGCCATGGTGAACGTCGTCGATCCGTCCAGCGGCGCGGTCGCCTCCCCCTACTACCAGGCCCCGGCGCGCTTCAACGGCGACTCCGCGCAGCGGCTCGTCGTCGCGGACGCCGTCGAGCGGACCGTCCAGCGCGACTCGTTCGGCGCCGAGGCGAAGCCGACGCCCACTCCGACCCCGACGCCCACTCCGACCGAGACTCAGACCGCTTCCGCGACCGTCGACGAGGAGGAGTCGGGCTCCGCCGAGGCCGAGACCGCCGCTCCCGTCCAGCGCGCCGCCGCTCCGGATCCCGGATCCGCGAAGGCGATCGCGTACGACATGATCGTGCAGCGCGGCTGGGCCGACAGCGAGTACGACTGCCTCGTCCTCCTCTGGAACCGCGAGTCCGGCTGGAACGTCTACGCCGAGAACAAGTCCAGCGGTGCCTACGGCATCCCGCAGGCACTCCCCGGCAGCAAGATGGCGTCGGCCGGCTCCGACTGGGCGACCAACGCGAGCACCCAGATCACCTGGGGCCTCGGCTACATCTCCGGCCGCTACGGCTCGCCCTGCGGTGCCTGGGCCCACTCCGAATCGGTCGGCTGGTACTGATCGTTCCCCTCCGCTCGGCACCGCGTCCGGCGGGCTGAGGCTCTCGCTACCCTGGTGCCGTGGATTACGCGCTGCTCGGGGTCGTCGGGATCATCACGGTCGTCACCGTCGCGCGGTTCTCGAGCCGCCTCGGGATCGCCGCACCGCTGCTCCTGGTCGTCATCGGTATCGGCGCGTCCTACCTCCCCGGGGTCCCGGACATCGAGGTCGAGCCTGAGCTGATCCTCGCGGGCGTGCTGCCGCCGCTGCTGTACTCGGCCGCGATCCAGGTGCCCCTCACCGACTTCCGGCGGAACCTGCGCTCGATCTTCGGGCTCTCGGTGCTGCTGGTCGTCGTGACCGCCCTCGTGGTCGGCGGCTTCCTCTACCTCGTGTTCCCCGATCTGAGCCTGCCCGCGGCGATCGCTCTGGGCGCCGTCGTGAGCCCGACCGACGCGGTGGCCGCGACCTCGATCGGCAAGAAGCTCGGACTCCCGCCCCGCCTGGTGACGGTGCTCGAGGGCGAGAGCCTCGTGAACGACGCGTCGGCGCTGGTGCTGCTGCGCGCCGCGACGGCTGCGGCGGCCGTGGTCGGCGCCTCCGTCACGACCGACGCGATCGACGTGGGCGAGGTGGGGGTCCTCTTCGTCTACTCCGTCCTGATGGCGATCGTCCTCGGACTGGTGATGGGCGTGCTCACCGTCTTCGTGCGCTCGAAGCTGCGGGACCCGGTGCTCGACACTGCCGTGTCCTTCGCCGTGCCGTTCCTGGCCTACATCCCGGCCGAGGAGCTGGGCGCGTCCGGGGTGCTCGCCGTCGTGGTCACCGGGATCTACACGGGGCACAACAGCGCGCGCTTCCTCTCGCCGCAGTCGCGGATCAGCGAGCGGGTGAACTGGCGGACGGCGCAGTTCCTGCTCGAGAACGGCGTCTTCCTGCTCATGGGCGCCGAGATCAAGGCGATCGTCTCCGGGGTCGTGGACCCGGGCGAGTTCGGAGTGGGCACCGCGGTGCTGCTGGGTCTGGCCACCGTGGTCATCCTGATCGTGCTGCGGGCCCTCTTCGTGTGGCCGCTGCTCCTGTGGCTGCGCAGCTCCGGTCGGCGGGCGGAGCGGATCAACCGGCGGCTGGCGGTGGGCCTCATGCGACTGCGCAACAGCGCCACCAGCGACGAGCGCTTCCGGCGGCGGCAGGTGAGAGCGGAGCGGCTCTACCTCCGGCGCGAGACCGATCTGGCCGCGACCACGAGCGAGGCGTTCGGCTGGCGCGGAGGAGTCGTCCTGTCCTGGTCCGGGATGCGCGGCGTGGTCACGCTCGCCGCGGCCCAGTCGCTGCCGGACGAGACTCCCTACCGCTCCCAGCTGATCCTGATCGCCTTCACCGTCGCCGTCGTGACGCTGCTCCTGCAGGGTGCGACGCTCCCCGCGCTGATCCGGCTCACCGGCATCCAGGGCACCGACGGAGAAGCCAACCGCCGCGAGCTCGCGACGCTGCTCGACGAGGTCGCGGCCACGGGCATCCAGGCCCTCCCCGAGGCGGTGGCGGAGCTGCCCGACGGCGAGGCGGGCGAGCGCGTCCTCGAGCGCGTGCGCCGCGACACTCTGACCCGCTCGCAGGTGGCGTGGGAGCAGGTCGGCCGCGCGGAGGATGCGCCCCTCGGCCCGCACGCGCAGTACCTGCGGCTGCGCCGAGCGGTCCTGCTCGCCGAGCGGGAGGCACTGCTGGACGCCCGGGGGCGCGGGGTCTACTCCTCGCGGACGCTGCGGCGGGCGCAGCTGATGCTCGACGCCGAGGAGACCCGGCTCGAGATGGACGACAGCTCCCACTGACGGGAGGGGCCCGGCGGCGGCCTCCTAGACTGGGGAGATGCCGCGCAGCAACAGACCCCGGGGCGGCCGCCGTGACGACGACGACGAGCAGCGCGACCTCTCGCAGATGCTCGCCGGCTTCCGGCGCACCGAGTCGCACGCCGGCCGGGAGTGGAACGTCCAGCCCGTCTCCGCAGCGCGGGCCGTGAAGAACTACCTCTGCCCGGGCTGCGGGCTCACCATCGACATCGGCCAGCCGCACCTGGTCACCTGGCGGGCCGACGGCGCGCTCGGCGACGCGGCCGACCTGGCCGGCCGCCGCCACTGGCACACGCACTGCTGGAGAATCCGAGGAGCACGATGACCCACGAGATCCGCGGAGGCGTCGTCCTCCCCGCCCGCCGCGAGGACGTCGAGCTGCACACCTCCGACGGCCTGACCCTGGTGGGGGAGCTCGCGCTGCCCCTGGAGCACGAGCCGGTCGCGACCCTGGTCACCCTGCATCCGCTGCCCACCCACGGCGGCTTCATGGACTCGCACATCCTGCGGAAGGCCGCCGCCCGGCTGCCCGCGCTCGCCGACCTGGCGGTCCTCCGCTTCAACACCCGCGGCACCGCGTCGCCGCGCGGCACGAGCGAGGGCGCGTTCGGACACGGCATCGAGGAGCGCGCCGACGTCGCCGCAGCCCTGGCCCTCGTCGCGGACCGCGGACTGCCGCACCCCTGGCTGGTCGGCTGGTCCTTCGGCACCGAGCTCGCGCTGAAGTGGGGGAGGGAGCACCCCGTCGAGGGAGCGATCCTGCTCTCGCCGCCGCTGCACCGCACGAGCGCGGAGGAGGTCGCCGCCTGGGGCGAGGACGGCCGCCCGCTCGTGGCGCTCGTCCCGGAGTTCGACGACTACCTGCGGCCGGAGGCGGCCGCCGAGCGCTTCGCGAGCGTGCCGCAGCTGGACCTCGTCGCCGTGGAGGGCGGGAAGCACCTCTGGGTCGGCGAGGCGCAGACCCGCCGGGTCCTCGACGAGATCGTGCGCGTGGTCGCGCCCGCCTCGTCCCCGCTGCCGACGGAGTGGGCGGGCGAGCTCGGCTGAGCCCGCCCGCGCGGCGGCCGCCTAGCGGCCGGACGAGCCGCCGTCGGAGCCGCTGCCGTCAGGGCCGCTGCCGTCGGAGCCGTCGCCGTCGCTGTCGTCCGCGAGTCCGTCGATGTGGCCGATGAGCCCGCGCAGTCCCGACACGTAGCCGGCGATCGCGTCGCGCTCGGTGCGGATCTCGTCGAGGCGCCGCTCGGCGGTGTCCATCAGCTCGCGGCTGCGGCGCTCCGCGTCCGCGACGAGCTTCTGCGCCTGGTCGCGCGCGTCGTCGAGGAGGGCGTCGGAGTCGTCCTGGGCCTTCCGGCGCAGTCGCGTCGTGTCGTCGAGGGCGTCGCTGCGGAGGGCGTCCGCCTCGAGGCGCTTGTCGTTCGCGCGTCGGATGGCGTCGGCGAGCTGCAGGTTCGACTCGTCGAGGTAGCGCTGGGTCTGCGCGACGGCCTCCTGGTGGCGGAGCAGGTCGTCGCGGTCGGCCTCCTCGCGGCGCGCGGCGAGCTCGACCACCAGGTCGATCCGGGCCTGCTCGACCTCGCGCGAGAGCGCAGCGGCCTCGTCGGCGGACGCGGCGCGCAGGCCCGCCAGCTCGGCGTCGAGCACGGCGACGGCCTCGGCGCGCTCCTGGGTGAGCCGGGTGCGCTGGTCGGCGATCTCGCGCGCGCCCTCGGCGCGGACTGCGGCGACCTCGGCGTCGAGCGCGGCGCGGGTCGAGAGCACCTCGGCCTCGACCGCCGCGCGCGCCTGGGCGACCTCGGCCTCGACGGCCGCCCGGAGCCGGTCCACCTCGGAGGCGACCTCGGCCCGCAGGAGCTCGTTGGCCTGGGCGAGGCGGGCGGCCTCGGCGCGGGCGACCTCGATCTCGCGGGCGGCGACGGCGCGCATCTCCGCGGCCTCGCGCTCGGCCTCGGAGCGGATCGCGGCGGCCTCGCGCTTCGCGGTGGCGCGGGTCTCGGCGGCCTCGGTCGCCACGGTGCCGCGGATCGCGGCGGCCTCGCGGACGGCGTCCTGGGTCATCACGTCGCGGTCGTCGGCGGCCTTGCCGAGCGTCGCCGCGGCCTGCGCCTCGGACTCGTCGCGGGTCCGGTCCGCACGGCGGCGCGCCTCGGTCACCAGGCGCTCGGCCTCGTCGCGCGCCTCCTGGAGGATGCGGTCGCCGTCGTCGCGGGTGGAGCGGCGGAGGGCGGAGGCGTCGTTCTCGGCCTGGGCGATGATCCGCTCGGACTGCTCCTCGGCCACGCGCAGGGTGTGCTCGAGCTTGGCGCCCAGGCCGGCGTAGGTGGGAGTGCCGACCTGCTGCAGCTCCTTCTCGAGGCCCTCGATCCGGGAGGACAGGCGCTTCACCTCGCGGCCGCTCTCGGCCGCCTGGGTGTTCGAGTGGATGAGCTCGCGGCGCAGGCCCTGGACGGCCTTGTCGACCTCGTCCCGGTCGTAGCCACGGAACACCTGGGTGAATTCGGCCTCGTCGTTCGCCACGTCGTCTCCTTCAGAGCAGGACCGCGGTGGGGCTCGCGGCACTGGGAAAGTGTATTCAGCAGGGAGGCCGCGGCCGGGGCGACACCCGCACCGCGCGCCGCTCGGGCCGCACTCTCGGCTTCTCCCGGGCATCGGAGCGAGGGCATCGGCTATCGTGGACTGTCTTTGTCTGTTGCCGTCGCGCCCCGGTCCGGCTGCGTACCCCGAGCCGGCCCCGGCCGTCACCCCGATCCGGCAACGCAGGAGGAGTTCTTTCGTGCGGTTCGTCTTCGCCATCATCGCCACCGTCATCGCTGCCGCGATGATCGTGCTCGGCATCGGTCAGCGGACGGTCTGGGCTCCTCCGGAGTCCCTCACGGCCGAGACCGCGCTCGACTCCTCCGCTCCCTACGCGGTGATCGACGGCAGCACCCTGGGCGCCAACCCGGGACGCCAGACGATCACGGTCGAGGGCAGCGGCGACCTCGTCGTCGCCTACGCCCGGACCTCCGACGTGCTGGGCTGGGTGGGCGGCTCGAGCTACGACGCCATCGGCTACGAGCGCGCCGACGACACCCTCACCTCCGCGGAGGAGACGGGCGAGCGCGTCCAGCTCTCCTCCGACGTCGAGACCGCCGACGCGGCGGTCGTCGATCCGCGCGGCTCCGACCTCTGGCTCGAGGAGTTCGAGGGGAGCGGCAGCGTGACCCTGGCGCTCGACGTGCCGGAGGACGTCTCCATCCTCATCGCGAGCGACGGCACCGCGCCGGCAGCCGACTCCGTGCGCGTCAGCTGGCCCGTGGACACCGCGACGCCCCTCGCCGGCCCGCTGCTGCTGGGAGGAGCCGTGTTCCTCCTCCTCGGGCTCGTCCTCTACATCTGGGCCTTCGTCCACCTGCGCCGCCAGCACGGCCCGCGCCGGAAGGGACCGCAGGGCCGGATCCCCCGCGGTGCCCGCCGTCCCCGGCCGCGTGCCGGGATCCAGGCCTCCACGGCGTCGCCGGCGCCCTCGCGCCGCCGCGCGGCCCTGGTGCTGCCCGTCGTCCTCGGGACGACGGTCCTCCTCTCCGGCTGCAGCTCCGACTACTGGCCGGATCTCGCCGCGGGCGCGAGCGAGGCGCCGACCGCGTCCGCCACGGCGACCGCGGGGGCAGAGCCGGTCTCGGCCGAGCCGACCCCCGTGGTCACCACGCAGCAGGCGGAGGCCGTCGTCGCCGAGGTCGCCGATGTCGCGTCGCGCGCCGACGCCGCCCGGGACGCCGGGATCCTCGCCGAGCGCTTCCAGGGCGAGGCGCTCACCGAGCGCACCACCAACTACGACGTCGTCGCCAAGGGCGGGACGATCGACCCGCCGCAGACGATCCCGGCCTCCCCGGTGAGCCTGGTGCTCCCGCAGGACACGGAGTCGTGGCCGCGCCTGGTGACCGCCGTCGTGCAGAACTCGACGGACACCACCCAGGCCCCGATCGCGCTGATGATGAGCCAGGCGAGCCCGCGCGTCGACTACAAGGTCGACTACGCCATCTCGCTCGAGGCCAACGCGCGCATCCCCGACGTCGCGCCCGTCACCGTCGGCACGTCGATCGTGGCGCCCGACTCGCGCCTGATGAAGCTCGCCCCGCAGTCGGTCGGCTCCGCGTACGCGGACGTGCTCGCCAACGGCGACTCGAGCCAGTACGCCGAGCTCTTCGCGGCCGACGGCGACACCCTCCGGGGGCAGGTCGGCGTCGACAAGAAGAACGCCGACCGCGAGGCGCTGCCGGACACCGCCTCGATCGAGTTCTCGAACGCCGCCGGCACGTCGCCGACGATCGCGCTCGCGACGAACGACTCGGGGGCCCTCGTCGCGGCGAGCATCGCCGAGACGTCGACCGTCCGCCCCACTGCCGAGGGCTCGACCGTCTCGACCTCCGGCGCCTCGCAGACCCTGCTGGGCACGGACAAGTCGACGACCGGCATCGAGACCACCTACGGATACCAACTGCTGTTCTACGTACCGCCCGTCGGATCGGAGGAGAAGATCGTGATGCTCGGATGGAGCCAGGGACTCGTCTCGGTGGTGCAGCTGCCGTGAGCACCGTCCCGCCCCTGCCTGGAAACCTCCGCGGCGCCGTCGACCTCTCGTCGCTGGTGAACCGCCGCACCCCGCCCGCCGCCTCCGCCGGCGCCCCGGCCGCGCCCGCCGCTCCCGGAGGCGCGCCCGGCGCGAATCCTCTGCTGCTGACCGCCGGCGACGCCGAGTTCGACCAGGTGGTCCAGCTCTCCTCTCGCGTGCCGGTGATCGTCGACCTGCGCGGCTCCTGGTCGGACCAGAGCCAGAGCATGACCGCGCTGCTCGAGAAGGTCGTCGTTTCGTACGCCGGCGCGTTCGTGCTCGTCGGGGTCGACGTGGAGTCGAGCCCGCAGCTGGCGCAGGCGTTCCAGGTGCAGTCCGTGCCGACGGTCGCCGCGATCATCGGCGGCCGCCCGGTGCCCCTGTTCAGCGGCCTCGTCGCCGAGGAGCAGCTGCGCGACCTGCTCGAGCAGGTCCTCCAGCTCGCCGCTCAGAACGGTGTGACGGGCACGGTGCCGGTGGAGGGAGCCGCTCCCGCCGAGGGCGCGGAGCCCGAGACGGAGCCGCTGCCGCCGCACCACCAGGAGGCCTACGACGCGATCGACCGGGGCGACTACGCCGCGGCGATCACCGAGTACGAGACCGCCATCGCGCAGAACCCGCGCGACGACCTCGCGGTCGCCGGTCTCGCTCAGGTGCGGCTACTGGCCCGCCTCCAGGGCCGCACGCTCGACGACATCCGCTCGACCGCCGCGGCGGAGCCGTCGAACCTCGACGCGCAGCTCGCCGTCGCCGACCTCGACGTCTCGGGTGGCCACGTCGAGGACGCCTTCGACCGGCTGCTCTCGATGTTCCCGCGCCTCGACGCCGACGGGAAGGCCGCCGTCCGCGCGCGCCTCCTGGAGCTCTTCGAGATCGTCGGTCAGACCGACCCGCGCGTCAACAAGGCTCGGGCCCGGCTCACCGGCCTGCTCTACTGACGCCGGCCGGAACGCCGAGAGGCCGCCCGCTCGCGACGATCGTCGCGGCGGGCGGCCTCTTCCGTGCGGGGACCGATCAGTCGGCGGGTCGCAGGTAGAGCACGGCCAGCGGGGGCAGGACCAGCTCGGCGGAAGCCGGGCGGCCGGCCCACGGCTCCTCGCGAGCCTCGACCGCTCCGAAGTTCCCGACTCCGCTGCCGCCGTAGATCTCGGCGTCCGTGTTGACGAGCTCCTCCCAGCGGCCGGCCGTGGGCAGGCTCACGCGGTAGCCGTGCACGGGCGAGCCCGAGAAGTTGGCGATGACGGCGATCGGGCGACCCTCGCTGTCCTTGCGCAGGAACGAGACGACGTTGGCCGCCGCCGCGCCGCCGTCGATCCACTCGAAGCCCGACTGCTCGTGGTCGAGCTCCCAGAGCGACGGCGAGTCGCGGTACACGCGGTTCAGCTGACCGACGAGGCTCCAGAGACCGCGGTGGCTCGGCTGATCGAGGATCCACCAGTCCAGGCCCCGCTCCTCGCTCCACTCGGAGTACTGGCCGAACTCCTGGCCCATGAAGAGCAGCTGCTTACCGGGGTGGGCCCACATGAAGGCGAGGTAGGCGCGCACGTTCGCGAGCTGCTGCCAGTGGTCGCCCGGCATCTTCTGGATCAGCGAGCCCTTGCCGTGCACGACCTCGTCGTGGCTGATCGGCAGGACGAACTTCTCGCTGAAGGCGTAGACGAACGAGAAGGTGATCTCGCCCAGGTGGTACTGGCGCCAGAGCGGGTCGTTCGCCATGTAGTCGAGCGAGTCGTGCATCCAGCCCATGTTCCACTTGAGCCCGAAGCCGAGGCCGCCGGAGCTGGTGGGCTGGGTGACGCCGGGCCAGCTCGTCGACTCCTCGGCGATCATCATGATGCCGGGGTGCAGCTTGTAGGCCGTGGCGTTGACCTCCTGGAGGAAGCTGATCGCCTCGAGGTGCTCGCGTCCGCCGTACTGGTTCGGCAGCCACTCGCCCTCCTTGCGGGAGTAGTCGAGGTAGAGCATCGAGGCGACGGCGTCCACTCGCAGGGCGTCGACGTGGAACTCCTCGAGCCAGAACAGGGCGTTCGCGACGAGGAAGTTGCGCACCTGGGCGTGCCCGAAGTCGAAGACGTAGGTGCCCCAGTCCATCTGCTCGCCGCGGCGCCAGTCCGGGTGCTCGTAGAGCGGCTCGCCGTCGAAGCGGGCGAGGGCGAAGTCGTCCTTGGGGAAGTGCCCGGGCACCCAGTCGACGATGACGCCGATGCCGGCCTGGTGCAGACGGTCGATCAGGTACTTGAGGTCGTCGGCCGTGCCGAAGCGGCTCGAGGCGGCGTAGTAGCCGGTGACCTGGTAGCCCCAGGAGCCGCCGAACGGGTGCTCGGCGAGCGGCATGAACTCCACGTGAGTGAAGCCGAGCTCGGTGACGTACTCGATCAGCGGGTCCGCGAGGTCGCGGTAGCCCAGTCCCGGACGCCAGGAGCCGAGGTGCATCTCGTAGACGCTGAGCGGCTGCGTGTGCGGATCGACCGAGGCTCGCTTCTCCATCCAGCCGGAGTCGCCCCACTGGTGGTGCGAGACGGGGACCTTGGACGCCGTCGCGGGCGGCACCTCCGCGGCGCGGGCCATCGGGTCGGCCTTGCGGACCCAGTGGCCGTCACGCGAGAGCAGGTCGAACTTGTAGGAGGCTCCGGGCTCGACGCCCGGGACGAAGATCTCCCAGACCCCGGTCGTCCCGAGGTTGCGGAGGGAGTGGCCCTCGCCGTTCCAGTCGTTGAAGTCGCCGACGACCCGAGCGGCCTGGGCGTGCGGAGCCCAGACGGCGAAGCTCGTGCCCCAGACCCCCTCGTGCTCGCGGTGACGGGCGCCGAGCGCCTCCCAGAGGCGCTCGTGGCGGCCCTCGCCGATGAGGTAGAGGTCGAAGTCACCGACCGTCTTCGAGAAGCGGTAGGGGTCCTCCGCGGTCCACTCGCCGCCGCCGCCGTAGCGGGCCTCGACGGTGTACGCCTGCGGACCGAGGACGTGGAAGCCCTGCCAGATCCCGTCGCTGAGGTGGCTGAGCTCGACGCGGGCGCCGGTGGCGAGCACCACGGCGACCTTCTCGGCGAGCGGGCGGCGCACGCGGACGACCGTCACCGGGTCGGAGACGCCGGGGGCCGCGACGAGGTGCTGGCCCAGGACGTCGTGGGGGAGCGCGTTGCTGCCGGTGGCGAGCTGCTGCAGCACCCACTCGGGGATGTCGGGCAGCGCGATCGCAGCGGTGCCGTCGACGGGGCCCGAAGCGGATGCGGGGTCCGCGGTCGTCTCGACGGGAGCGGCGCTGTCCGCTGCGACGGAATCAGCGGCGTCCGTGTCGTCGGGCAGGTCGCCCTCGGCCCCGCTGCCGACCGGAGCGGACTCCGCGTCGTCGGCGTCGCGCTCGACGGTCACGGCGTCGTCGCCCGCGACCGGCTGAGGCGCCTCCGGGACCGTCTCGACCGCGTAGCTGCGCGCGTTCTCGCCGTCCGCTCCGGGGTGCTGTCGTGCGTCGGACGCCGCGTCGGCGACGTGCGCGCCGTGGCCGGAGGTGGGCGCCGAGCTGGTGCCCGTCGTGGGGACCGTCTCGGCGTGCGCGCCGAGGCCCGCCTCCTCGGCCGGGCTCGTGCCCTCGGGGGTGGTTCCGCTCATCGCTCGTCCGCCTTCACGCTCAGGATGTGCACGGGCTCGACGAACGAGTCGAGCCGCACGTAGTCGTCGCTGCCCCAGGTCCAGACGGCGCCGGTGATCAGGTCCTCGACCTCGAAGGTCGCGCTCCAGTCGAGCCCGATCGCGGGCAGGTCGAGGTGGACCGTGGTCTCGCGGGCCGAGTGCGGGTCGGTGTTGACGACGACGATGATCGTGTCGTCGGTCCCGGTGCCCGTGAACGCGGCCTGCAGGTGCTTGGAGTAGACGAGGATCGCGTCGTCGTCGCTGCCGTGCACGTGCAGGTTCCGCAGCTGCCCGAGCGCGGGGTGCGAGCGCCGGATCTCGTTGAGGCGCGTGATGTACGGCGCCAGCGAGCGGCCCGACTCCTCGGCGCCGGCCCAGTCGCGCGTCTTGTACTCGTACTTCTCGTTGTCGATGTTCTCCTCGGCGCCGGGGCGAGCGACGTTCTCGACCAGTTCGTAGCCGGCGTAGACCCCCCACAGCGGCGACGCGGTCGCGGCCAGGGCCGCCCGCACCTTGTACGCCGAGCGGCCGCCGTACTGGAGGTACTCGGTGAGGATGTCCGGAGTGTTCACGAAGAGGTTCGGCCGCATGTAGTCGGCCGTCTCGTGGGAGATGCTCGTGAAGAACTCGCCGAGCTCCTCCTTGGTGTTGCGCCAGGTGAAGTACGAGTACGACTGCTGGAAGCCGACCTTGCCGAGCGCGCGCATGATCGCGGGGCGGGTGAACGCCTCCGCGAGGAAGACGACCTCGGGGTGCTCGGCGTTGACCTCGTGGATGATCCACTCCCAGAAGTCGAGCGGCTTCGTGTGGGGGTTGTCGACGCGGAAGATCCGCACGCCCAGGTCGATCCAGTGCCGCAGGACCCGCAGCGACTCCTGACGGATGCCCTCGGGGTCGTTGTCGAAGTTGATCGGGTAGATGTCCTGGTACTTCTTCGGCGGGTTCTCGGCGTAGGCGATCGAGCCGTCGGGGAGCGTCGTGAACCACTCGGGGTGGCTGGTGACCCAGGGATGGTCGGGCGAGGCCTGCAGGGCGAAGTCGAGGGCGAGCTCGAGGCCCGCGGCCTCGACCGCGGCGTGGAAGGCGCGGAAGTCGTCCTCGGTGCCGAGGTCCGGGTGGATCGCGTCGTGGCCGCCCTCGGCCGAGCCGATCGCCCACGGCGAGCCGGGGTCGTTCTCGCCGGCGTCGAGCGTGTTGTTCGGGCCCTTGCGGAAGGAGCGGCCGATGGGGTGGATCGGCGGCAGGTAGAGCACGTCGAAGCCCATCGCGGCCACAGCGGGGAGGCGGTCGATCGCGGTGCGGAAGGATCCGCTGGTCACGGTCCCGTCCTCGTGGCGCACGGCGCCCTCGGATCGGGGGAAGAACTCGTACCAGGCGCCGACGCCGGCGCGGGTGCGCTCGACGTGGACGGTGCGCGGCTCCGAGACGCTGGTGAGGCTCATCACCGGGCGGGCGTCGAGCGCGCCGTGGACGGCGGGATCGGTCGCCGCGGCGAGGCGCTCCTCGGCGCTCAGCGTGGTGTCGCCGACGCGGGCGGCGGTGTCGGAGAGCAGGCCGCGCTCGCCCTCGGGCCGCAAGGAGTCGTCGGCGCCGCTGCGCAGCAGGCCCTCGCCGATGGCGAAGGTGACGTCGATGTCCAGGCCGGCCGGGATCTTGACCTCGGCCGTGTGGAGCCAGGTCGCCCAGTCGTCGGCGTAGGCGCGGATGCGGTAGCTCCAATCGCCCTCCTCGTCGAGGGCCACGAGGCGCCCGTAGCGGTCGGTGCCGGTCGCGAGGAGCGACATGCGGTGCTCCGACTCGGCCCCGGACGGCGAGCGCAGCAGGAGGTCGACGCCGATGAGGTCGTGCCCCTCGCGGAAGGCCGTGGCGGCGAAGGGGACGACCTCGCCGACGAACGCCTTCGCGGGCCAGCGGTCGTCCTCGAGCCGCGGCTGCGGGTCGATGATCGGCAGTCGCTCGGCCCGGACGCGGTAGCCGCTCCCGGTCGTCGCGGTCGCCGTCGACGCGTCGGGTGCGTCCGCGGTCACCGGGGCGGCCGGAGCACTGTCGGCCGCGGGGGGAGCAGGAGTCGCCTCGGGAGCGGCGGCGGGCGCCGGAGCGGCCGTCTCGGGAGGCGCCGACGCCTCCTGGGGTGCGCGTCCGCGACCCGCTCGCCGTGCGTCCTTGCCGTTCTGAGCCTTGCCGAAAGGTATCTGAGCCACGTCACGACAGTAGCGACCGGCGGCGGCTCGCACACGACGGTTGCGCCCGCGCTCGGGCCTGTGCAAACGGACCCGGGGAGCGCGTGCCGGAGGGTCGCGGCGGGTCCGCGTCCCGCCGATCCGCGGTGGTCGGGGTCCGCTAGGGTGACCGAGCGCGACCGCCCCGGTGCTCCGCGACCGGGCGCTCCGGGGTCCGCAGAGAGTCGAGGGGTGCCGTGAAGGCGATCCGCCGCTTCATCGTCCGCTCCGTCCTCCCGCCCGAGCTCTCGGCTCTGGGCGATCTGGCGGGCAATCTGCGCTGGGCCTGGCACGAGCCCGCCCGGCGCTTGTTCGAGCGGGTCGATGCGGAGCTGTGGCGGAGCGGGGGAGCGGACCCCACCGCCCTGCTCGGAGCGGTGAGCCCCGAGCGCCTCGCCGAGCTGGCGGGGGACCAGGGCTTCGTCGACGAGGCGTGGCGCCTCCGCGACGAGCTGGAGCGCTACCGCACCGAGCCGCGGTGGTACCAGTCGCTGCCGGAGTCCGCCCCGCGCTCGATCGCCTACTTCTCGCCGGAGTTCGGGATCGCGGCGGCGCTGCCCCAGTACTCCGGCGGACTCGGCATCCTCGCCGGCGACCACCTGAAGGCCTCCTCGGACCTGGGCGTGCCGCTCACCGGCGTGGGCCTCTTCTACCGGTCGGGCTACTTCTCGCAGAAGCTCTCCGCCGACGGCTGGCAGCTCGAGTCCTACCCCTCGCTCGATCCCGACGGGCTGCCGCTGCGCGTCGTCCGTCTCGCCGACGGCTCGCCCGCCCGCATCGTGCTGGCGCTCCCCGAGGGACGCGCGCTCTACGCCCGGGTCTGGCGCGCGGAGGTCGGCCGGGTGACCCTCCTCCTGCTCGACACCGACATCCCCGAGAACGAGGACTCGCTCCGTTCCGTCACCGACCGCCTCTACGGCGGCGGGGGCGAGCACCGCCTGCTGCAGGAGCTGCTGCTGGGCATCGGCGGGGTCCGCGCGCTCGAGCTCTGGGCCGAGGTCTCGGGCGGCGTCCTCCCGGAGGTGTTCCACACCAACGAGGGGCACGCCGGCTTCCAGGGGCTCGAGCGCATCTCCGGCCTGATCGGCGCGGGCCTGGACTTCGACCAGGCTCTCCAGGTGGTGCGGGCGAGCACGGTCTTCACCACGCACACTCCGGTGCCGGCGGGCATCGACCGCTTCGACCGCGGGATGATCGAGGAGTACTTCTCCACGGAGCTGCTCCCGGGCGTGCAGGTCGAGGACGTGCTCGCGCTGGGCGCCGAGCCGGGGGACTCCGGGACGGCGTTCAACATGGCGTACATGGGCCTGCGGCTCGCGCAGCGCTCCAACGGCGTCTCGACGTTGCACGGCGAGGTCAGCCGCTCGATGTTCTCGAGCCTCTGGCCCGGCTTCGAGACGGCGGAGGTGCCGATCGGCTCGGTGACGAACGGCGTCCACGCGGCCACCTGGACCGATCCGATCCTCCGGCGGCTCGCGGAGGAGCGGCTCGGCACCGACGACACGACGCGGGCCGACTGGGCCTCGGGCGCGCTCGGCGACACCGAGCTGTGGGCCGCGCGCCGGGCGATGCGGGAGCAGCTGGTGCGGGACGCCCGCCGCCGGGCCGCCCGCTCCTGGCGCGAGCAGAACCCGGGCGGCCTCCCGCCGGCCTGGCTGGACGAGCTGCTGGACCCGGACGTGCTCACCATCGGCTTCGCGCGGCGGGTGCCGACCTACAAGCGGCTGACCCTGATGCTCCACGACCCCGAGCGTCTGCGCGCGCTGCTCACCCACCCGCAGCACCCGATCCAGATCGTCATCGCGGGCAAGTCGCACCCGGCCGACGAGGAGGGGAAGCGCCTGATCCAGCGGCTCGTCCGCTTCGCGCAGGAGCCGGACGTGCGCCGCAGGATCGTCTTCCTGCCGGACTACGACATCGCGATGGCGCAGCTGCTCTACCCGGGCACCGACGTCTGGCTCAACAATCCGCTGCGCCCGCTCGAGGCGTGCGGCACCTCCGGGATGAAGGCGGCGCTCAACGGCTCGCTCAACCTCTCGATCCTCGACGGCTGGTGGAACGAGTACTTCGACGGCGAGAACGGCTGGGCGATCCCCTCCTCCGACCGCGCGCTCGACCCGGAGGCCCGCGACACGCTCGAGGCCGAGGCGCTCTACGAGCTGCTCGAGACCGAGGTCGTGCCGCGCTACTACGAGCGCGATCACGACGGAGTGCCCCGTCGGTGGGTGCGGTCGATCCGGCACACCCTCGCGACCCTCTCGCCCGAGGTCTCCGCCGAGCGGATGGTGCGCCAGTACGTCGAGGCGCTCTACTCGCCGGCCGCCGAGGCAGGGCGCGCGGTCGCCGCCGACCACTTCGAGCCGGCCAAGGAGCTGGCGAGCTGGAAGCGGCGGGTCCGCGCCGGCTGGCCCGGGGTCGCGGTCGCGTCCGTCGAGTCCGGCGGGATCGACGCGGTGCCCCAGCGCGGGGACCGGCTCGCCGTGCGGGCGGGCGTGCGCCTGGGGGAGCTCTCGCCGGCGGACGTCTCGGTCGAGGTCGTCTACGGGACGACGTCCGCTGACGGCTCGCTCACCGAGGTCCGCCACCACGAGCTCGAGGTGGTCGAGGAGTCGGGTGCCGTGGTGCCCGCCGACGCGGTCGGGCGCGTGCCCTACGCCGGAGTGGTCACCCTCGACCGCAGCGGCTCCTTCGGCTACACCGTCCGCGTCGTGCCGCGGCATCCCCTCCTGGCCCGCTCCGCCGAGCTGGGCCTGGCCGCCGCCGCCGGCTGACCCCGCCCGGTCCCTCTCCGCGGGATGCCGCTCCGGTGCGCCTTCCTCGGCGCCTCGCGGACCGGAGTGGGATCTCGCGGGAGGAGGACGGCGCACGGAGCGAAACGGCGCCCGGAGGAGGACGGCGGGGGAGCAGGGGTCAGCGCGCGATGTCGGCGAGGAGGGCGGCCGTCGCGGCGACGAGGTCGGCGGGGGCGAGCTCGATGTCGAAGCCCCGGCGCCCGCCCGAGACGAGCACCGTGTCGTGGAGCTCGACGGTCTCGTCGATCACGGTGCGGTGCCGCGTCCTCTGCCCGAGCGGCGAGATGCCGCCGAGCACGTAGCCGGTCCGGCGCTGGGCCAGCACGGGGTCGGCCATCGCCGCCCGCCTGCCTCCGACCGCGGCCGCGAGCTCCTTCAGCCCGAGCGAGCCGGTGACGGGCACGACGCCCACCACGAGCTCGCCGTCGACGTCGACCATCAGGGTCTTGAACACGCGCTCCGGCTCGACGCCGAGCGCCTCGGCCGCCTCGAGCCCGTAGCGCGTCGTGGCCGGGTCGTGCCGGTACTGGCGGGGAGTGAAGGGGACGCCCGCCGCCGTCAGCGCGACGGTCGCCGGGGTCCCCGGCCCGCTCCTCGCCATCAGGCGTCCTGCTCGGCCGCCGGCCCGTGCGCGGCGAAGAGCTGCATCGAGGTGCCGGCCACGCGGATGACCTGCCCCGGCTCGAACGACTCGCCGTGCTCCAGCGGCTCCGGCTCCTCGCTGTTCCACAGGCGCGTGTAGCCGGTGACCCCCTCGCCGTCGGCGAGCACCACCGTGGTGTCCTGCTCGACGCCGTGCACCACCAGCAGGACACGGTCCGGCTCGCCCTCGACCGGCGTCGAGGCCGCGAGGTACTGCAGCGTCCGGTTGGCGGCGGAGGTCCAGTCGTGCTCGCTCATCCCGCGCCCGTGGGCGTCGAACCACGTCATGGTCGTGGCGCCCGGCTCGCTCGCGTCGCCGCTGCCGTAGCGGGAGGGACGCAGCGCCGGGTGCTCGCGCCGCAGGCGCAGCAGGGTGCGCGTGTGTGCGCGGAGCGCGAGCTGCCAGTCGGCCAGGCCCTCCCAGCGCACCCAGGTCAGGTCCGAGTCCTGGCAGTAGGCGTTGTTGTTGCCGCGCTGGCTGCGCCCGGTCTCGTCGCCCGCCGTGATCATCGGCACGCCGGCCGACAGCAGCAGGGTGCCGAGGAGGTTCCGTATCGCCTTGCGCCGCGCCAGCGTGATCCGCTCGTCGGTGGTGGGGCCCTCGAAGCCGTGGTTGAAGGAGCGGTTGGTGTCGGCTCCGTCGCGGTTCGACTCGCCGTTGCCGATGTTGTGCTTGACGTTGTACGAGACGAGGTCCGCCAGCGTGAAGCCGTCGTGCGCGGTGACGAAGTTGACCGACGCGAGGGGGCCCCGCTCCGCCGAGAAGGTGTTGGAGGAGCCCGAGAGCCGGGTCGCGAAGCCGCCGATGCCGACGGGGGCCGTGCCGGCGCGGCGGGCGTAGTCGATGTCCGAGAGCCAGAAGTTGCGGGCGCGGTCGCGGTAGCGGTCGTTCCACTCCGACCACCCGGCCGGGAAGTTCCCGGTCTGCCAGCCGCCCATTCCCACGTCCCAGGGCTCGGCGATCATCTTCACGCCGGCCAGCGCCGGATCCTCGACCGCGGCCCGCAGCAGCGGGTGGTCGCTCCGGAAGTGCGCGATCTCGTCCCGGCCGAGGGTCGCGGCCAGGTCGAGCCGGAAGCCGTCGATCCCGACCTCGCCCGACCAGTAGCGCATCGAGTCCAACGCGAGGCGCTGCGCCGCGGGCCGGCCGAAGTCGATCGTGTTCCCGCAGCCGGTGACGTCCACGTAGTGGCCCTCGGGCGTCTGGCGGTACCAGCCGGCGTCGTCGATCCCGCGCAGGCTCGACATCGGCCCGCCCGGCCCCTCCTCGGCGGTGTGGTTGTAGACCACGTCCAGGATCACCTCGAGGCCGGCCTCGTGCAGGAGCTTCACCATCCCCTTGAACTCGCGGAGCACCGCGGTCGGTCCGCCGCGCTGCGCGGTGGAGGAGGCGTACGAGGCGTGCGGGGCGAAGAAGTTCAGCGTGTTGTAGCCCCAGTAGTTGGTCAGCCCTTGCCGCAGCAGGCGCTGCTCCGACACGAACGCGTGCACGGGCAGCAGCTCGACCGCCGTCACGCCCAGATCGAGCAGCGCCGAGACCGTCGACTCGTGCGCCAGGCCGGCGTAGGTGCCGCGCAGCTCCACGGGCAGCGCCGGGTTCAGCCGGGTCAGCCCCTTCACATGCGCCTCGTAGATCACGGTGCGGTCCATCGGGGTGCCGGGCCGGGAGGAGGAGCCCCAGTCGAACGCGTCGTCCACGACGACCGAGCGCCACTCGTTCTCCGCCACCCGGTGCAGGCCGCGGGAGTACGGCTCCAGCAGGGCCCGGCGGGGGTCGAAGCGGTGCCGGGGGCCCGTCGGCCCGTCGACGCGCAGGGCGTAGCGGCGGCCGGGGGCCAGCAGATCGGAGCGCGCGGACCAGACCGCGGCGTCGTCGCGCGCCAGCGGGACCGTGCGGGTCACCCAGGTCGGATCCTTCTCGTCGTACAGCAGCAGATCGACGGCGCTCGCGCTCTCGGACCAGACCCGCAGCTCACCGCCCTGATCGTCCACGGTCACGCCGAGCCGGGCCAGGGGATCGTGAGAGGTCATGCGACTTACAGTAGTGACGGGCACCGGCTCCCTCCGTGCCCCCGACGCGGGACGAAGGGCTGCTGTGATCTACCTCGACCACGCCGCGACCACCCCGCTGCGGGCCTCGGCGCTCGCCGCGTTCGCGGAGGCGTCCGCCCACGCCGGCAACCCCTCCTCCGTCCACGGCTCCGGCCAGGAGGCGCGCCGCCGGCTGGAGGACGCCCGGTCGGCGCTCGCGGGGGTGCTCGGCTGCGAGCCGATCGAGGTGATCCTCACCGCCGGCGGCACCGAGGCGGTCAACCTCGGGATCAAGGGCCTCTACTGGCAGCGCCGGAGCGAGGATCCGGCCCGCGTCCGGGTCCTGGTCGCCGAGGGGGAGCACCACGCGACGCTCGACTCGGCCGCCTGGCTCGCCGAGCACGAGGGCGCCGTCCTCGAGTGGCTGCCTCTCGACGACGAGGGCACCCTGCGGCCGGAGGCGCTCGCCGCGGCGCTGGAGGAGGACCCCGGATCGGTCGCCCTGGTCACGGTGCTCTGGGTCAACAACGAGATCGGGACGATCAACCCGATCGCCGAGCTGGCGGCCGCGTGCGCCCGCGCCGGCGTCCCCCTCCACGTCGACGCGGTCGCCGCCCTCGGACACGTGCCGCTGCGGATCGCCGAGGTCCGCCGCGCCTCCGGCTCCGGGCGCGGCGCGGGACTGGCCGCCGTCAGCGTCTCGGGTCACAAGGTCGGCGGGCCGATCGCGACCGGTGCGCTCGTCCTCGCCCGCGACGCCCGCGTGGTCCCGGTGCTGCACGGAGGCGGACAGCAGCGGGGCGTCCGCTCCGGCACCCAGGACGTGCCCGGCGCCGCGGCCTTCGCCGCCGCCGCGGTCGAGGCGGACGCCGAGCTGTCGGCGGAGGCGCGGCGCCTGGCAGCCCTGCGGGACCGGCTCGTCGCGGGCGTCCTCGCCGCCGTGCCGGGGGCGACCCTGACCGGGCCCGCCCTCGACTCCGGACGCCGGGTCGCCAACAACGCGCACCTCGCCTTCCCCGGTGCGCAGGGCGACTCCCTCCTCTTCCTCCTCGACACCTCGGGCGTCTCCGTCTCGACCGGGTCCGCCTGCACGGCGGGGATCCCGGAGCCCTCGCACGTGGTCCTCGCGCTCGGCCGGAGCGAGGACGAGGCCCGCGGGGTGCTCCGGATGACGCTCGGCCACACCTCGACCGACGCGGACATCGACGCCCTCCTGGCCGCGCTGCCCAGCGCCTACGCCCGCGCCGCCCGAGCCGGACTGTCGAACCGCGCGGTGCTGCCCGCCTGAACCCCTGCCGGCCGCGCCCGCGGGAAACGTAGACTCGCACGGTGAAGGTTCTGGCGGCGATAAGTGGTGGAGTGGACTCGGCCGTGGCCGCGGCCCGCGCGGTGGAGGCGGGGCACGACGTGGTGGGCGTGCACCTCGCCCTGAGCAGGATGCCCGGCACGCTGCGCACGGGCAGCCGGGGGTGCTGCACGATCGAGGACTCGATGGACGCGCAGCGCGCCGCGAACGTCCTCGGCATCCCGTACTACGTGTGGGACTTCTCCGAGCGGTTCAAGCTGGACGTCGTCGACGACTTCGTCGCCGAGTACTCGGCGGGCCGCACCCCGAACCCCTGCATGCGCTGCAACGAGCGGATCAAGTTCGCCGCCCTGCTCGAGAAGGCTCTCGACCTCGGCTTCGACGCCGTCTGCACCGGCCACTACGCCTCCCTCCGCACCGCCGCCGACGGCTCCCCGGAGCTCCACCGCGCGAGCGACGAGGCGAAGGACCAGTCCTACGTCCTCGGCGTGCTGACGGAGCAGCAGCTGCGGCACTCGATGTTCCCGCTCGGCTCCACGCCGTCCAAGGCGCTCGTGCGCGCGGAGGCGGCGGAGCGGGGCCTCAGCGTCGCGAGCAAGCCCGACAGCTACGACATCTGCTTCATCCCCGACGGCGACACCCGCGGCTGGCTCGCCGAGCGCGTCGCCCCCGAGACCGGAGCGGTCGTCGATCGGGACGGCGCGGTGGTCGGCTCCCACGAGGGGGCGCACGGGTACACGGTGGGCCAGCGCCGGGGCCTGCACCTCGGCGTCCCCGCGCCCGACGGCCGGCCGCGCTTCGTCCTGGAGGTGCGGCCGGTGAGCAACGAGGTCGTGGTCGGTCCGCGCGAGGCGCTGCGCATCGGCGAGATCGCCGGCGAGCGGTTCACCTGGGCGGGGGCCGCTCCCGAGGACGCGGACGCGCCCTTCCGCTGCGACGTCCAGATCCGCGCCCACGCCGACCCGGTCCCCGCCTCCGCGGTGGTGTCGCACGTCGATGGCAGGGTGGAGCTCGTGATCACTCCGGACTCGCCGCTCGACGGCGTCGCCCCCGGCCAGACGGCCGTCGTCTACCTCGGCACCCGCGTGCTGGGCCAGTGCACGATCGACCGCACGGTCGCGGCCGACGCCGCGGTGCTCCGGTGAGCGCCGTCGAGCCCGCCGCCCGCGTCGAGGAGCTGCGGGCGCGGATCCGGTCGGCGAGCGACGACTACTACGCGGCCGATTCCTCGCCGCTGTCCGACGCCGAGTACGACGCCCTGGTGCGCGAGCTCGCCGCGCTCGAGGCCGAGCACCCCGAGCTCGCCGCCGAGGACTCGCCGACGCGGACCGTCGGCGGGATCGTCGGAGCGGGCCTCGCCCCGATCGACCACGCCGAGCGGATGCTCTCCCTCGACAACGTGTTCTCGGCCGAGGAGCTGCGCGAGTGGTGCGAGAAGACGGTGGCGTCGGCCGACCGCCCCGTCGCCTGGCTCACGGAGCTCAAGATCGACGGGCTCGCGATCTCCCTCCACTACGAGAACGGCCGCCTCGTCACGGCGGCGACCCGAGGCGACGGCCGCACCGGCGAGGACGTCACCGTCAACGCCCTCCGCGTCGCGGGCATCCCCGAGCGCCTCTCCGGCGAGGGCCACCCGGCACTCGTCGAGGTCCGCGGCGAGGTCTTCATCCTCGTGGCCGCCTTCGCCGAGCTGAACGCCCTCCAGGAGACGCTGCGCGACGAGGCGGTCGAGGAGGCGCGGACCCGCTGGTCGACCCGCCCGGCCGCCACCCGAGGCGTCTTCGAGGAGGAGAAGGCGCGCACGAGCGCGCTGCGGCGCTTCCCGACCTTCGCCAACCCGCGGAACGCGGCGAGCGGCGGCCTCCGCCAGCAGCTCGACAAGAAGTCGGGTCTCGACCTGCGCGCCGGCGAGGCGCGCGTCGGCTCCCTCGCGCTCTACGTGCACGGCATCGGCGCCTGGCCGGACCCGCCTGTCGCGTCCCAGTCCGAGGTCTACGGGCTCCTCTCCTCCTGGGGACTGCCGGTCAGCGGCCACAACCGCGTCTCGGCCTCGGTGGAGGAGGTGCTCGCCTTCGTCGACCGCTACGGCCGCGAGCGGCACTCGGTCGAGCACGAGATCGACGGCGTGGTCGTGAAGGTGGACGAGCTCGAGCTGCACGACGAGCTCGGCGCCACCAGCCGGGCGCCGCGCTGGGCGATCGCCTACAAGTACCCGCCCGAGGAGGTCCACACGAAGCTCCTCGACATCGTCGTGAGCGTCGGGCGCACCGGCCGCGCGACGCCGTTCGCCCAGATGACCAAGGTGAAGGTCGCGGGGTCCGAGGTGCGCCAGGCCACGCTGCACAACGCCGACGTGGTCAAGGCCAAGGGCGTGCTCATCGGCGACACGGTCGTGCTGCGGAAGGCCGGGGACGTCATCCCCGAGGTGCTCGGCCCGGTGGTGGAGCTCCGCGACGGCTCCGAGCGCGAGTTCGTGATGCCGACGCAGTGCCCCGAGTGCGGCACCACGCTCGCTCCGGCCAAGGAGGGCGACGTCGACCTGCGCTGCCCCAACGCGGAGTCCTGCCCCGCGCAGGTCCGCGGGCGCGTCGAGCACATCGGCAGCCGCGGCGCGCTCGACATCGAGGCGCTCGGCGAGGTCAGCGCCGCCGCCCTGACCCAGCCCCTGGTGCCCGCCGAGCCGCCGCTGCGGACCGAGGCCGGCCTGTTCGAGCTCACGGTGGCCGATCTCTTCCCGATCGAGGTCGTCGTCCGCGACTCCGAGACGGGTCTGCAGAAGCTCGACGCGAAGGGCGATCCGAAGGTCGTCACGCCCTTCAAGCGCAAGCGGCAGCTCGCCAAGGACGGCGCCTTCGACCCGGAGGCGGGAGCCTTCGCGGGGGACGCGGCCTCCGTGCCCTCCACCAACGCCCTCCGGCTGATCGAGAACATCGAGCGGGCGAAGACCAAGGAGCTGTGGCGTCTGCTGGTCTCGCTCAGCATCCGGCACGTCGGCCCGGTCGCCGCGCGCGCGCTGGCGGGCTACTTCGGCTCGCTCGACGCGATCCGCGGGGCGAGCCGCGACGAGCTCGCCGCGGTCGACGGGGTGGGCGGGATCATCGCCGACGCCCTGATCGCCTGGTTCGAGGTCGACTGGCACGTCGAGATCGTCGACCGCTGGGCCGCGGCCGGAGTGCGCTTCGCCACGCCCGGCCACCCCGGTCCCGGTGCCGCGGACGCCGCCGGCGGGGTGCTCGCGGGTCTCACGGTCGTGGCGACCGGCAGCCTGGAGGGGTACTCCCGCGAGGGGGCGCAGGAGGCCATCCTCGCGGCCGGCGGCAAGGCCGGCTCGAGCGTCTCCAAGAAGACCGACTACGTCGCCGCCGGTCCCGGCGCCGGCAGCAAGCTCGGCAAGGCCGAGGCCCTGGGGCTCCGGATCATCACCGCGGCCGAGTTCCACCTCCTGGTGACGGAGGGACCGGACGCGATCGCGCTGCCGGAGGAGGCGTCCGCCGACGCTCCGGAGGAGGCCGCCGCCGGCCCGGACGGGGACGTCGCCGGCGCATCGCGCTCCGACGCCTCGCCGGAGGACGACGCCGTGCCGGACACCGACGCCGTCCCGGACGCGGCCGCCCCGAGCACGGAGGAGCCGACCGGGCCCGATGCCTGACGCGGGCGGCGGGGAGCGGCGTGCGTTCCTGCGCCGCTCCCTCGCCGACGCAGCGTCGCTCGCGCTCGACGCCGCGGTTAGGCCCACCGCCGCCGAGCGCCGGACCGCCGAGGTGCTGGGCCGGATCGACCACCTGGTCGTGCTCTCCTTCGCCGGCCGCAGCCGCGACCAGGTCCTCGGCGCGCTCGACGATCCGGACGGTCCGGTGTTCACCGGTGATACGGACGCCGTGATGACCGCGCCCGGCCCGGACGATCCTCCGGGCGCGCGCTTCGCCCCCGAGATGCTGCCGGTGCACGCGCTCCTCGCCACGGCCTTCGCCCGGGCCGACGACTGGCGCGCCGACGGCCGCGATCCGCTGCCGGCGGCCCTGCGCGCGGCCCGGGAGACCGGCACCGGCTGGGCTCTCGCGGTCGACGAGCGGCAGGGCGTCTCGACCACGCTCCTCGCCGATCCGGAGTGGCCCCACCGCGACCCGGGCGCCGCCGGCTCCCGCGGCGGGCGCCTCCTTCCCATCGACGCGCTGGCCGCCGAGGCCGCAGCCGGCACCCTGCCTCCGCTCGTCCTGGTCGAGCCGCGGTCCCTCGTCGATCCGGCCGACTTCGCCGACGCCGCAGCCGCCGGCACCGATCGATCCGCTGATGCGCGCCTCGCGGAGCAGCTGCTGCACGTCGTGTTCGACGCCGTCCGCGACGGGGAGCGGGCGGGGCGGCGGATGCTGCTCCTCGCCACCGCGCGGGGGAGCGCAGGGCGGCCCGGCACGGTGCCGGCGCTCGTGCTCGCCTCGGCCGTCCCCTCGGGTGCACGGATCGGCGTGCCGCTCGGTCCGGAGACTCCCGCGCAGCTCGTCCGCGCCCGGGCGGGCGTGCGCCGAGCGCTCGTCGATCCGCAGGTCCGAGAGCTGGCCGCACTCCTCAGCGGTCCCGACCGCCCCCTCGCGCGCTGGCCCCGCACGGCGCCGGCTTTCGCGCCGCCCGCGCCGGTCGGGCGGCGCCTCCGCGACGCGGCCCGCCGCGCGCACGTCGACCCCGAGCCGGAGGCCGGACTGCTCGCCCGCGTTCGAGCCGCCGTCCCGGGCGCGTCGCTACACTCCGAGCAGGCGCAGGCGGCGCAGGAGAGGCGGCGGAGATGACCAGCGAGCGGACTCCCTCGGAGCACGACGACGGAGCTCCCCGCTCCCGCTCGCGCCGCCGCTTCCTGGCCGGCACCGCCGCCGCCGGAGTCGGAGCCGGAGCCCTCGCCGGCGGCGCGATCGGCGCGGCCGTCGCCTCCGGCCCCCGCCGCGAGGAGGAGCCGCGACTGCCCGCCCGCACGGAGCCGGGATTCGACCACGTCGTCGTGATCATGTTCGAGAACCGCTCCTTCGACAACGTCCTCGGCCGCCTCTACGGACCGGACGACCTGCCCGCGGGCGAGAGCTTCGAGGGCCTCCTCCCCGAGGAGCGGACCAACACCAGCGCCGGGGGACTGACCGTCGGCACGCACGTCTACGAGGGCGCCACCGACTCCGTGATGCGCCAGCCCGACCCGGACCCGGGCGAGGAGTACCCGCACGTCAACACTCAGCTCTTCGGCACGGTGGATCCGCCCGAGAACGCCGGCCGCACCGTCGGCGCCATGACCGCGCCCTTCAACGCGCCCGCCGACGCCTCCGCCCCGACGATGAGCGGCTTCCTCGAGGACTACGTCCAGCACCTGAGGGTGATGAAGAAGGGGCAGGAGCCCACGGCGGAGGAGGCGCGGACGATCATGGGCGGCTTCTCGCCGGAGATGCTGCCCGTCTTCTCCACCCTCGCCCGCGAGTTCGCCGTCTTCGACCAGTGGTTCTGCGCCGTCCCCTCCCAGACCTTCTGCAACCGGTCCTTCCTGCACGCGTCGACCTCGCACGGCTTCGTCACCAACAAGCAGAGCGGCGGCTACGAGAAGTGGCTCGCGGACGACCTGGCCGACGCGCCGACGGTGTTCAACCGCCTCGAGGAGGCGGGGAGGACCTGGCGCGTCTACTTCGACGCGCTGCAGGTGGTCTCGTACACCGGGTTCCTGCACGCGCCGGTGCTCGAGAAGTACTGGAAGACCCACTTCTCGACGATGGACCGGTTCTACGCCGACGTGGAGAACGGCGAGCTGCCCGACTACGCCTTCCTCGAGCCGCGGCTCGTCTTCGACCACAACGACATGCACCCGCCGACCGGGGTCCTGCACGAGGACGAGGTCGACGGCACGCCCGTCTACGACAGCGCGCTGTCCGACGTCCGCGCCGGCGAGCTGCTGCTGCACCAGGTGTACTCGGCGATCCGGGAGAGCGCGAGCACGACCGGCTCGAACGCGGTGAACACGCTGCTGCTGGCGACCTTCGACGAGCACGGCGGCCTCTACGACCACGTCCCCCCGCCGTCGGCGACTCCGCCGGGCGACGGCCGCGAGGGCGAGATGGGCTTCGCCTTCGACCGGCTCGGCTGCCGCGTGCCGGCGATCGCCGTCTCGGCGTACACGAGGGCCGGCACGATCGTGCACGACGAGCTGCACCACGGCGCCGTGATCCGGACCCTCAGCGCCCTGCACGGCCTCGAGCCGCTGACCGCTCGCGACGCCTCCGCCCCGGACCTCTTCGGGGTGCTGACGCTTGACGAGCCGCGGCAGATCGGCGACTGGCCGACCACGGTGCCGCAGTACCTGCCCCCGAACCCCGAGGCGGCACCGGCGCATCCGGCGCACGTGAACCGCGACAAGCCGCTGAGCCCGCCCGCCGTCGGCCTGATGGGCCTGCTGCTGGCCCGGTACGGCGAGCCCGGCGAGGACCTGCCGACCACCTACGAGGGGGCGTACAACGCACTCCTGAAGCACGGCTCCAGCCTCTTCAGCGGCTCCTGACGGGCGGGCGGCGCGGGCGGAGGCGGTGCGGGCGCGCCGAGTAGACTGACGGCCGGAAATCCCCCCGAACCACCAGACGGAGACGCATGTCCGAGATCACGGCCGACACGGTCGCCCATCTGGCCCAGCTGGCCAGGATCGACCTCACTTCCGACGAGATCGGGAGCCTCACCAGGGAGCTCGGCCAGATCGTCGACTCCGTGCGCGCGGTCCAGGCCGTCGCCACGCCCGAGGTGCCGGCGACCAGCCACCCGATCCCGCTCGAGAACGTCTTCCGGCCCGACGTGGTCGGCGAGACCCTCACGCTCGAGCAGGCGCTCTCCGGCGCGCCCGAGCACGACGGCAGCCGCTTCCAGGTCTCCGCGATCCTGGGGGAGGAGCAGTGAGCGCGCACGGCGACGAGCTCGTCCGCCTCAGCGCGTCCGCCCTCTCCGAGAAGCTGGCCGACGGCTCGGTCTCCTCGGTCGAGGCCACCCGCGCCCACCTCGAGCGCATCGACGCGGTCGACGGAGCGGTCCACGCCTTCCTCCACGTCGCGCGCGAGGGCGCGGTCGCGTCCGCCGAGGCGATCGACCGCCGGCGGGCCGACGGCGAGTCGCTGCACCCCCTCGCCGGAGTGCCTCTCGCGGTCAAGGACGTCATCGTCACCAACGACATGCCGACCACGAGCGGCTCCCGCATCCTCGAGGGCTGGCGCCCGCCCTACGACGCGACCGTCATGCGCAAGGTGCGCGAGGCCGGGCTGGTCCCGATCGGCAAGACCAACATGGACGAGTTCGCGATGGGCTCGACCACCGAGCGCAGCGCCTACGGCCCCACCCACAACCCGTGGGACCTCGACCGCATCCCCGGCGGCTCCGGCGGCGGGTCCGCCGCGGCCGTCGCGAGCTACGAGGCGCCCCTGGCCCTCGGCTCCGACACCGGGGGATCGATCCGCCAGCCCGCGCACGTGACCGGCACCGTCGGCGTGAAGCCGACCTACGGCGGCGTGTCCCGCTACGGAGCGATCGCGCTCGCCTCGAGCCTCGACCAGATCGGCCCCGTCTCCCGGACGGTCCTCGACTCCGCGCTGCTGCACGACGTCATCGCGGGCCACGACCCGCGCGACTCGACGTCGCTGCGCGACTCCTGGCCCTCCTTCGCCGACGCGGTGCGCCGCGCCGACGTGACGGGCCTCCGGATCGGCGTGGTCAAGGAGCTCGACGGCGGCGAGGGCTTCCAGCCCGGCGTGCTGGCGCGCTTCCACGAGGCGCTCGAGATCCTGCAGGGCGCCGGAGCCGAGGTCGTCGAGGTGAGCCTCCCGAGCGTCGAGCACGCGGTCGCCGCCTACTACCTGATCCTCCCCGCGGAGGCCTCCAGCAACCTCGCCAAGTTCGACTCGGTCCGGTTCGGCCTCCGGGTCACGCCGGAGGGCGGCGGCACGGTCGAGCAGGTCATGTCCGCGACCCGCGAGCAGGGCTTCGGCCCCGAGGTCAAGCGCCGGATCATCCTCGGCACCTACGCGCTCTCGGCCGGCTACTACGACGCCTACTACGGCAGCGCGCAGAAGGTCCGGACCCTGGTGCAGCGGGACTTCGACGCGGCCTTCGCGGACGTCGACGTGATCGCCTCGCCGACGGCACCGACGACCGCCTACCGCCTCGGCGAGAAGCTCGACGACCCGCTGGCGATGTACCGCGGCGACGTCGCGACCATCCCGGCGAACCTGGCCGGCATCCCCGGCATCTCCGTCCCCGCCGGCCTCGCCGACGAGGACGGGCTGCCCGTCGGCATCCAGTTCCTCGCTCCCGCCCGGGAGGACGTGCGCCTCTACACCGTGGGCGCCGCGCTCGAGGCGCTGCTCGAGGAGAAGTGGGGCCGCCCGCTCCTCGCGCAGGCCCCCGACCTGACCCACTCCGTGCTCTCCGCGACCGAGGAAGGTGCCGTCTGATGGCCTCCGCGCACACGTCCGCTCCCGAGCTGATGGACTACGACGAGGTCTTCGAGACCTTCGAGCCGGTGCTCGGCTTCGAGGTGCACGTCGAGCTCAACACGAAGACCAAGATGTTCTCGGACGCGCCGAACGAGTTCGGGTCCGAGCCCAACACGAACGTGACCCCGGTCGACCTCGGCCTCCCGGGCTCGCTGCCGGTCGTGAACGAGCAGGCCGTCCGCTACTCGATCAGCCTCGGCCTCGCCCTGGGCTGCTCGATCGCCCCGTCCAGCCGCTTCGCGCGCAAGAACTACTTCTATCCGGACCTGGCGAAGAACTACCAGATCTCGCAGTTCGACGAGCCGATCGCCTTCGAGGGCTCGGTCGAGATCGAGCTGGCCGACGGCTCGCTCGTGCAGATCCCGATCGAGCGCGCGCACATGGAGGAGGACGCCGGCAAGCTCACGCACGTCGGCGGCGCCACCGGCCGCATCCAGGGCGCCGAGTACTCGCTCGTGGACTACAACCGCGCGGGGGTCCCGCTCGTGGAGATCGTCACGAAGCCCATCTACGGCGCGGGGAAGAGCGCGCCCGAGTACGCGAAGGCCTACGTCGCGATGATCCGCGACATCGTGCTGGCGCTCGGCATCTCGGACGCCAAGATGGAGCGCGGCAACCTGCGCTGCGACGCGAACGTCTCGCTCCGCCCGATCGGCCAGGAGAAGCTCGGAACCCGCACCGAGACCAAGAACGTCAACTCGCTCCGCTCGGTCGAGCGCGCCGTCCGCTACGAGATCCAGCGCCAGGCGGCGATCCTCGCCGCGGGCGGCACGATCACGCAGGAGACGCGCCACTGGCACGAGGACACCGGCCGCACCTCCGCGGGCCGGCCCAAGAGCGACGCCGACGACTACCGCTACTTCCCGGAGCCCGACCTGCTCCCGGTCGTGCCGAGCCCCGAGCTGATCGAGGAGCTGCGCGCCGCGCTCCCCGAGAAGCCCGCCGACCGCCGTCGCCGCCTCAAGCAGGAGTGGGGCTTCACCGACCTCGAGTTCCAGGACGTCGCCAACAGCGGCCTGCTGGTCGAGATCACCGAGACCGTCTCCGCGGGAGCCGCTCCGCAGGCGGCCCGCAAGTGGTGGACCGGGGAGATCGCGCGCCTCGCGAACGCGGCGGGCGAGGACCCGGCCTCCCTGGTCACTCCGGCGCAGGTCGCCGAGCTCGCCGGTCTGATCGAGAGCGGCACGCTGACCGACCGCCTCGCCCGCGAGGTCCTCCAGGGCGTCATCGCCGGGGAGGGCACCCCGCAGGAGGTCGTCGACGCCCGTGGACTCGCGGTCGTCTCGGACGACGGAGCGCTCATCGAGGCGATCGACGCGGCACTGGCCTCGCAGCCCGACGTGCTCGCGAAGATCCGCGACGGCAAGGTGCAGGCCGCCGGTGCCGTGATCGGTGCCGTGATGAAGGCCATGAAGGGGCAGGCCGACGCCGCCCGCGTCCGCGAGCTCGTCCTGGAGCGCGCGGCCGGCTGAGCCGGTGCGCGGGGAGGTGCGGTCATGAGCGGTGGAACCGGCGACGCGCCCCTTCCCGCGCGGCTCGAGCTGCCGGCAGGCGCCCTCCTGCGTCCTCTCGTCTCCAGCGACGCGGACCTCCTGCACGCGGTGATCGGCGAGCAGCGACCGTGGCTCGCGGCTCTCCTCCGCGGGGACGATCCGGCCGCCCTGCCGTCGGCGTCCCTCGGCGACGACGTGCGCGGTCTCCTGCGCCTCGAGGAGGAGTCGCGTGCGGGCAGAGCGCACGCGTTCCTGCTCGTCGGCCCGGACCGCACCGAGGCGCTGGGCGCTCTGAGCGTCCGGCCCGGCGGCGGCGACTCCGCCGAGGCCTCCTGGTGGGTCGTCCCCGCCGTCCGGGGCTCGCGGCTCGAGGAGGAGCTCGACGCCTACGCGCGCCGCTGGCTCCAGCAGCACTGGCCCTTCGACACAATCACCACGCCCGACAACCACCCCGACGATCCCGCCTCCCTGGCCGGGGCGAACATCGTGGCGCTCGTGCCCGTCGCGCCGGAGCGCACGGCCCTCCCCGACGCCGACGCCGCCTCGGCGGCGCTCCTCTGGGCGGAGTACCGCTCCACGCATCCGGGAGTCGACGAAGCGCTCCCGCCGGTCGAGTCGTTCGGCGACAGCACGGCGATGGCGGACGAGCTGCTGGGCCTCGTGCGGCGCGGAGTGAAGACGGCCACGGCGTCCCTCGCCGAGGAGGGGGCGCCCGTCGCGGGCGACCACTGGATCGTCTGCGACGGCGCGGGAGCGGCGCGTGTCGTCCTCGTGACGGACGAGGTGCGGACCGGTCCGCTCGACTCCGTCGACGACGCGTTCGCCTGGGCCGAGGGCGAGGGGGACCGCACGCGCGCCTCCTGGCTCGACGGCCACCGCCGCTACTTCGCCCGCGTCTCACCGGGCGGCCTCGGCGACGTGGTCTTCGAGCGCTTCCACGTGGTCTGGCCGGAGGCCGACGCCGAGCGCGCGGCCGCCTTCGCCCGCTCGGTCGGAGCGTTCCGGCCCGAGGAGCTCGACGGGACTCCCGTGCAGGACTAGGGGGTTTCCCGGATGCCCCGCTCAGGCGCCCTGCGCCAGAGTGGAGTCATGGCTACTCTCGTGCGCCCCCGTCGGGGCAGGATCATCGCCGGCGTCTGTGCCGGTCTCGCCCGCCGATTCGGCTGGAGCCCCTTCGTGGTGCGTCTCCTGTTCGTGCTCTCGTGCCTCCTCCCGGGGCCGCAGATCATCGCCTACCTCGTGATGTGGGTGGTCATCCCGAAGCAGAAGTGACCGAGGCCCCCGCTCCGAGCAGCCTCTGAGAGAACGCTCAGCACTCGGAGCGACGAGGGGCCTACGGTGGCGGTGTGCGTCCGTCGGGCGCCGAGGAGGAGATCATGGGATTCCTGGACCGACTGCTGGGCCGCGACGAGCAGCCCGAGAGCGCACGCCGCTCGACGTACGCGCCGCCGCAGGCCGCGGACCGCAGGCCCGAGTACGGCTCCCCTCCGGCGACGTCTCCGCGCACCGACGATGAGCGTGCCATCGAGCGCTACCGCTACCTCCTCCGCACCGCGCCGCCCGAGGCGATCGAGCAGGTGCACCGCGAGGCCTTCGAGCAGCTGACCCCGGAGCAGCGCCAGCAGGTCTTCCGAGAGCTCAGCGAGGGGGCCCCTGTCGGCGACGCGCCGAAGGACGACGATCCCCGCACGCTCGCCCAGTCCGCCACGAGGAGCGAGCTGCGCCAGCCCGGATTCATGGAGCGGCGCTTCTCCGGCGGCGGAGGCATGGGCTTCGGCGGCGTCCTCGCCTCCTCGATGCTCGGCACGATCGCCGGGTTCGCGATCGGCTCGGCCATCGCGGGCGCGTTCCTCCCCGACGCGGGAGGCGACTACGCCGGCGGTGACGGCGGGGGAGACGCCTCGGCCGACGGCGGAGCGGATGCGGGAGGTGCGGACGCCTCCGGTGCGGACGCCGGAGACGGCGGCGGCTGGGGCGACTCCGGCAGCGGCGACTTCGGTGGCGGAGGCGACTTCGGCGGGGGCGGCGACTTCGGAGGCGGCGACTTCGGCTTCTAGCCTCGTTGCAGAGGGCCCCCGATCACGGACAGTGGTCGGGGGCCCTCGCTCGTTCCGGGCTAGTCCTCGTCGGTCAGCATCGCCTTAACCTGGCGGCGGAGGACCTTGCCGATCATGCTCCGCGGCAGCTCGTCGACGACGGTGATCCGCTTGGGCACCTTGTAGGGGGTCAGCGCCTCCCGGACGGCCTTGCGGGCGGCTGCGACGTCGAGCTGCGCGCCCGGCTCCAGGACGACCGCCGCCGCCACGGACTCGCCGCTGCGCGGATCGGGCAGGCCGACCACCGCCACCTCCTTGATCTCGGGCAGGCGGAGCAGCACCTCCTCCACCTCGGACGGCGAGACGTTGAAGCCGCCCGTGATCACGAGCTCCTTGATCCGGTCGACGATGCGCACGAAGCCGTCCTCGTCGATCGTCGCGATGTCGCCGGTGCGGAACCAGCCGTCGCCGGTGAAGGTCGCCGCCGTCTCGTCGGGCTTGCGGTGGTAGCCCCGGAACACCTGCGGACCGCGCACGACCAGCTCGCCCTGCTCGCCGGTCGCCACCTCCGTGTCGGGATCCTCGGGGTCGACGATCCGCACGTCGGTGCCGGGCAGCGGAAGCCCGACCGTCCCGGCGCGTCGCGTCGGACCGACCGGGTTGGCCATCAGGACCGGAGAGGTCTCCGAGAGGCCGTAGCCCTCGACGAGCGTGCCTCCGGTCAGCGCCTCGAACGACTCGACCAGCGCCGGGTCGAGCGGCATCGCGCCGGAGATGGCGATCTCGATGCCGCGGAGGGAGACGCCCCGCTGCTGCGCGCTGCGCGCCAGGCGCTCCGCGATCGGCGGAACGGCCGGGAGGAAGGTGGCGGGGTGCTTCTTGACGACCTTCAGCACCAGCTCCGGGTCGAACTTCGGGAACAGCACCAGGCGCGCGCCCATGCTCATCGCGAAGGTGAGGCAGAGCGTCAGCCCGTAGGCGTGGAACATGGGGAGCACCGCGTAGACCACGCAGTCGCCGCGGCGGACCGTCGGCACCCAGGCGCGCGACTGGGCGGCGTTCGCCGTCAGGTTCGCGTGGGTCAGCTCGGCGCCCTTGGGCGTGCCGGTCGTGCCGCTCGTGTACTGGATGACCGCGAGGTCCTCCGCGACCGGGCGCGGGTGCGCCGGGTCGATCCGCCGGCGCAGCAGCGTCTCCCAGTCGATCGCGCCGCGGACCGGCCCGGTCAGCGCGGCGCGCGACTCCCGGGCCTTCTTCAGCGGCAGGCGGAGGGCTGCGCGCATCGAGGCGGGCATCGCGCGGGTGAGGTCGACGGCGACGACGGTCTCGACGCCGAGATCGGCCGGGAGGTCCTGCACCGTCGGCACGACGCGGTTCCAGGCGATCGCGACACGAGCGCCGTGGTCCTCGAACTGGTGGCGCAGCTCGCGCGGGGTGTAGAGCGGGTTGTGCTCGACCACCACGGCGCCGAGCCGGAGGACGGCGTAGAAGGCGACGACGTGCTGCGGGCAGTTCGGGAGGACGAGGGCGACAGGATCGCCCGCGCGGACGCCCAGGCGGCGGAGGCCCTCTGCGGCCCGCTCCACCTCGTCGGCGAGCTGGGAGTAGCTGGTCGAACGGCCGAAGAACTCGAGCGCGACCTGGTGGGGATACCGCTCGGCCGACTCGGTGACGATGTCGACGAGCGAGCCGGTCGGGAGCTCGAGCTCCGTCGGCACGCCGGGCGCGTAGCTGCGGATCCAGGGGCGGGGCGGGTGGGTGCTCACCCGCCCCACTCTAGGAGGAGGTGCCGGGGCTCAGGCTCCCTGAGCCACCGCGTCCTCGATCGGGGTGGGACCGGAGACGATCTCCCACGTCTTCGCGATGGAGGTCGGCTGCGCCAGGGCGGCGATCACCGTGGCGGCGACGTCCGCTCGGGGGATGCTCCCCTTCTCGACGGAGGTGCCGAGCGTGATCGTGCCGGTGCCCTCGTCGTCCGTCAGCCCGCCCGGGCGGAGGATCGTGTAGTCGAGGCCGGAGTCGCGCAGTGCCGCGTCGGCGTCGCGCTTGGCCTCGACGTAGGCCTTCCAGCCCTCCTCCGTGTCCTCGGGGAGCGGCTCGTCCACACCGATCGCGCTGACCTGCACGAAGTGCTGGACCCCGACGATCGCGGCGGCCTTCTGGCTGAGGACGGACGCCCCCAGGTCGACGGTGCGCTTGCGCTCCGGGCCCGAGTCGGGTCCGGCTCCGGCGGTGAAGACCATGCCGTCGACGTGGCCCAGCGCCTCGGCGAAGGCCTCGGGCGTCGTGTCCTCGAGGTCGTGCACGAGCGGCTCGCCGCCCAGCCGGACGATGTCCTCGGCGTGATCGGGGTTGCGGATCACTCCGACCGACTCGTGGCCGGCGTCGTAGAGCAGGTGCAGGATCTGCTGCCCCACCTTGCCGTGGGCTCCGATGACGGCGATGCGTGTCATGGACGTTCCTCTCCTCGTCGGGGCGGGTCGCCCCGTGTTCGTGGTCCCCTCCATCCTGCCGCGGCGTCCCTGGACGCCCCCAGGCCTTGACGGCGTCCGGGCGCCGGGCCGTCAGGCGGCGAGGCGGTCGTCGCGTCCAGTGATGGCGAGCAGGCGGCTCTGGAGGGAGGCGGCGTCGTCGACCGGCACGGGCGCGGCGTAGAGGCCGCTCGCGCGCAGGGTCTCCTCCTGGGGTGCGAAGAGCTCCCAGACGGCTGCGACGAGCTCCTCGTCCAGCCGCTCGTCGCTGCCGGTCGCGCGGGCGAGGTCCCAGGCGTGGACGGTCACATCGGCCGTCTGCTCCTGCAGCAGCTCGACGGCGCTGACGGTGTCGCGCCCCAGCTGCACGGTCGCCGCCGGGTCGACGGTGCGGACAGCGACGCGCAGGCGGTCGGTCACGCGGCGCCACTCGCTCCTCAGATCGGTGGCGACGGACTCGAGTCGCAGCGCCGACTCGTCGCCGCCCGAGAGGAGCGTGTGCGCGCGCTGCTGCTCGCGGACGACGTGCAGCACGAGCGCGCGCGTGTCCCACTCGGTGTCGGGCGTGGGGGCCGACCAGTCCTCGACGGCGCTCAGCCGGAGCTCGAAGGCGCGGTGGGCGCGGTCCTGCAGATCGAGCCAGCGGCTCATCTCGGCGCCAGGGCCGGTCTCGGTGGCGGTGGGGGAGTCGGGCTGCTCGTGCGTCATGGTCTCTCCGGAGCGTCGTGGTGCTCGGGTCAACCGCGAGTGGTCGGCGCTCATTCCCGGCCGGCCCAGGCGCAGCGGCCGGGAAGGCGATGTCGGTGGTGGGTGCGATCATGTCCGGAGGTGTGGTCGAGCAGGACGGAGCGGCGTGAGCAGGCAGGACGGCACCGCGTGAGCGAGCAGGACGGCACCGCGTGAGCAAGCAGGACGGCACGGGGCGGCAGGTCACGACCGAGCCCTTCGACGACCCGCGCGCGAGCATCATGCACATCGACATGGACGCGTTCTTCGCCTCCGTCGAGCTGCTCGACCGGCCGGATCTGCGCGGGAGGCCGGTCATCGTGGGGCACCACGGAGCGCGCTCCGTCGTCACAGCGGCGACCTACGAGGCGCGCCGCTACGGCGTCAACTCGGCGATGCCCATGGCGGTCGCCCTCCGCCGCTGCCCGCAGGCCGTGGTCCTCGAGCCGCACATGGAGCGCTACCGCGAGGCCTCTCGCCGCGTCATGGCGATCTTCGACTCCTTCACGCCGCTGGTCGAGCGCCTGAGCATCGACGAGGCGTTCCTCGACGTCGCGGGTGCCCGCCGCATCTCGGGCTCGCCGTTCGCGATCGGCACCGAGATCCGCCGCCGGGTGCACGCCGAGCTCGGGCTGACCTGCTCGGTCGGGATCGCCAGCACCAAGTTCGTCGCCAAGCTCGCCTCCGGCCGCTCCAAGCCCGACGGTCTGCTGGTCGTCCCCGCCGACGGCGTCCGCGAGTTCCTCGATCCGCTGCCCGTGAGCGCGCTGTGGGGAGTCGGCGCGAGCACGGAGGAGGCGCTCGTCCGCCGCGGTCTGCGCACCGTCGCCGACGTCGCGACCACCCCGCTGCCGTCGCTGGTGTCCGCCCTCGGCGAGGCGACCGGGAGGCGCCTGCACGCCCTGGCGAACGGGGTGGATCCGCGGCCGGTCGACACCCGCCAGATCGAGAAGAGCGCCGGACACGAGATCACGTTCGCCGATGACGTGGCCGACCCCGAGCTCGTCCGTCGTGAGCTGCTGCGGCTCTGCGACAAGGTCGCCGTGCGGATGCGCCGCTCGGGAGTGCGCTGCCGCACCGTCGCGGTGAAGGTGCGCTTCGGCGACTTCAGCACCCTCACCCGCTCCCGCACGCTCGTCGAGGCGACGGACGTGGCCCGGGTCCTCTACGAGGCCTCCTCCGCGCTCCTCGAGGCGGCCAACCCGATGCGGCGGCCCGTGCGGCTGATCGGCGTGCGCGGCGAGCAGCTGGTCGAGGGCGACGACGTCGCGTTCTCCCTGTGGAGCGACTCCGACGACTGGCGCGACGTGGAGCTCGCGGTCGACGGCGTGGCCGCCCGCTTCGGCTCCGGGGCCGTGCGTCCCGCCTCGCTCCTGTCCCGGTCGGCTCCCGAGTCGGCCAAGGGGATCGACCTCAGCGACACGCTCGCTACGCGGAACCGATCGTCAGACTGATCGGGCGGTGGTCGGAGCCGTTCGGCGGCAGGACCGCGACGGTCGCGGCGGTGACGCCGTCGGCGAGCGCGTGGTCGAGCGAGACGAGCGGCAGCAGGGACGGCCAGGTCGCCGGGAAGCCGACTCCGCCCGTGCGGACGAGGCCCGCCTCCGCCAGCACCGGAGCGAACAGGTGGTCGTCCGTCGGCGTGTTGAAATCGCCGATGACCAGCGTCCGCTCCGACTCGTCGTCTCGGAGAGCGGTGGCGAGGTTCGAGAGCATGGTGTCCCGCTCCTCGTGGTCGCCCGGCCGGAACGAGGCCAGGTGCACCACGAACAGGCGAGCGCTGCCGACCGGTGTGTCGACGTCGACGGCGAGCGCGCGCTCCCAGCCGAGACCGAGGTCGAGCGGCTCCTCGTCGGTCAGCTCGGTCCGGCTCCAGACGCCGACGGTGCTCGAGACGGACGAGTACGGGTACTCGTCGGCCAGCTCGGCGTCGACCGCGTCCACGGCGTCTCCGTCGAGCTCCTGCAGCGCGATCACGTCGGGGCCGCGGGCGGCGAGCGAGGCGGCGAGCTCACCGGCGTCGCTGCTCGTCTCGATGTTCTGGCTGACGACGGTGAACGAGCCGGAGCGCACGGCCGGCGCCGGAAGCGCGACCGGCAGCACCAGCACGCCGTAGACCATCGCCAGCACGGTGACCGCGGCCGCCGTCCGGCGCGACCGGAGGGCCGCCGCGGCCGCGATGAGGAGCAGCACGAGCAGCCCCGTCCAGGGGATCCCGACCTCGAGGACCGACAGCCAGCCGATCGGATCGGGCAGCGCGCGGTGGAAGGCGAGGAAGGCGGCGAGCACGAGGCTCGCGACCGCCACCGCGGCCGAGCGCACGGGGCGGCGGCGGCGGGTGCGGGCGGACATCCGTCGATCATGGCAGCAGGTCCCCGGAGGTCCATGGACGAGTCCTGTGCGCCCCGGCGGGCCGCTTGTCGCCGCGGAGAGCCGCGGAGTACCGTCGCACCATGCCCAACATCGCAGTCTCCCTGGCCGACACCGTCACCACCGCGGGTACCGCGACGATCTACGGCGAGCCCGTCACCGTCGACGGCGTCTCGCTCGTCCCCGTCGCCCTCCGCTGGTTCGGTTTCGGCGGAGGCAGCGGCTCCGAGGACGGCCAGGAGGGCGGCGGCGGAGGCGGCGGCGCCACGGTCATCCCGATCGGCGCCTACATCAAGGACGACCTCGGCCTGCGGTTCCAGCCGAACGTGATCTCGGTCCTCGCCGTCGGCATCCCCTTCGTGTGGGTGACCGGCAAGGCCCTCGCGCGCATCATCCGCGCCCTCAAGAAGTAGCCGGAGCGGCCCCGCGTCAGCTGGCGCGCTGCTGGCGCGCGGGGTACCACTTCTTCTTCGTCCGGCCGAAGCCGACGATCAGCCGCTCGGCGTCGTCCGGCCGGCGGGGGTCGTAGATCACCGCGGCGGGCTCGCCGGCCATCCACGCGTCCCCCCGCTTCAGCGGGTACTTCTGCGCGCGCTTCTCCACACCCTCGGCGGTCCGGTAGACGACCAGGAGCCTGCCCAGATCCCGTGCCGAATCGCGATCGCCGCGTGCCGGATCCGGCCCGACGACGCGCGCCGGCACCCGCGTGCCGTAGCTGAGCAGCTCGCGGCGGATCCGCGCACGGCGCTGCCAGAGCAGGGCCTGCAGCAGGACGATCAGCAGCACGGCCAGGACGACGACCACCGACCACGACATGACGTCTATGATTGCCGATGAACACGGGAGTCCGGTGCACCGGGCTGAGAGGAAGGCAGCAGCCTTCGACCGTCGAACCTGATCTGGGTCATGCCAGCGAAGGAACGTTTCGATCTCCTCTTACCAACCCGTGCCCTCCATTCGCTTCCACGAAAGGGCACGTCAGTGCAGAACACGAACGCGCAGAACACGAACGCGCAGAACACGAACGCGCAGAACACGAACGCGCAGAACACGAACGCGCAGAACCTCACCTCCTCCGCCCCGGCCCGGCGCGATCTGCGCTGGCGGGTCGTCGACATCGTGGTGGCGAGCGTCGTCGCCGTCGCGAGCGGGATCGTCTTCTGGGCCTGGGGCCTGGCGACGAACGTCCTCGGCCTCGCCTTCGAGTTCCTGCCCGGGCTCGGCGGGCTCCTCGGCGGCGGCTGGCTCTTCGCCGGCGTCCTCGGCGGCCTGATCATCCGCAAGCCCGGAGCCGCGCTCTACACCGAGCTGGTCGCCGCGGCCGTGTCGGCTCTGATCGGCACCCAGTGGGGCTTCACCGTGCTGATCTCCGGACTCGTGCAGGGACTCGGCGCGGAGATCGTCCTGGCGCTCTTCCTCTACCGCAGCGGCCGTCCGCTCGTCGCGATGCTGGCCGGTGCCGGTGCGGGGCTCGCCCTCGCGATCAACGACCTGCTGTCGTACTACGCCGTCAACGACGCGCTCTTCAAGACCGTCTACGTCGCCTCCTCGATCGTCTCGGGCGCGCTCCTGGCCGGGCTGCTGTCCTGGTTCGCGGTGCGGGGGCTCGCGGCCTCGGGAGCGCTGGACCGCTTCGCCTCCGGGCGCGAGGGCCGGACGGTCGAGGGAGCCGGCGCGGGCGCTCGATGAGCGGCGCCTCCGTCCGGGCGCGGGGCTGGAGCTGGCGGCACGCGGGACGCTCCCGCGACGCCCTCTCCGGCCTCGATCTCGCGCTGGAGCCGGGGGAGCGCGTGCTGCTCCTCGGCCCCTCCGGCGCGGGAAAGAGCACGCTGCTGCACGCCCTGGCCGGCGTCCTCGGCGGGGAGGAGGACGGCTCCGCGGCCGGCGAGCTCGAGATCGACGGAGCGGCGCCGCTCACCCGGCGCGGTGTCGCTGGGCTCGTGCTGCAGGATCCGGACACTCAGGCGGTCCTGGCGCGGGTCGGCGACGACGTCGCGTTCGCCTGCGAGAACCTCGGCGTGCCGCGCGAGGAGATCCCCGCGCGGGTGCGGGAGGCACTCGGCGACGTCGGGCTCGACGTGCCGTTGGACCACTCCACCTCGGCGCTCTCGGGCGGGCAGAAGCAGAGGCTCGCCCTGGCGGGTGTGCTCGCCATGCGTCCGCGGCTCCTGCTCCTCGACGAGCCCACCGCCAACCTCGATCCGGACGGTGTACGCGAGGTGCGGGCGGCGGTGGAGCGCACGGCCGCCCGCACGGGGGCGACGCTGATCGTCGTCGAGCACCGGGTCGACGTGTGGGTCGGCCTCGTCGACCGGGTCGTGGTGCTCGGGCGGGACGGCGCGGTCGTCGCCGACGGCGCTCCAGTCGAGATCCTCGATCGAACGCACGACGTGCTCCGCGCCTCCGGCGTCTGGCTGCCCGGTGACACCCCCGCCCGGCGCGGGGCGAGCGTGCTGCCCTCGCCCGCCGCCCTGAGCGCGCACGACCTCGCCATCGGCCGGCCCGTCCTCGGGCGCCGCCGCTCGACCATCGTGGCCTCGGGGCTCGAGCTCGCCGTCGACTCCGCGCGGGCCACGGCCGTGCTGGGACCCAACGGCGCGGGGAAGTCGACCCTCGCGCTCACGCTGGCCGGTCTCCTGCCGCCGGTCGCGGGGCGGGTGACCGCCTCCGAGTCGCTCCGCGCCGGTGCGGGCCCGGAGCCGATCCGCTGGACCTCGGCTCAGCTCGCCGGACGGATCGCGATGGTGTTCCAGGAGCCGGAGCACCAGTTCCTCACCGCTCGCGTGCGCGCCGAGCTCGCGCTGGGCGCCCGCGACGAGACGGAGCGGCATCGGGCGGAGGAGCTCCTGGAGCGCCTCGGCCTCGCGCACCTCGCCGACGCCAATCCGTTCACCCTCTCCGGAGGCGAGAAGCGGCGCCTGGCCGTCGCGTCCGCCCTCACCCGGTCGCCGTCCGTGCTCGTCCTCGACGAGCCGACGTTCGGGCAGGACCGCCTGACCTGGGAGGTGCTCGTCGACCTCCTCGCCGAGCAGCGCGACGCGGGCACGGCGGTGCTCGCCGTCACCCACGACGAGGCGCTGGTCGCCGCCCTCGCCGACTCGGTCGTCACCCTCGGCGCCCGCGAGGCGGTGTCGGGATGACGCTCCTCGACTCCGTTCCCGCGCGCAGCCGGATCGCCCGGGCCAACCCGGTCGCCAAGCTCCTCGCCAGCCTGGTCATCGCGTTCGCGCTCCTCCTCACGGTCGATGCGGTCTCCGCGGCGACGGCGCTGGCGCTCGAGCTGCTGGTTCTGCCCTTCGCGGGGCTCCGGGCGGGTGAGCTCGTGCGGCGGACGGCTCCCGTCTGGATCGCGGCTCCGCTCGCCGGCCTCTCGACAGTCCTCTACGGGCGTGACAGCGGCGCCGTCTACGCGGAGTTCCTCATCGTCTCGGTCACAGAGGGATCCGTCGCCCTCGGGCTGGCCATCGCGCTGCGCGTCCTGGCGATCGGACTGCCGAGCGTGGTCCTCATCGCCACCACCGACCCGACGGACCTGGCGGACGGCCTCGCGCAGATCCTGCGACTGCCCTCGCGCTTCGTGCTCGGCGCTCTCGCCGGCATGCGGCTCGTCGGTCTGCTCGTCGACGACTGGCGCACCCTGTCGATGGCCCGCCGGGCCCGCGGGGTCGCCGACGGCCGCGGGCCCGTCGAGGCGCTCCGCAGCCTCGCGGCCCGCACGTTCTCGCTGCTCGTGCTGGCCATCCGGCGGGGGAGCAGGCTCGCGACGGCGATGGAGGCGAAGGGCTTCGGCTCCGGCGTCCCGCGCACCTGGGCGCGGCAGTCGCGCCTCGGAGCCGGCGACCTCCTGCTGCTCGCGGGCGGAGTGCTGATCGCTGCCGTCGCCGTGACCGCCGCCGTCGTCACCGGCTCCTGGAGCTTCGTCCTGCATGGCTGAGCGGATCCTGCCGCTGACGGATCGGACGGCGGGCGACCTCGCCCGCTCGCTGATCGCGCGTCGCCGTCGGACGGTGCTGCTGGACGGACCGAGCGGCTCCGGCAAGTCGACGTTCGCGCGCGCGCTGGTCGAGCAGCTCCGTCTCGCGCCGGCGGCACCGTCGGTCGCGCTCGTGCGGATGGACGACCTCTACCCCGGCTGGACGGGCCTGGACCGGGCGTCGCGGGAGACGGCCGGGACGCTCGTCCGCCCCCACGGCCTCGGCCTCGCGGCGCACTGGCGGCCCTGGAACTGGGCCGCGGGGACGACGGCCGGGCGCCGCGTCGTCCGCGAGCCGCTTCTCGTGCTCGAGGGCTGCGGATCGGCCGGCGCCGCCGCGCGCCGCCACGCCGATCTGGTGGTCTGGCTCGAGGCCGACGATGAGGTGCGGCGCGTGCGCGCGCTCGAGCGCGACGGCGAGCTCTTCGCTCCGCACTGGGACGCCTGGGACCGCGACTTCCGCTCCTACTGCGCTCGGGAGCGGCCCCGGGAGAACGCCGACCTCGTGCTGGACACGGGCGGCGGGGGAGCGGTGCGCGGCTGAGGGGTCCCCTCCGAGCGGGGCGACGCGCGGATGCCGGTGGGGGGCTCTCCCTCGGCGGCGATCAGGCCCAGCCGAGCTCGTGCAGCCGGTCGTCGTCGATGCCGTAGAAGTGCGCGATCTCGTGGACGAGGGTGACGTGGATCTCGTCGCGCAGCGCGTCCAGATCGTCGCACGCGGCGAGGTGCGGCTCGCGGAACAGCACGATGCGGTCGGGCATCTCGCCGAAGCCGTAGCGCTCGCGCTCGGTGAGGGCGACGCCGTCGTAGTAGCCGAGCAGATCCAGGGTCCCGTCCTCGGGCCGGTCCTCCACGACGAACACGACGTTGTCGAGCCCGTCGACCATATCGTCCGGGAGCGCGTCGAGCTCGGAGATCACCAGGGCTTCGAAGGCGTCCTCGTCCAGCTCGAGCATCCGGGACCTCTCTGCGTCGGCGATCGCTGCCGGTCGCCGGATGTGCGAAGAGGCCCGGAGTCGGAACTCCGGGCCTCTTCCGCTGCATGCACAGCCACTGGGGTGAGTAACGGGGCTCGAACCCGCGACCTCCTAGACCACAACCAGGCGCTCTGCCAACTGAGCTATACCCACCAGGAGCGTGTTCCGGCGGGGTGACCCGCCGAAGCAACTGTACGAGAGTACTACATCCGCGAGGCGAACTCGTCCACGACGGCGGCCGACACGGCCTGCACCTCGGCGGTGCTCGGCCCCGGCTGCTCCACGAACACGGCACGGCGGTAGTACTGCAGCTCGCGGATGCTCTCGAGGATGTCGGCGAGGGCGCGGTGTCCGCCGTGCTTCTTGGGCGCGTTGAAGTAGATGCGCGGGAACCAGCGCCGTGCCAGCTCCTTGATCGTGCTGACATCGACGTTGCGGTAGTGCAGGTGGCCGTCGAGGCGCGGCATGAACTTCGCGAGGAAGGCGCGGTCGGTGCCGATCGAGTTGCCGGCGAGGGGGGCCTGCTGCTCGGCCGGGACGTGCTTCAGCACGTACTCCAGCACCTCGTACTCGGCCTCCGCGACGCTGACGCCGGAGGGGATCTCGACCAGCAGGCCGGAGGTCTCGTGCATCGACCGGACGAAGTCGCCCATGTTCTCGAGCGCGGTCGCATCGGGCCGGATGACGAGGGAGAGCCCCTCGTCGAGCGGGTTCAGCTCGAAGTCGGTGACGACGACGGCGATCTCGACGAGCTCGTCGACGGAGAGGTCGAGCCCCGTCATCTCGCAGTCGATCCAGACAAGACGGTCGGGGGCGCTACTCATGCGGGGCAGTCTATCGGCGGCCGCCGACACCCGGTCCGGCCGTCCCGCTCCTCCTACACTGGACCCTCGTGATCACGCTCGCCTGCTGCCTCCTGATCGTCAACGCCGTGTGGAACGCGATCGTCTGGCCGCCCTTCCTCCGCCGCGTCCGCAAGGACCCGCGGGCGCGCGACGCGGACGGCCGCGCGACGACCTTCCTCCGCGTGCACACGGTGCTCATCGGCGTGTCGCTCGCCCTCGCCGTGGTCTCCCTGGTCGTGGGAGTGCTGGGACTCGTCCGGGGCGCCTAGGCCCCGGCGGGCGCGGCCTCTGCGCTTCGGTATCGTGGTCGGAGTCCGCCCCCGTAGCTCAGCGGATAGAGCAGGAGCCTTCTAATCTCTTGGTCGCAGGTTCGATTCCTGCCGGGGGCACTCCTACCGGGGATCGGGCGGCCATCAGAAGAGGTCGAGGGCGACCAGCCATCGTTTACTCATCGCAAACGCCTCCGCACCCGGGCGCGAGCCCGCTCGTCGCGGTTCCGGCGCAGGCGGTAGACGAGTTCGGGATCGTGGCGCAGCGCAGCCTCGTCTTCGAGTAGCCGACTGAGGCGCTGGTAGAAGCGCGCGGGGCTGCCGAAGCGGGAGCGGATCGCGACGTCGCTGGCGGCGCCGCCGGGCTGGGCGCGGACGAAGTCGAGGAGCTCGGCGTCAGTCACGCGCGACGTCCGCCGCGGCCGCGCTTCAGATCGCCGTGCTGGCCGGGCACCTCGTGGCTGTAGAGGTAGCGACCCGTGTCCGGGTTCACCATGACCTGGCCGTCGCGCCAGGCGAGCAGCCACGGCGCCTCCTCGCCCGCGTTTCGCCAGGCGCGGACGAACGGGTCGCCGTCTTCATCAGGTCTGGCGGGGTGGTTCGGGTCGTAGCGGGTCACCGATCTAGCCTGCGGTCGACCACCGACACTCTGCGCGGCACCGTCAGGTGATCCGTCGCCCGCCTCGCCACGTCTCGCAGTGGTATCGATCGGGGGAGGCTCCTTCCGAGGCTGCCTCCGTGACCGACGACTCCGCGTCCTCGCGTGTGCTGTAGATCCCGACCACGGAAGGGCCCTCGGCCCACAGTCGAGTGACCAGGACGAGATGGTGCTCTGCTTCGCTCATCCCTCGAGGATGGCCCCCCGGTCATGGCTGTCGGAGGACGAGGCGCGATCCGCGGTCGGGGTGGCACGCAGCTCAGACGGCGCGAGCGACTGCCGACGCTGCTACATGCGCGCGAGCAGCTCGGCCTTCTTCGCCGCGAACTCGTCCTCGGTGAGCACGCCGGCGTCGCGCAGGCCCGCGAGCTTCTGCAGCTGATCGGCGAGGTCCGGAGCAGCGGGCGCCGCGGTCCCTTGGTGGGCGGCGTGGATGGCCTCGTTGACGGCCTCGGCGAACTGCTTCGCCTCGTCGTTCTGCTTCGCGTAGAAGGTCACCGCGTTCTCGTCCTGCTGGATGGTCTGCGTCTTCCCGGCGAACTTCTTCTGCGCGTCGCCCGGCACCGTGAGCTGGATGTAGCCGACGGTGAGTCCGCTCTTCTTGTACTGGATCGAGGAGACGACGGCGATCGGCAGCTGCTTCTCGGTGCCGCGGGCGCCGGAGAAGACGGCCGCGCCGAGGCCCTTCCGCGTGATGCTGATGCTGCGGCCGTCGAACGACATCGCGCCGTTGCTGCCCTTGAAGCTGATGTCTGCCATGTGGTCCCCCTGTGTCGGTCGGTGTGCCGCGATCCTAGCGGCGGTCGCCCTCGTGGGACCCCGGTCGGACGGCGGGCACGACGAAACGCCCCCACCCTGCCGCCGAGGCGAAGGGTGGGGGCATCTCTATACGAAGCGCGCCCTACTCCGTCGAGTGGAGGGCGCTTCGTCGTGCGCGGGTCAGTACTGCGAGAACTGCAGGTTCGCGATCTTCACGGTCCCGCCCTGCGCGAGCGCCGTCAGGTTGAACCGCAGCGTCAGGAACCGAGCCCAGCCGGGCGGCCGGTTGAACATCGCCGTAGGGATGGTCTTGTGGGACCAGCCGGCGACGGCCGGCGCGGTGAGAGGCGAGTCCCACAGCTGGGTGCCGACGAGGCTTCCGTTACCGGGGTGCGGGTATGCGGAGTAGTACGCGGAGAGCAGCCCTGTCGTCGCGGTGAGGTAGTCGAAGTCCAGCAGGAGCCGGTTCCCGCGGGTCAGAGGAATCCGCAGATGCTGGTAGGCGGTGGTCCCTGCTGCGTTGTTGCTGGTGAGCGTGACCGACCGGGATGCGCCGACCTGCTCCGAGTTCGCGCGGTCCATCGCAAACGACACGGTCGCGTCGTACAGCCACTCGTCCAGCGGGTAGGAGGTGCCCGCGTTGAGCGCCGCGGACGTCGCCGTGGCCTGCGTAGCGGTGAGCAGGAAGAACGGATCGCGCAGGTCCCCCTCGGGCCGGTTGTGCAGGCGGAGCTTGTCGGCGTCGTAGGAGTCGGTGCGCTCGGCGAGGAAGTTGAAGCGACCGGGACCGTCGGCCCACAGCTTCTGCTCCGTCGAGGAGCCGGTGATCTTCCCCCCGTGGACGGTGACCTGCGCCTTCGCGGCGAGCCAGTACAGATTCGGGGTGCCGACCAGGTCGAATCCCGTCGCGATGCCCGAGCCGGTCCACGCGACCGCGGTCCCGCCCCGGGTGGTCGCGAACGAGAACCCGGCCGCGCTCACGGCGACCATGTAGTAAACGGTGGCCGTGTCGACGCCGCCGAGGGCACCGGTGAGTCCGGTGAACTTGAACGAGTCCCCGACGCGCCACCGCTCGAGGCTGTTCCCGGCCCACGTGGCCGTGGTGCTGCCCGCCGGGAACACCGCAGTCGTATCGGTGGCATTCCCGTCGCGGATGAGCTGACGGCCGCCGTAGCGGTGCAGGGAGCCGCCGCCGGTGACCTCCCACGCCCCGGGGAAGCGAGCCGCGTTGTGCTCGTAGTGGCAGGAGGACTCGTCCACATGCCCCGTCGCGATGCGGCCGATGCGCTCGTTGAACGAGAACGAAACCGCGTGGAAGTGCAGCGCCTGGTCGGAGCGCAGGTCGTAGCCGAGCCCGTTCCCGTGGATGTTCCCGCCGAGGTACGCGTACCTTTCGCCGGAGTCGGGGTTGGCCTGGTCAATGTTGTTGTGGAGCAGCCCCACGGTGCACAGCCCGACCGTCGCAGCGATGTGGTCAATCATGTACGAGTAGGGGCCGTACTCGATGCCGACCGACGCACGCATGACCACCGGATGATCGAGGACGATGCGCGCCGGCTTCCCCTGACCGCGGCCCGTTGCAGCCGGCGGCCGGCCGATGAACATCCCCTTCGTCACGCCGTCGCTGTCGACGATCAGCCCCGAAATCTCGAGCGCGCTCTGCCGCACCGGGGAGCCGGTGGTCTCCGCGGGCTCCGAGGAGTTCACGGCGAACACATACTTCGTCGGGTCGTTGATCGCGTTCGTGATCGTCGCGCCGACGGCACCGGTGCGCGTGGAGGCGGCGAGCTCCCAGATTCCTCGGAGCCCCATCTTGTGGATGTCGAGATTGAACGCCGCGATCTGGCCAGCAGCAACCGTGCCGCGGAACCGGCCGCCCTGCGCGTACAGGTAGGCGCGGCGCCCGGTGAGGTTGAAGTACGACGCAGCAGCAGCGCACGCCCTGTCCCACGCCGGCCGGTCGTCGGCGATGCCGTCGCCGACCGCGCCGAACGAGTAGACGTCGAACACCTGCTCGCCGGCGCCGACGGGACGAGCGGCCGTGCGCGACTTCAAGTCGTCCGGCACATCCCCGAGGAGCAGCTGCCCCGCGCCGTCGAGGCCGGCGACGCCGTTTGGCTCTCCGATCATCTCCGGCGGGATTCCGCTGGCGCTGGCTGCAGCGATGCGCCGCTCGAGCGCCTTCGCGGTCTCGGTCGTGTCGTCTTCGATGAGCAGGCGCGCGGAAAGGTCCGTCATCACGCTGATCTTGCCGACGGGCACCATGTAACCAGTCACTGGGCCGCTCCCTTCGTGTAGTAGATCCCGGATCGGAGGTCGATGTAGCCGGCGTAGTTCTTGTCTGGCAGGCCGAGGCCGACCGCGATCACCCCGGGCGGTGGCTCGGTGTCGAGGAGGTCGCCGACCGCTCCGCCGCCCTCGGGGACGCGGAGCTTGCCGGGGATGAGCTCGTAGGCGGCGGCCTGGCCCGCGACGAGGTAGCCGAGCTCGATCGTGAACCAGGTCTCCGGGCTGATGGTCGTGGTCGTGAAGATGTCGGCGGAGAACACTCCGCCGGGCTGGACCTCGACCTCGATCGGCGCCTGGGAGAGCAGGCGGCCGCCGGCGACGCCGGGGCCGGAGGGGACGAAGCGCAGCCGTATGGCGCGATCGTTCAGGGGCTCGCGTGCGAGGTCGGTGAGTGTCCCGTAGACGGTGGCCATCGCGAGCTCCTTCGAGTAGACGGGGTGGGGGGTGGGCGTCCCCGGGTCCGGGGTCGGGTCGGTGCCCGGCTCGGGGTCCGTGCCGGGGTCCGGGTCCGGGTCGGTGCTTGGGTCCGGGTCCGTGCCGGGATCCGGCGTCGGGTCGGGCGGAGGCGTGGTCGGGTCCGCGAGGTAGGAGGTCGGCTGGTAGAGGGCGAGGCCCTCGAGCGCAGCCTCCTTGATCGCGGTGTGCCCGGAGAGGTCCGGGTGCAGCCCGTCGCCGAGCACCTGGTCCTCGCGCGGCGGGTACCAGCGATCGAGGACGTCGCCGGGGATGCCGCCGAAGGTGCCGTCTCGACCGAACTCGTCGAACGCGTCTTCCTGCAGCTGGCGGAACGCCTCGGTCGCACCAGCCGGCGGCCGCGGCGACGGGTAGAGCAGCAGGCCGCGGGCGGTGGTCTTCGCCGGCGGGAGCATCAGCACGAACGGCATGTCCTGCACGCGCTTCTGCCACACCATCAGCTGGTCGACGATCAGCGGGTCCCCGGCGGAGCCGGTGTGCGTGATGACGACCGTGTGCTCGGTGTCCTCGAGGTCGCGGAAGTGGATCGGGAGGACGCTGTTCTTCGCCTTGTCCGTGCCCGTGATCCCCTGGCGCTTCGTGCTCCGCGAGACCGGCGCGCTCCCGTCGAGCGACCACGTGAACTCGGAGCCCGCGAACGCGGTCGCCGCGACGAGGTTGGTGTAGCCGAGCATGAACAGCGTCGCGCCCGTGCCCGTGAAGCGGATCGTCTGCGTCGACCCGCGCACGGTCGACTTCCGCGTCTTGCCGGAGTACTGGTTCTCGCTCTGGCCCCAGGTGCCGGTCTCGTTGAGCCCCGGCATCACCCGCGACTTGTGCCGGTAGATGCCGAGCAGCGCGGACGTCTGGTTCTTGAATCCGCGCCGGCCGACCTCCGTCGCCCACGCTCGAGGGAAGTCGTTCCCGCCGGCGCTCTGCGTCACGAGCGACGTCGAGCCCGGCTGGAATGCACCAGCGCCCGGCGTGAGGTTGTCGAGCACGACGTCAAGGCGGATGCGGCCGCCGTTGCCCTGGTTGTTCACCGTGCAGCCGAGCGCCGTCGCGACCTGGCGAATCCACAGCTGCCCCACGGTGTAGTCCGGGGTGTTGATCGCGTCGTCCGCGACGACGATGAGCTCAGACGAGCCGTCGGCCCAGATGACCGGCTTCACCTTGCGCCACTTGTCGAGGTTCGAGATCGGTGCAGCGCCGGTGGCCTCGACACTGTATGCCTCGGTGCCGACCAGGTAGTAGCCGGGCGCGCTGCTCTGGGAGACGCTCGACGCGAGGCGCAGCGGCGGGGTGACGGGCGAGGTGTCGTCGTCGCGGTAGAAGAAGTCGCCCGTCTCCTCGTCCATCAGCAGCTGGCCGGGCGGGCCCGCCGGGAGCTCCCCGGCGGGCCCGCTGATCACGGTGGGTTCGGACACTGGGGGCCCCTTCGTCTCAGAGAGTGCGGGCGGTGGTGACGAGCGGGCCGTTGGCGCCGGACCGCTTGAGGACCGACGTCGAGCCGCTGATGTGGCCCATCCGGACGTTCGAAATGACGCCCGCGCTGATGGGGATGTCGTTCGCCACCTCGACGCCGACCTTTTCGCCCGAGATGGCCGAGCCGATGACGCTGGCCGTGACGCCGCTGACGTCGTAGACGCCGTCGGGCTCCGCGTTCGAGGCGGCCGAGAGGTACTTCCCGATCGCGACGACCGAGAAGTTGTCGACGCCGGAGCTGTTGACGATCTGCAGGTCGACGTTCTCGACCACCGCGGACCCGGATGCGGCGGCCATCACGCCGACGAGGGTGAGCGGGACGGTCGCGACGCAGTCCTCGAAGACGAGCTGCAGGTCGTCGATGTGAAGCTGCGTGGTGCCGGAGGTCAGGTGCGACAGGCGCGGCGCGAGCTGCGCCATCACGAGGGTCAGCGGGTCGTTCGATCCGTTCGAGTTGTAGATGTTCATCCCGCGGAAGACGACGCGCATCCGGCGGATGTTCACCTTCCGGGCCGGGTAGGAGAAGACGAAGCCGATCCGGCCGAGGCGGTTGAAGATCGGCAGGTTACCGCGCTTCTTGGCGCCGTTCGCGTCCCAGAAGGCGCCGTCGACCTCGATGAGCGCGTCGTCGACGTTGAGCACGGCGAGCGGGTACGGGACCGCCGAGGTCTCCTGGTCGGCGCCGGTCCCGGTGTCGTTCTCGTTCTCGAGGATCGTCTCGACGGGCACGGCGCGGATGTACTCGCGGTTCGAGAGGCTGCCGACGAGCGCGTCGCCGGTGACCTTCTGGTGGAGGCGGTTGACGGTGAGGGTCGTCCCGTAGGGGTTCAGTGGCTTCTGGGAGAAGACCTGCAGGACGGAGTCGAGGACCGGGTTCTCGGAGTAGATGTCGTCGAGGTAGGTGTGAGTGAAGCCGCCGATCTCGTAGGAGTCGTCGCCGATGGCGATCGACTTCGAGCGGGTGATGCGGACGGTCCCGCCGATGCAGTCGCCCCCCGGGTAGAGGTGCGTCTGGGTGAAGTAGGGGGTGTTCGTGCGGTGGCCGGCGAGCGTGTCGCAGCGGAGCTCGTCGAGCTCGACGGCGTCCATGTAGTAGGAGAAGGCGGATCGGCGGTTGACGACGAGCAGGACGCCGCGAGTCGGTCCGGGCACGTCGCAGTTCTTCACGCGCACGTTGCGGACGAAGTTGAACCCGCCGGCCGTGTCGCCGCTGCCGCCGCAGGTGTAGGCGGCGAGTCGGCCGGCCTCGGTGGACAGGTCCCAGCCCTTCCAGTAGTCGGCCGAGTTGTCCGCGAGGGTGTTGGAGGCCGAGACGGGGACGACGGTGGTGCGGTCGGAGTAGCCGCCGACGATGCCTGCCTTCGCCTCGTGCAGCGTCGTCTGGCGGAAGAGGAAGTTGATGAAGGCCTTGTTGTTGTCGTCGAGGTCGTCGAGCCCTGCGGGGACGACGTAGCCGTAGGTGGTGACGTTCTGCACGTCGAGCTCGTCGATGCTGATGTAAGGCTGCTCGACGCCCTTGCCGTGGCGGTTGCCGATGAGGACACCGGTCACGCCCTTCGCGAGGTTGTTGTCGATGGCGAAGTCGCGGAAGGCGTAGTTCTGGAAGACCATGGGCTCGATCGGGCGCTGCGCGAGGTACCGGGTCGTCTCGGTGAGGTAGAAGTACTTCCCCGTCGAGGTCCAGGAGACGCCGGTGTCGGTGTCGATGTAGAAGAGGCTGCGAGCGCCGGCGTCGGAGAGGCGGAAGATCGACGTCGCGCCCTCGCCCTGGAAGGTGATGCGGCCGGCCATGTTGACGCGGAGGCCGAACCCGTTCTTGGAGGTGATCTTCGACTGCGGGGACGCGGAGGAGCGCCGGTTCACGGGCAGGCGGGTCGACGGCGCGACGTCGGGGAGCGTCGCGACGCCGGGCGGGACGATGATGACGACGTGCATGGCGGCGTTGTCCATCGTCAGCTGGTGCGCGGCGTCGAGGGCGCTCTGGAAGGCGGCGCGGTTGCTCGTCACGCCGGTCCACGTCTGGCCGGCGGCGAGGAACGTGCGCGGGTCGATGACGCGGACGTCGGCGGGCTGGCCGGCGGCCGACTGCAGGTCCGGGCCGGGCACCCATCCCGCGCCGCCCCACTTGAGGACCTGCCCGACCTCGGCGCCGGACTGGCTGAGGTCGGCGAGCGCCACCTCTCCCCCGGGCGTCCCGCCGGCGGCGGGGTCCTTCCACGCGGTCTGATAGTCCGTGCCGGACGTCTTGGTCAGGATCTGGCCGGCGGATCCGCCCTTGGGGACGCCGGGGCCGGCGGGGCCGCGAAGGTTGCCGAGCGAGCGGGTGATGGTTGCCACGGAGTGCTCCTAGAGGGGTCGAGGGGGAACGCGAAGACCCCCGCCAGATGGGCGGGGGTCGGGAGGGTGCGCGAGAGCTAGGCGCGGTGGCGGCCGACGGCCTGCACCGCGGAGGTGGCGCCGGTCGGCTTCCAGAGCCCGTAGTGCAGACCCACTGCGATCAGGAAGGTCGCGAGGCCCGAGAAGACGCCGGCGGCGAGGTCGTAGCTGACGCCGGCGTTCAGCGCCGCGAGGAGCTCCCCGCCGAGGCCTGACGCGAACGCGAGCGCGGCGAGGAGGACCGCCTTGACCGCGGCCGAGGTGGCGCGGGTGGTGACGAGGCCGACGAAGAGGGGCAGGATGACGGACACCAGCAGGCTGAGCAGCTGGATCCAGGTGGGGGCGAACGTGATCACGATGACTCCTAGTCGTCGGGGTATCCGGGGAAGGGGGGCGG
>NZ_PSUE01000012.1:0-96143 GCF_002931645.1 Rathayibacter sp. AY2B5 | reverse complement strand
CGGCTGGCCAAGCAGCTCGAGCGCGCGCGCGGCAGCGCCTTCGGCCGGTCCGAGCTCGAGACGTGGGAGTTCGACGTGCTCTCGGCCCTGCGGCGCGCGGGAGCGCCCTACCGGATGAGCCCCAAGCAGCTCCTCCAGGCGACCATGGTCACCAGCGGCACCATGACCAACCGCATCGACCGGCTGGTCGAGCGCGACCTGGTCGAGCGCCTCGACGACCCGAACGACGGGCGCGGCGTGCTGGTGCAGATGACGCCGTCGGGACTCGCCCGGGTCGACGCGGCGATCACCCGCCTGGTCGACGCGGAGCAGGAGCTGCTCGGCGCGCTCACCCACGCCCAGCAGGAGCGGCTGGCGCAGCTCCTCCGCAAGCTCTCCCTCGACTTCGGCTGAGCCGGTCGCCCCGGGCCCGGGACCGCGTCCCGCACACGCGGTACGGGACAGCTGCCGGAGCGGCGGAGGAGACCGGCGTCAGCCCTCGAGCTGCTCCGAGAGCTCCAGCCAGCGCATCTCGAGCTCTGCCGCCTCGTCCTCGTAGGCGCGGAGCGAGGCGTTCAGCGCCAGGATCCCGTCGTAGTCGTCCTGGTCGTGCGTCGCCATCTTCTCGTGCACGGTCTTCGTCAGCTGCGTGAGCTTGTGCAGGCGCCGGTCGATCGCCGACACCTCCTTCTCCGCGGTGCGGCGCTCGGCCCCCGCGAGTCCGCTCGACGCCGGCGCGCCGGAGGAGGAGCCCGACGAGGCCGCCGCGGGCGCGCCCTTCTCGAGCGCGCGGCGCAGGTCGAGGTACTGCTCGACGCCGCCGGGCAGGTGGCGGAACGCGCCGTCCATCACGGCGTACTGCTGGTCGGTGACGCGCTCGAGCAGGTACCGGTCGTGCGAGACGACGAGCAGGGTGCCCGGCCAGGAGTCGAGCAGGTCCTCGATCGCGGCGAGCATGTCGGTGTCGAGGTCGTTGGTCGGCTCGTCGAGGATCAGCACGTTGGGCTCGCTGAGCAGGATGAGCAGGAGCTGGAGCCTCCGGCGCTGACCGCCCGAGAGGTCCTTCACCGGCGTCGAGAGCTGCGCGCTCGAGAAGCCGAGCCGCTCGAGCAGCTGGCCCGGGGTCATCTCCTTGCCGCCGATGGAGTAGCTGGTGCGCTGCTCCGCGATGATCTCGCGGACGGGCCGGTGCTGGACCCCGGTCAGCTCGCGCAGCTGCTGGTCGAGGATCGCGACGCGCACGGTGGTGCCGCGCTTCACCCGGCCACTCGTCGGCTCCACGCTGCCCGCGACCAGGCCGAGGAGGGTCGACTTGCCGGCGCCGTTCACGCCGAGGATGCCGGTGCGCTCGCCGGGTGCGATCCGCCACTCGATGCGGTTGAGGACGGTCCGCTCGCCGTAGCGGACCGTGACGTCCAGCAGGTCGACGACGTCCTTGCCCAGGCGGGAGACGGCGAGCTGCGAGAGCGAGACCGAGTCGCGCACCGGGGGCTCGTCCTCGATCAGCTGGTTCGCGGCGTCGATCCGGAACTTGGGCTTGGCCGTGCGGGCGGGGGCGCCGCGGCGGAGCCAGGCGAGCTCCTTCTTCATCAGGTTCTGGCGCTTGGCCTCCATGGTCGAGGCCATCCGGTCGCGCTCGACGCGCTGCAGGATGTACGCAGCGTACCCGCCCTCGAACGGCTCGACGAGGCGGTCGTGCACCTCCCAGGTGGCGGTGCAGATCTCGTCGAGGAACCACCGGTCGTGGGTGACGACCGCGAGCCCGCCCGACGACGCCGCCCAGCGGCGCTTGAGGTGCTCGGCGAGCCAGGCGATGCCCTCGACGTCGAGGTGGTTGGTGGGCTCGTCGAGGAAGACGACGTCCCAGTCGCCGACGAGCAGCTTCGCGAGGGCGACCCGGCGCCGCTGCCCGCCCGAGAGGGAGCCGACCACTCCGTCCCAGGGGACGTCGCGCAGCAGGCCCGCGATCACGTCTCGGGTGCGCGCGTCGCCCGCCCACTCGTGCTCCTGGAGCCCGCCGACGACGGCCTGGGCGACGGTGAGGTCCTCATCGACCGTGTCGGCCTGGTCGAGCATCCCGAGCGTGACGCCGCGGCGGTGCGTGACGCGGCCGCTGTCCGGCTCGATGCGCTGCGCGAGCAGGCGCAGGAGGGTCGACTTGCCGTCGCCGTTGCGTCCGACGATCCCGATGCGGTCGCCCTCCTCGATCCCCAGGGAGACGTCGTCGAAGATCACGCGTGTGGGGTACTCGAGTCGCAGCGCCTCGGCGCCCAGCAGATGTGCCATAGGGATCCAGCCTAGGCGGTGCCGCCTGAGCGGTCCGCCGCGGGTCGATCACAGTGCGGCCGGGTCGCGGCCCCCGGACCTCAGCCCGCGGCTGCCGGCTCCGAGACGGACACCGAGCGGCGGTGCAGTCCCGTGGCACCGTCGGGAGCGGGCGGGCGCTCGACCGTGGTCTGCACCGTGCCGTCCGCGTCGGTGGCGCGCACGGTCACGACGTGGTCGCCGACCGTCGCGTCCCACTCGAGGACCCACTGGATCCACGTGTCCGCGGTGACCTGCTCGGCGAGGCGCGCCTCCTGCCAGGCGCCGCCGTCGATCTGCACCTCCACCTTCGCGATGCCGGTGTGCGGCGCCCAGGCGACTCCCGCCACGGCGACCGTCCCCGCCTCGACGGGCTGGCCCTGGCGCGGCACATCGATCCGCGACTCGATCTTGATCGGACCGCGCTCGGTCCAGCCGCGCGTCGACCAGTACGCCAGGTCCTCCGCGAAGGTCGTGACCTTCAGCTCGACGACCCACTTCGTCGCCGAGACGTAGCCGTACAGGCCGGGGACGACCATCCGGACGGGGAAGCCGTGCTCGACCGGGAGCGGCTCGCCGTTCATCCCGACGGCGAGCAGGCTCGCGCGGTCCTCGTCCTGCAGCACGTCGAGCGGGCTGGAGGCGGTGAAGCCGTCGATGCTCCGCGAGAGCACCATGTCGGCGCCGGCGGTCGGCCGGGCCCGGGCCAGCAGCTCGCGGATCGGGTATCCCAGCCAGAGGGCGGTGCCGATCAGGTCGCCGCCGACCTCGTTGGACACGCAGGACAGGGTGACCAGGTGCTCCTCGAGCGGCAGCGCGAGCAGCTCGTCCCAGGTGATCTCGATCTCCTCCTCCACCATGCCGGTGATCTTCAGCGACCAGTCGGCGGGCTCGACCGACGGCACCGAGAGCGCGGTGTCGATCCGGTAGAACGAGGAGTTGGGAGTGACGTAGGAGCTGATGCCGTCGATGTCGTCGAGCACGGCGCCCGCCGGGACGGGCGCGGCGGCCGAGGCGGGAGCCGGCAGGGACACGGCCTCGCGCACGGCGGTGACGGCGGCGGAGGCGGACGTGAGGAAGCGGGCGCCGATGCCGGCGGCGACCGCGGCGACTCCGGCGATCCCGACCAGGCGGAGGAACGACCGGCGGTCCGGGGAGTCGCTCTCGCGCTCCTCCTGCCAGCCGCGGAGGCGGACGGAGGCCGAGCGCAGCACCGCGGCACCGGCCACCATGCCCACGACGCTCGGCGCCGCGTCGATCCCGGACGCGCCCTCGCGGCTGACGGCGGCGAGCGCACCGGCGCCCGCGACGACGGCCAGCAGCAGCACGCCGAACGGCGGGCGGCGGTACTCGAGGACCCCGGCGCCGACGGCCAGCAGCGCGATCGCGAGGCCGATCGAGACCAGCAGCACGAGCTTGTCGCCGGTGCCGAAGAGCGCGATGACCGTGTCCTTCACGCCCGGGGGCACGATGTCGATGACGAAGCCGCCGACCGCGACCAGCGGACTGCCGCCCGCTCCGGTGAAGACCGCGACGACCTCGGCGGCCGCGAGGGCGACGACGGCGGCCACGATCCCGGAGAGGATCGCGAAGAGGGTGGCTCGGCGGGACATGAGCGGCACTCTAAGCCACGAGGTCGGAACTTCTCTGCGGACCGTCTGTGGAGGGCGCCGGGCGCGAGGCTCGCGAGCCCCGCTCCGGAGGCACCGCCCCCGCGACTAGGTCGACAGCAGGCGCGCCCCGTGGACCGGGCCGGACACCCGCACGGCGCTCAGCCGCGCGGAGCTCAGCTCGCGCTGCAGGTCGGCCGCCGCATCGGCGTCCGGAGCGAGGAACGCGACGGTCGGGCCGGACCCCGAGACGAGGCCGCCGAGCGCTCCGCGGCCCTCGCCGAGCTCGAGGATGCGGGCGAGCCCGGGCTGCAGGTGCAGCGCCGGCGCCTGCAGGTCGTTGTGCATCGCGTCGGCGAGCATGGCGGCGTCGCCGGCGCGGAGGGCCTGCAGCACGTTGGGATCGATGGCGGGGGTCGCCGAGATCGGGCGGAAGTCGTGCAGGTGGCGCTCGCGGTGCCGGTCGAGCTCGCTGTAGACCTCGGGGGTCGACAGGCCCTCCTCCGAGAGGACCAGCACCCACTCGAAGCGGCCCTTGGCGAGCGCCGGGCTCAGCTCGTCGCCTCGGCCGACTCCGATCGCGGTGCCGCCGGTGAAGGAGAAGGGGACGTCGGCGCCGAGGCTCGCGGCGATGCCCAGCAGCTGCTCCCTCGTGCAGGCCGTGCCCCAGAGCGCGTCGCAGGCGAGCAGGGTCGCCGCCGCGTCGGCCGAGCCGCCGCCCATGCCGCCGGCGATGGGGACGTTCTTCTCGATCTCGAGGTGCACGCCGCCGCGGTAGCCGGTCGCCCGGGCGAGCGCCCGAGCCGCCTTGATCGCGAGGTTGGAGCCGTCGACGGCCAGGCGGGAGGTGTCGATCGAGCCCGAGAAGGAGACCGAGAAGTCGGCCGCCTCCTCCGCGAACACGTCCTCGTAGAGGGAGAGCGACTGGAACGCGGTGGCCAGCTCGTGGTACCCGTCGTCGCGCACGGCGCCGACCTTGAGGAACACGTTGATCTTGCCGGGCGCCCGCGCGTGGACCCGGTTCGACGTCGCGCGGTGGGCCATGCATCCACGCTACAGGGTGGCGGAGGCGCCCTCGTCCGCACCCGGGGCGGGCTCCCCGTCGCCGTCCGCGTCGTCCCCGTCGGTCTCCGCCAGCGACCCGTCGGGCACCGCCGCGCCGCGCACGGGGACCCGCGCCGGATCGAGCTCGCGGCCCAGGCGGACGAAGGCGGCGACGTCCAGCTCCTCGCCGCGCGCGGTCTGCGGGACGCCGGCGCGCTCGAGCGCGACGATCGCCGCGGCGCTGTCGCCGAAGAGGGTCGCGAGCGACTGGCGGAGCATCTTCCTCCGCTGCGCGAACGCCGCGTCGACGACCGCGAAGACGGCGCGGCGCAGGGTCTCGTCGCCCGGCTCCTCGCCGCGGTCGAACGCGACGAGCACGCTGTCGACGTTCGGCACCGGCCAGAAGATCTGACGCGAGACCGCGCCGCCCGTCGTCCAGGAGCCGAACCACGCCGCCTTGACGCTCGGGCCGCCGTAGACCTTGGAGCCGGGACCGGCGGCGAGCCGGTGCCCGACCTCGGACTGCACCATCACCACTCCGGACCGGATGCTGGCGAAGTGCTCGAGGAAGTGCAGGAGCACCGGCACCGAGATGTTGTACGGGAGGTTGGCGACGAGCCGGACCGGCTCCCCCGGCAGGTCGAGCACCTTCATCGCGTCGGCGTGCACGACCGCGAGATCGGCGCCCGGCGCCATCAGCTCGACGGTGCGCGGCAGCTGCTCGGCGAGGCGCCCGTCGATCTCGACGGCCACGACCTGCGCGCCCGCCTCGAGCAGGCCGAGGGTCAGCGATCCGAGGCCGGGGCCGATCTCGACGACGGTCTCCCCCGGGCGCACCCGAGCGAGCTTGACGATGCGGCGGACCGTGTTGGCGTCGTGCACGAAGTTCTGGCCGAGCTTCTTGGTCGGCGTGACGTCGAGGAGGCCCGCGAGGTCGCGGATCTCGGCCGGGCCCAGCAGGCGCGGGATCGCGGCGCCCGTCGGCTCGGCGGCGTGGCGGCCGCTCATGCGAGGGGTCCGACCGGCTCCGTCGGCTCGGAGCCGACCTCGCCGCCCCACTCGCCGTACACGGCCTCCGTGTTCGAGGCGATCGTCGCGGCCAGGTGGCCGACGTCGGTCTCGAGGGTCGCGGCCATCGAGCGCAGGGTGTGCGGGAGGAGGTAGGGCGCGTTCGGGCGGCCGCGGAAGGGCGACGGAGTGAGGTACGGCGCGTCGGTCTCGACCAGGATGAGGTGCCGAGGAGTCGCGACGAGCGCCTCCCGCAGCGGCTCGGCGTTCTTGAACGTCACGGTGCCGGCGAAGGAGAGGTACCAGCCCTCGTCCGTGCACATCCGCGCCATCTCCGCGTCCCCGGAGAAGCAGTGGAAGACGGTGCGCTCGGGGGCGCCGACGCGGCGCAGGGTCTCGATGACCTCGCGGTGCGCGTCGCGGTCGTGGATCTGCAGCGCGAGGTCGTGCTCCTTCGCGATGCGGATGTGCTCCTCGAAGGAGCGGAACTGCGCGGCGCGGCCGCTCTCGCCGGTGCGGAAGAAGTCGAGCCCGGTCTCGCCGATGGCGCGCACCCGCGGCTGCTCCGCCAGCTCGGCGATCACGGCGAGGGCGGCGTCGAGCTCGCCGCGCTGCTCCAGCTCGGGCGCCTCGTTGGGGTGGATCGCGACGGCGGCCAGCATGCGCGGCTCGCTCGCCGCCTGCTCGGCCGACCAGCGGCTCGTCTCGACGTCCGTGCCGACCTGGACGACGCCGCGGACCCCGACGGTGGAGGCCCGGTCGAGCTGCTCGCGGTGGTCGAGCGGCTCGAGGCCGTCGGCGATCTCGAGGTGCGTGTGGTTGTCGTAGACGGGGACGACGAGCGCCTCGGGCAGCGGCGGGTACGTCAGGTCGCGGCCGGACGAGGCCTCGCGGGAGCGGACGTGCTGGCTGTCGGTCATGCGCTCCAGGCTACCGGGAGGGCTCGCGGGGGTCGGAGTCCTGGGCGGACGAGGGCCGAGAGCGGCCGCCGAGGCGCCCTGAGCGGATCGGGTCAGCACCCGATCGGATCGGGACAGCCCGCCTCCCGCGCCGCCGGGAGGCTGGAGCCATGACAGACACCGAGCTCCTCGCCCCTTCCGCATCCGGCTCCCTCGCCGGACGCCACGCCCTCGTCACCGGATCCTCGAGCGGGATCGGCGCGGCCATCGCCCGCCGCCTCGCCGGGGCCGGCGCTCACGTCCTCGTGCACGGACGCGACCCCGAGCGGGTCGGGTCCGTCGTCCGCGGCATCCGCGCCGACGGGGGCACCGCCTCCGCGCTCGTCGCCGACCTCGCGGGCACGCCGGAGGAGACCCGCGCCGTCGCCGAGCGGGCGCTGACCCTCCTCGACGGGCGGATCGACTTCATCGTCAACAACGCCGGAGTGTTCCCGGTGGGGCCGACCGCCGACCTCAGCGACGCCGACGTCGAGTCCCTCCTCACCACGAACATCCGCGTGCCGCACCAGCTCGTCGCGGCGATCGCCCCGGCCATGGCCGAGCGCGGGAGCGGAGTAGTCGTCAACATCACCTCGTGGATGGGACGGGTGGGAACGCCCGGGACCGCGCTCTACCCCGCGACCAAGGCGGCGCTGGAGCACCTCACGCGGGCGTGGGCGGCCGAGTACGGCCCGAGCGGCGTGCGCGTGGTCGCCGTCGCGCCCGGCGCGACTCTCACGCCCGGCAACGAGCACGCCGCGGCGATCCTGGAGCAGATGACCGCGTCCGCCCCCGCCGGCCGGCCCGGACGTCCGGACGAGATCGCCCTGGCCGTGCGCTGGCTCGTCTCGGACGAGGCCTCGTACGTCCACGGCACGACGCTCGACGTCGACGGAGGCATCGTCGGCGCCCGCGTCTGACGCCGCGGCACGCGCCGCTCGAAGTCCCCGCGACAGCGCCCGCCGCTCAGTGGATCTGGACGAGCGGCCCGGGGTGGAGCGCGGCGTCGGCCGCGGGGGTCGTCTCGTAGGCGCGGCGGTAGTCGCGCCCGAAGTGCGACGCGCTCGCGTAGCCGACCGCGGCCGCGGCCTGCGCGGCGGTGTCGCCCCGGACCAGGAGCAGCCTCCTGGCCTCCCCGAGGCGGAGCCGCCGCAGGTAGCCCAGCGGCGACATCCCGGTCAGCTCGCGGAAGCGGCGGGTGAGTGTGGGCACGCTGGTGCCCGCCTCCGCGGCGAGCGCGCCGAGGGTCCATCCGCGCGACAGCGACGCGCTCATCGCCTCGACCGCGCGGGAGACGGCCTCCGAGCGGACGGTGCTGGACGCGGCCAGCAGCCGGGGCGCCTGGTCCGTCTGCAGCAGCCGCAGCACGAGCTCGCGCGTGATCGCGTGGGCGAGCACCGGGATGTCGGCGGGGGCGTCGAGCAGACGGAAGAGTCGGCGCAGCGAGTCGGCCATCTCCTCCGTGACCGTGCCGATCCGCGGGGCGGGAGCCCGCGGGGCCGTCCGGGGGGCGAGCGCCGCGATCTCGGCCACCACGAGCGGGTCGAGACGCCAGTTGGCCGACAGGAAGTCGCCGCGGTCGCCGGTCTCCACGACGGCCGCGACCACCGGCAGATCGACGGGGGTGATCAGGAAGCGGCCGGCGCCCCACCGCTCGTCGGAGTCGCCGACCACCGAGCGCTTCCGGCCGGCCAGCACCAGGCTGAGGGTCGGCGGGAACCGGGTGTAGACGAGCTCGGTCGGAGCGGTCACCCGGTGCAGGCGCAGGGCGAGCGCGGCGGCGCGCTCGGGGTGCCCGACGTGGCGCCGGGTGAGCTCGGCCGCCTGCTCGAGAGCGTCGAGCACCTCGCGCGTCATCAGCGCCCCGCCGTCCACGGAGCGGAGGGCCGCTCGCACCCGGCCCCCCGCGTTCGGATCACGGCCGTCGGGCACTCCCCTGCGGATCCTCCGCCGGCGAGTCCGCACCGCTCGGCTGCTCGGTCCACGGGTCGAGGCGCGGCCGTCAGGACGCGGGAGCCTCGATGCGCGGGAAGAGCGCGGCGAGCGTGCCGACGGTGGTGCCGACGGGGAGGACTCCCCACCGGCCCGCCTCGCGGATCGGCTGCGCGGTGAGGGCGCCCAGCGACTCCGTCACGCCGAGCGCCTCCCAGAGGGACGCCGTCGCGCGCGGCACGACCGGCGAGAGCAGCACGGCCAGGGCGCGGAGCCCCTCCGTCGCGGTGTAGAGCACCGTGCCGAGGCGCTCGCGCTCCTCGCGCTTGGCGAGTGCCCACGGCTCCTGCTCGGTGATGTAGCCGTTGAGCTCCTCGACGATGCTCCACACGGCGGTGATCGCGTCGTGGATCGCGAGCGCGTCGATCGACCGGTCGGCCGACGCGGCGGCCTCGGCGACGATGCGCTGCACGCGCTCCTCCGCCTCAGTCGGCTCCCCCGGCGCGGGCACGACGCCGTCGTAGTAGCGGTGCAGCATCGCGACGACCCGCGAGGCGAGGTTGCCGAAGCCGTTCGCGAGCTCGGACTGGTAGCGCGCAGACAGGTCCTCCCACGAGAACGAGCCGTCCTGGCCGAAGGTGATGGCCCGGAGGAAGTAGTAGCGGAAGGCGTCGGAGCCGAAGGTGTCGGTGATCTGCTCGGGCGCGATGCCGGTGAGCTTCGACTTCGACATCTTCTCGCCGCCGACCAGCAGCCAGCCGTGGCCGAACACCTGCCGGGGGACCTCGAGGCCCGCGGCCATGAGCATGGCGGGCCAGATCACCGCGTGGAAGCGCAGGATGTCCTTGCCGACGATGTGGGTCGCGGGCCAGCGGCGCTCGAACTCCGCCTCGTCCTGACCGTAGCCGACCGCGGTGATGTAGTTGAGCAGCGCGTCGAACCAGACGTAGACCACGTGCGAGTCGTCCCACGGGACCTTCACGCCCCAGTCGAAGCTGGAGCGGGAGATCGACAGGTCGGCCAGGCCCTGGCGGACGAAGCTCACGACCTCGTTGCGCGCCGACTCGGGCTGGACGAAGTCGGGACGCTCCTCGTAGAGCGCGAGCAGCCGCTCGGTGTACTCGCTCATCTTGAAGAAGTAGTTCTTCTCCTTCAGCAGCTCGACCGGCTTCGAGTGGATCTTGCAGACGTACTGGCCGGCGTAGTCGCCGGTGCCCTCCTCGAGGTCGGACAGCTGCTTGTACTCCTCGCAGCCCACGCAGTAGTAGCCCTCGTACTCGCCGGTGTAGATCGCGTCCTCGTCGTACAGCTTCTGCAGGAACTTCTGGACGTTGACCTCGTGCCGCGCGTCCGTGGTGCGGATGAAGTCGTCGTTGGCGATGTCGATGGTCTCGAGCAGCGGCTGCCAGGCGGTCCTCACGAGGCGGTCGGCCCACTCCTGGGGGGTCGTGCCGTTGGCGGTGGCGGTGCGGAGGATCTTCTGGCCGTGCTCGTCGGTGCCGGTCAGCAGCCAGGTGTCGTCGCCCGCCTGGCGGTGCCAGCGGGTGAGCACGTCGGCGGCGACCTCGGTGTACGCGTGCCCGATGTGCGGGACGTCGTTCACGTAGAAGATCGGGGTCGTGAGGTAGAAGGAGGCGCCGTCGGACATGGCGACCATCCTATTCACCGCGCGGCACCGCTCCCGGCGTGTGACGGAGGCCGTGGACGACCGGCCGCGGGCGCCGTCTGGGAGGGAGCTCTCAGCCGCGGCGGGAGGCGAGCGCCGCCTCGTAGAGAGCGCGGCGCGAGAGCCCCGTGATCTCGGCGACCTCGGCCGACGCCTCCTTGAGCCGCGATCCGGCCTCGACGCGGGCCAGCACGTCGGCCAGCGCGTCCTCGAGCGACGCCTCCCTCGCGGGGGCTCCCTCGACGACCAGGCAGATCTCGCCGCGCAGGCCGTCGGCCGCCCACTCGGCCAGCTCGGCCGCCGTGCCGCGCCGGACCTCCTCGAACATCTTGGTGAGCTCGCGGCAGACGACGACGCGCCGCTCCGGGCCCATCGCCTCGACCAGGTCGGCGAGCGCGTCGCCGATCCGGTGCGGGGACTCGAAGAAGACCATGGTGCGCCGCTCGTCGACGAGCGCCCGGAAGGTCGAGACCCGCTCGCCGTGCCGGCGGGGCAGGAACCCCTCGAAGCTGAAGCGGTCCGTCGGGAGCCCGGACACGGCGAGCGCCATGAGCACCGCCGAGGGACCGGGCAGCGCGGTGACCGCGACTCCCGCCGCCACCGCCGCCTCGACCAGGTGGTAGCCCGGGTCCGAGACCGTGGGCATGCCCGCGTCGCTCAGCACGAGCAGGTCCTCCTCGCGGGCCAGCTCCACCAGCTCGGCGGCGCGCTCGCGCTCGTTGTGGTCGTGCAGGGCGTAGAGGGCGGGCCGGTTCTCGACGCCCAGGGCGCGCATCAGCTGGATGGTCACGCGCGTGTCCTCGGCGGCGACGTGGCGGGCGGAGCCCAGCGCCTCCACGAGCCGGCGGGAGGCGTCGCCGAGGTTTCCGATGGGAGTGCCGGCGAGGATGATCATGCCGCCAGTCTCCCAGGCCGGGTCCGGGGCCTCCCGCCGCGGATCGCCGCCGTCCCGGGAGGAGGCGCCCCGTTAGCATGGCCGGGTGACGGACCGACCGCAGCGCGACTTCGACGACCTGCTCCTGGACGCGGCGGGATCGGCGCGCTCGGTCCCGGTGGAGCCCGCCGAGGCGTCCGCACCGCGGGAGCGCACCCCGCTCCCGGACGTGCCGCGCGGCTCCTGGTTCGACGACCTGCGCGCCCGGCTCGTCGCCTCCCCCGCGCGCCGCCGGCTGTACGAGCTCGGACTGCCGCTGCTGGTGGTCGCCCTGGCCGCGGTGCTGCGGCTGTGGAACCTCGGCCACCCGCGCTCGCTCGTGTTCGACGAGACCTTCTACGTGAAGGACGCCTGGACCCTCTGGAACCTCGGGTTCGAGGGCGCCTGGCCCGAGAACCCGGACCCCGGCTTCGCGGCCGGCGACGTGGACACCTTCACGGGGGCGCCGTCCTTCGTGGTGCATCCGCCGCTGGGCAAGTGGATCATCGGGCTCGGGATGGGCGTGTTCGGCGCGGACGACAGCGTCGGCTGGCGCGTCGCGACCGCCGTCGTGGGGATCCTCGCCGTCGCGCTGGTGATCGTGATCGGCCGCCTCCTGTTCCGCTCCACCCTCCTCTCCTCCTTCGCGGGGCTGATGCTCGCGCTCGACGGCCACGCGATCGTGATGTCGCGGGTGTCGCTCCTGGACGGGATCCTGATGTTCGTCGCGCTCTGCGGGGTCGCGGCGGTGCTGCTGGACCGGCGCTGGGCCGACCTGCAGCTGGCGCGGAAGGTGGCGGCGGGAGCGCTGCCGAGCTGGGGGCCGGTCCTGTGGTGGCGGCCCTGGCTGCTCGCGGCCGGCGTGCTCTTCGGCCTGGCCGCGGGCGTGAAGTGGACGGGCGTCTACTTCCTCGCGGCGTACGGCGTGTACGCGGTGGTCGTCGACGCGCTGATGCGGCGCCGCGCGGGCGTGCCGTTCTGGGGCAGCGGCGCGATCCTCAAGCAGGGTCCGGTCACCTTCCTCCTGGTCGTGCCGATCGCCCTGATCGCCTACCTCGTGACCTGGACGGGCTGGCTGCGCACCTCCGGCGGATGGGCCCGGCAGTGGGCGTCGGAGGCCCCCGGCAACGCCTGGACCGGGGCTCTGGCGTGGGTGCCGGACTGGGCGCAGAGCCTCTGGCACTACCACGTGCAGATGTACGACTACTCGATCAACCTGCGGGCCTCGCACCCCTACGAGGCGAACCCGCTCACCTGGCTGCTCATGCTCCGGCCGACCAGCATGTACTTCGTCGACCAGGCGACGGGCGTCGACGGCTGCACCGCCGCACGCTGCGACGAGGCGATCACCTCGGTCGCCAATCCGCTCATCTGGTACGCCGGGGTCCTGGCGCTGGTGTACCTCCTCTACCGGCTCGCGCGGTACCGGGAGTGGCGCGCCGGCTTCGTGCTGATGGGGATCGTCGCGGGCTACCTGCCGTGGCTCCTCTACCTCGACCGCACGGTGTTCCAGTTCTACTGCGTCGTCTTCGAGCCCTACATGATGCTGGCGCTGGCGCTGACGGCCGGGATCGTGATCGGGAGTCCGGGCGACGAGCGGAGGCAACGCACCCGGGGCGTCCTCGTGGTGCTCGTCTTCGCAGTGGCGGCGGCCGCGCTGACGGCCTACTTCCTGCCGCTCTGGATCGGCGCGCAGACGTCCTTCACCTTCTGGCAGGCCCACATGTGGCTGCCCTCGTGGGTATGATCCGGCGGCTGGGCCCGGGAGTCGCGGCCTGCGCCGTCGCGGCGGTGATCGCGGCCCTGCTGCACGCGACGGTGCCGGCAGTGCCGATGCTGACCGCGGCGGTCGCGCTCGGGATCCTCGTGGCGCAGCTGCCCGCGGCGCGCCCCCTGCTGAGCGGGGCGCTGGCGCCGGGCCTGAAGTTCTCGTCCCGCTCGCTGATGCGCGCCGGCATCGTCCTGCTCGGGCTGAAGCTCTCTCTGATCGACATCGCTGCGCTGGGCTGGGGCGCGATCCTGGTCGTCGTCGGGATCGTCCTGGCCACCTTCGGCCTGACCTGGGCGCTGGGCCGGGCGCTCCGGCTGCCCGGGCAGGAGCCGCTGCTGCTCGCGGCGGGCTTCTCGATCTGCGGGGCCTCGGCGATCGGCGCGATGGCCGGAGCGACCCGGGCGAAGGAGCAGGAGCAGGCGACGCCGGTCGCGCTGGTGACGCTCTGCGGCACGCTCGCGATCGCAGTGCTCCCCGCCCTGCAGCAGCCGCTCGGGCTCTCCGACGTGCAGTTCGGGCACTGGGTCGGCGCCTCGGTCCACGACGTGGGCCAGGTCGTGGCGACGGCCCAGGTGGCCGGAGCGTCGGCGCTGGCCGTGGCGGTCGTGGTGAAGCTCACCCGAGTGGTCATGCTGGCGCCGATGGTCGCGGTGGCGGCGGCGGTCACGAGGCGCCGAGGCGGGACCGGCGGGACGCGCCCGGCGATCGTGCCGCTGTTCGTGGTCGGGTTCCTCGCCGCGGTGCTGCTGCGCACGCTCCTCCCCCTGCCGGAGGGACTGCTCGCCGCCGCCGACACCGCGCAGACCTGGCTCCTCGCCGCGGCCCTCTTCGCGCTCGGCAGCGCCGTCCGGGTGCGCGCGCTCGTGACGACGGGGTGGCGTGCTCTCCTCGTCGCCCTGGTGTCGTGGGCGGCGATCGCGGCGATGGGACTGGCCGCGGTGCAGCTGGCGCTCTGATCGGCGCTCCGATCCGCTCGGCCGCTCTGTCGCGCACGGTCGCTCTGCACTGCGGGACCGCTCTGTTACGCGATGCGTCGCTCCGGCGCGGCGGTGTCGGCGGCTCCCGCTAGCGTCGATCGCATGGCAGATCGTGAGTACGGCTTCAAGACGCGTGCGATCCACGCGGGCAACATCCCCGACGCGGTGACGGGCGCCCGCGCTCTGCCGATCTACCAGACCAGCGCCTTCGTCTTCGACGACACCTCCGACGCCGCGGCCCGCTTCGCGCTGCAGAAGTACGGCAACGTCTACTCGCGCCTGTCGAACCCCACGGTCGCCTCCTTCGAGGAGCGCGTCGCGAGCCTCGAGGGCGGCCTCGGCGCCGTCGCCACGGCCTCCGGGCTCTCGGCGCAGTTCATCACCTTCGCGGCGCTCGTCGGCGCGGGCGACCACGTGGTGTCCTCCGCCAACCTCTACGGCGGATCGATCACCCAGCTCGACGTCACGCTCCGCCGTTTCGGAGTGGACACCACCTTCGTCCGCTCGAGCGACCCGGCCGACTACGCGGCGGCGATCACCGAGAAGACCAAGGTGCTCTACGCCGAGACGATCGCGAACCCCTCCGGCGAGATCGCCGACATCGAGGGCCTCGCCGCGGTCGCGCACGCCGCCGGCATCCCGCTGATCATCGACTCCACGGTCGCCACGCCCTACCTCGTCCGCCCGATCGAGTGGGGCGCCGACATCGTCATCCACTCGGCCACCAAGTTCCTCGGCGGACACGGCACCACGCTCGGCGGCGTCGTCGTCGAGTCGGGGCGCTTCCACTACTCCCCCGAGAAGTTCCCGCTGCTGCACGACCCGGTGGCCTCCTACGGGGACCTGTCGTGGGACGGCAACTTCGGGGAGTACGGCTTCCTCACGCGCCTGCGCGCGGAGCAGCTGCGCGACATCGGGCCGGTCCTCGCTCCGCACTCCGCGTTCCTGCTCGCCCAGGGCGTCGAGACGCTGCCGTACCGGATCCAGGCGCACGTCGACAACGCGCGCCGCGTCGCCGAGTGGCTCGACGCCGACCCCCGGATCGAGGCCGTCTACTGGGCCGGGCTGCCCGCGCACCCGCACCACGACCGCGCGCAGAAGTACCTGCCGAAGGGACCGGGCTCGGTCTTCAGCTTCGTGGTCAAGGGCGGCCGCGCCGTCGGCCAGACCTTCATCGAATCGGTCGACCTCGCCAGCCACCTCGCCAACATCGGCGACGCGAAGACGCTGGTGATCCACCCCGCCTCGACCACCCACGCCCAGCTCACCGAGGACCAGCTCCTCCACGCGGGCGTCCTCCCCGGACTCGTCCGCCTCTCCGTCGGCATCGAGGACGCGGACGACATCATCTACGATCTCGACCAGGCGCTCGCCCGCGCGGTCGAGGAGCACGGCACCCCCGACGCTCCGACCGCGCTCCCCGAGGACACGACCGCCACCCTGCACACCCCGGCCGTGGAGGTCTGAGCATGAGCACCACCGACACCGCCGACACGGTCGTCCAGCTGTCCAACGGGCTGAGCTGCTCGGTCCCGGCGAACTCGCCGCTGGCGAAGATGCTGCGCTCGCAGCGCACCTGGGTGGGCCCCGACGCCCGCAGGCGACTCGACATCCTCCGCCGCGCGAAGACCGTGGCGATCGTCGGCGTCTCGCCGAACCCGGCCCGCTCCTCCTACTTCGTCGCCACCTACCTGCAGCAGTCGAGCGACTACGAGCTCTACTTCGTGAACCCGAACGCCACCGAGATCCTGGGGCAGCCGGTCTACCGCAGTCTCGCCGAGCTCCCGGTCGTGCCCGACATCGTCGACGTGTTCCGCAAGGCGAGCGACATCCCCGCCGTGATCGACGACGTCCTCGCCGTCGGCGCGCCCACGGTCTGGGTGCAGCTGGGGATCTGGAACCAGGAGGCGGCCGAGTACGGCGAGTCGAAGGGCCTGACCGTCGTGATGGACCGCTGCATCAAGGTCGAGCACGCCCGCTTCCACGGCGGCCTGCACCTGCTCGGCTTCGACACCGGCCAGATCTCGGCGCGCAAGACGCTGCGCTGACCCGCCGCAGACCCTCGTCGACGCCGGATCTCCGTGGCTCCTCGACGCGGGCGCGGCTCGGGCGGCGCACTCCGCCGGCCCCGGCGTAGTCTCGGTGGATGAGCGCCTACGTCTCCGTCCTCGACCTGTTCAGCGTGGGGATCGGCCCGTCCAGCTCGCACACCGTCGGGCCGATGCGCGCCGCCCTCGCCCTCGCCGAGCGGATCCGCGACGCCGGGCTCCTCGGCCGTGTGAGCCGGGTGGGCTGCACCCTCTACGGCTCGCTCGGCTCCACCGGGATCGGCCACGGCACCCCCGACGCGGTGGTCGCCGGTCTCGCCGGCCTCGACCCCGAGACGTGCGACCCGGCGCTGGTGCGCGGGGCCTGGCAGCGCCTCGACGCGGAGGGGACGATCCTCCTGGCCGGCGAGCAGCGCCTCGCGATGACGCGCGACGACGTCGTCTTCGAGCCGCGCACGAGGCTGCCGGAGCACCCGAACGCCCTCACCTTCAGCGTCTGGGTCGGAGACGACCCGCTGCCGGTGTGGGAGGAGACCTACTACTCGATCGGCGGCGGCTTCATCCGGCGCGCGGGCGAGCGCGCCGAGCTGGCTGCGCTGGCCCCGCACCCCTACCCCTTCGTCTCCGGGCTCGACCTGCTGGCGACCTGCGATCGGACCCGCTCCGGCATCGCCGAGATCGCCGCCGCGAACGAGCGCGCTCTGCACCCCGGGGTCGACATCGACGCCCGCCTCGACGCGATCTGGGACGCCATGGCCGCCTGCGTCGAGCACGGCCTGGCGACCGACGGCGTGCTGCCGGGCGGCCTGGGCGTCCGCCGCCGGGCCTCGGTGCTCCGCGAGCGGCTCGAGGCCTTCGAGGAGGATCCGCTCGACCGCGCCCGCGCGACCTCGGTGGAGTGGCTCCACGCCTTCGCCCTCGCGGTGAACGAGGAGAACGCCGCAGGCGGGCGCGTCGTGACGGCTCCGACGAACGGAGCGGCGGGCATCATCCCCGCCGTCGGGCACTACTACCTCCGCTTCGTCCCGGGCGCCGACCGCGCGGGGCTGCGCCGCTTCCTCCTCACCGCCACCGCGATCGGCTCGCTCTGCAAGACGAACGCCTCGATCTCCGGTGCGGAGGCGGGCTGCCAGGGCGAGGTCGGCTCGGCCTGCGCGATGGCCGCCGGAGCGCTCTGCGCGGTGCTCGGCGGCAGTCCGCGCCAGGTCGAGAACGCGGCCGAGATCGCGATGGAGCACCACCTCGGACTGACCTGCGACCCGGTCGGCGGGCTCGTGCAGATCCCCTGCATCGAGCGGAACGCGATCGCCTCCTCCACCGCCGTGAGCGCGGCCCGCCTCGCGCTGCACGGCGACGGCGACCACCGCGTCTCGCTCGACGCGGTCATCGAGACGATGCGCCAGACCGGCATCGACATGTCGTCGAAGTACAAGGAGACGAGCGAGGGCGGCCTCGCGGTCAACGTCATCGAGTGCTGAGCGCCCGGCGGCGTCCGTGACCGTGCGTGACGCACGGGGGCGCGCCTGTCGGCGGTCGCGCCTACCGTGGGGCGGGTGAGCACCTCCTCCGCCCCGTACCTCGCCCGGCCGATCGTCTCGACCCAGTGGCTCGCCGACCAGCTCGGCCGCGAGCACCTCGTCGTCGTCGACGCCAGCGTGCTGCTCGTGCCCGGCTTCGACGGGCGGCCCGGCTACCTCAGCGGCGACGAGCAGTACCTCCTCGAGGGGCATGTCCCCGGCGCCGTGTTCGGCGACCTGCTCGAGCAGCTGTCGGATCCGGCGGCTCCCCTGCCCTTCACCCGGCTCGACCCGGAGCGCTTCGCCGCCGCGACCGCCGCGCTCGGCATCGACGACGACTCGGTGGTCGTCGTGTACGACTCCGCGGTCGGCCAGTGGGCCTCGCGCCTGTGGTGGCTGCTGCGCTCGGCCGGGCACGACGCCGTCGCGGTGCTCGACGGCGGGCTCCCGGCCTGGCGGCGGGAGGAGCGCCCGATCGAGACGGGGCATGTCGAGCCCGCCGTGAGCGGTGGCATCAGCGTGCGCGAGGAGCGGCCGCTCTGGATCGACAAGGCCGGCGTCGAGAGCGTCGTGCGCGGCGAGGCTCCCGGGGCGCTGGTCTGCGCGGTCCCGCCGAAGGAGTTCACCGGGGAGGAGGGGCGCCGACCCCGCCTCGGACACCTGCCGGGCTCGCGGAGCGTCCCCGCCGGGAGGCTCGTCGACCGCGCCGACAACACGCTCCTGCCGCCGGAGCGGCTGCGGTCGCTGTTCGGAGACGCTCTCCAGGCCGAGCGGATCGTCCTCTACTGCGGGGGCGGGATCGCCGCGACGGCCGATGCACTCGCACTGGCGGTGCTCGGAGTCCACACGGCGGTCGTCTACGACGGCTCGCTCAACGAGTGGGCCGCCGACCCCGCGGCGCCACTGGTGGTCACGGCCGCGTGAGCAGCTCCTCCGGGAGGCGGGTCGTCGGAAGGGCGCAGACGAAGGCCTCGCAGGAGTAGGCGGTCGGCAGCCCCTCCCGCGAGATCCGCCCCTCGAACAGCTCGAAGCCCGCGTCCGCCCAGTCCCGGGCGCCCTCGTCGGACACGCCGACCAGCACGCCGATCCCGGCGGACCGCGCGCCCTGCACCGCCTCCGCCGCGCCGGGGCCCACGACGACCAGCTGCCGCACCGGGCGAGCCAGCCGCGAAGCGAGCCCGAGCACGGCGCCGAAGCCCATCGGCCGGCGGACCGCGCCCGGAGCGATCGAGGCGACGACCGCCTCGGCCGCCTCCCGGTAGCGCTGCGATCCGGTGAGCAGGTACAGCTCGTGCGCCGCGTCCGCCGTCGCCGACAGGCCGGAGGGGTAGGCGCCCTCGGAGGCATCGGCCGCGAGCAGGAGTCCCCGCGCGGTCAGCGCCGGGTCCCCTCCCCCGGGCAGCGCGAACGGCAGCGGGCCATCGGCCGCGTCGAGCGCGCCGTCGATCAGGGTGCGCGCCGCGACCGCGTAGCGCGGGCGGCCCTCCGCCAGGGCGAGCTCGAGGAGCCCGCCGGCCAGCATCCCGAGGTCCTCCAGCGCCGGGCGGGCCGCGGAGACGGCACCGTCGAGGGAGGCGCGCACCGCGACGCGGCCGTCGACGAGGTGCCGCTGCAGCACCGCGTCCGCCGCGCGCCGGGCGGCGTCGATCCACTCCTCCCGTCCGAGCACGCGTCCGGCGCGGGCGAGCGCGCGGATCGCCAGGCCGTTCCAGCCGGTGACGACCTTCTCGTCGAGAGCGGGTGGCGCGAGGCGGGACCGGTCCTCGGCGAGGTAGTAGCCGCCCTCCGAGCGCTGACCGTCGACGATGCTCTCCGAGTCCTGCGCCGACGCGAAGCCGCCGCCCGGCCGCTCGAGAGTGATCAGGAGGAACGCGGCGACGCCCTCCGCGATCCCGGTCAGCTCCTCCACCCGGGCGCCGTCGTGCCCGAGCAGGACGGCCGCGACGTCCAGCAGCTGCGCGTTGTCGTACAGCATCCGCTCGTAGTGCGGATCGCTCCAGTCGGCCTGCGTCGCGTAGCGGAAGAAGCCCCCGTCGCGGTCGCGGAGAGGGGACGCGGCCAGCGCGAGCAGCGTGCGCTCGGCGAGCGCCGCTCCCGAGGGCCGCGAGGCCAGGAACCCGAGCACGGGGGCCACCGGGAACTTCGGGGCGCCGCCGAAGCCGCCGTGCACCCGGTCCTCCTCGTCCGCGAGTGCGCGGACGGCGCCGTCGAGCTCGGCGTCGCCGGGCAGTGCGGCATCGGCGGGCAGCGCCGCGGTCGCCTCGCGCAGGGCCGCGGCGAGGCCGCCCGCCGTCGCCTGCACCTCGTCGCGCCGCAGCCGCCACGCCTCCGAGACCGCGTCGAGGACGTCGGAGAAGGCGGGCACGCCGCCGACGGCGCGCGGCGGGAAGTAGGTGCCGGCGAAGAAGGTCTCGCCGGCGGGGGTGGCGAAGGCCGTCAGCGGCCAGCCGAGCTGCCGGGTGAACGCGCTCGCGGCCGTCAGGTAGGCCGTGTCGACGTCCGGGTGCTCCTCGCGGTCGACCTTCACCGCGACGAAGTCCGCGTTCAGCCGCGCGGCGAGCACCGGATCCGAGAACGACTCCCGCGCCATCACGTGGCACCAGTGGCAGGTGGAGTAGCCGATGGACACCATCACCGGGACGTCGCGGCGCACCGCCTCGGCGAACGCCTCCTCGCCCCAGGGGAACCAGTCGACCGGATTGTCCGCGTGCGAGCGGAGGTAGGGGCTGACACTGGAGCGCAGACGATCGGCCATGCGCTCCACGCTAGACGCGGGCGGAGCCTGCGGTGAGGGGGTTGCCGCGGGTCGGAGGGTCAGGAGGTCCGCGGAGCGCCGACGTCCGCGGGTCTCCCCCGCCGTAGGGCCACCCGACCGCTCAGCGCTCGAAGAACCAGCCCGACGGCCGCTCCGTGCCGCGCACGACCGTGCCGCTTCCGCCGCTCCCGCCGCGACGGCCCACCGCCAGGTAGGCGAGGCTGCCGATGAACGGCGCGATCACGATGAACGCCACCCAGGAGACCTTCGCGACCTTCGAGAGCCTCGGGTTCGACAGCACGCCCCGGATCGCGAAGAGCAGCAGCACGATGTTCAGCACGACCAGCAGGGACTGCGGATTCATCGGGGTGCTCCACGGGATCGTGCGCCGCGGTCGACCGGCGCCGGAGCGCCCGACCGGGCAGGGTGGCCCGCGATGATTCACGAGACAGGGCATTGTCGCACGCGGCGTAGGATGGAGGGCTCATGTCAGACGTGCTCAGCATCCGCTACCCGCCCGAACTCCCCGTGTCGGCGCGGCGCGAGGACATCGCCGCCGCGATCCGCGACCACCAGGTGGTCATCGTCGCCGGCGCGACCGGATCGGGCAAGACGACCCAGCTGCCGAAGATCTGCCTGGAGCTCGGCCGCGAGAGCATCGCGCACACGCAGCCCCGGCGCATCGCCGCGCGCACCATCGCCGAGCGCATCGCGGAGGAGCTCGACGACGAGGTCGGCGGGCTGGTCGGCTACCAGGTCCGGTTCACCGACAAGGCGTCCGCCTCGACGCGGATCAAGCTGATGACCGACGGCATCCTGCTCAACGAGATGAACCACGACCGGATGCTCAGCCGGTACGACACGATCATCATCGACGAGGCGCACGAGCGCAGCCTCAACATCGACTTCCTCCTGGGCTACCTGCACCGCCTGCTGCCGCAGCGCCCCGACCTGAAGGTGATCATCACCTCGGCGACGATCGACCCGCAGAGCTTCGCGGCCCACTTCGCCGACGCCGCCGGCGAGCCCGCGCCGATCATCGAGGTCTCCGGCCGCACCTACCCGGTCGAGATCCGCTACCGCCCGCTGGTCGCCGAGGAGCCGGAGGAGGACGACGACACCGACGTCCCCGACGCGACGAGCGGCAGCCGCGACCTGATGACCGGCATCGCCGACGCCCTGGGCGAGCTGGCGCGCGAGGATCCGGGCGACGTCCTGGTGTTCCTCTCGGGCGAGAACGAGATCCGCGACGCCGAGGACGCCATCCGGGGCCGGAATCTGCCGGGCACCGAGGTGCTCCCCCTCTACGGGCGCCTGTCGGCGGCCGATCAGCACCGCGTCTTCGAGAAGGGGCGCACCCCCGGCGTCCGCCGCCGCGTCGTGCTCGCGACCAACGTGGCGGAGACGAGCCTCACCGTCCCCGGGATCCGCTACGTGATCGACGGCGGCACGGCCCGCATCTCGCGCTACAGCGCGCGCTCGAAGGTGCAGCGGCTGCCGATCGAGGCGGTGTCGCAGGCCTCCGCGAACCAGCGCTCCGGCCGCTCGGGACGCACCAGCGCGGGCATCGCGATCCGCCTCTACTCCGAGGAGGACTACCTCCGCCGCCCCGAGTACACCGATCCCGAGATCCTGCGCACGGGCCTGGCCGCGGTCATCCTGCAGATGATCTCGCTCGGACTGGGCGACATCGCCTCGTTCCCGTTCCTCACTCCGCCCGACTCCCGCGGCATCAAGGACGGCCTCGACCTGCTCACGGAGCTCGGCGCCCTCCGCGTCCCCGGCTCCCCCTCCGCCGCCTCCGCCGCGCCGCGAGACGCCGCTCCGGTGCGCGGCACGCCGCCGAGCGCGCACTCGAGCGGCGTCCCGCGCAAGGGGGCGGAGGCCGCGCCGCAGCTCACGCGCATCGGGCGCGACCTCGCGCGGCTCCCCATCGATCCGCGCTTCGGCCGGATGGTGATCGAGTCGCGCCGCCACGGCGTCAGCCGCGAGGTGATGGCGATCGTCGCGGGCCTCACGATCCAGGACGTCCGCGAGCGCCCTCTCGAGCGCCGCGCCCAGGCCGACCAGCAGCACGCGCGCTTCGTCGATCCCACCAGCGACTTCCTCACCCTGCTGAACCTCTGGAACTACGTCGAGGAGAAGCAGGAGGAGCTCTCCTCGAGCGCCTTCCGGCGCCTGTGCAAGGCCGAGTACCTCAACTACCTGCGCGTGCGCGAGTGGCAGGACGTGTTCCGCCAGCTGCGCCAGCTCGCTCGCCCCCTCAAGCTCGAGCTGGGCGAGCCGAAGGTCGACCCCGACGGGATCCACCGGAGCCTCCTGGCCGGCCTGCTCTCGCACCTGGGCATCAAGGACACCACCTCGCAGCAGGCGCAGCGCGCGGCGAAGAGCCGCGAGCGCCAGAACGTGCAGTACATCGGCGCCCGCAACGCGAAGTTCTCGATCTTCCCCGGCAGCGCCCTGGCCAAGAAGCTCCCCGACGCGGTGATGAGCGCCGAGCTGGTCGAGACCAGCCGCCTCTTCGCCCGCTCGAACGCCGCGATCGATCCGGCCTGGGCCGAGGCGATCGCGGGCGACCTCGTGAAGCGGCAGTTCAGCGAGCCGCACTGGGAGAAGTCGCAGGGCGCGGCCGTCGCCTACGAGAAGGTCACGCTCTACGGCGTGCCGATCATCGCCCGCCGCCGCGTCCAGTTCTCGCGGATCGACGCCTCGTACGCCCGCGAGCTGTTCATCCGGCACGCCCTCGTCGAGGGCGAGTGGGAGTCGCGCCACGCCTTCGACCGCAAGAACCGGGCCCTGCGGGCCGAGCTCGAGCGGCTGGAGGAGCGCACGCGCCGCCGCGACCTGCTCGTCGACGACGAGGCCGTGTTCGACTTCTACGACCGCCGGCTCCCCCGCGACATCACCTCGGTGCGCTCGTTCGACTCCTGGTGGCGGACGACCCAGCACGACGAGCCCGATCTGCTGACGATGACGCAGGAGACGCTCCTCCCCGAGGACGCGGAGCAGATCGACGAGACCGCGTTCCCCACGCAGTGGCGCCAGGCCGACCAGCGCTTCCGCCTCTCGTACCGGTTCGAGCCGGGGACGGAGGAGGACGGAGTGACGGTGCACGTGCCGCTCGCGCTCCTGCCCCGCGTGACGCCCCTCGGCTTCGACTGGCTGGTGCCGGGACTCCGGGCCGAGCTGGTCACCGCGATGATCAAGGCGCTGCCCAAGCACCTGCGCCGGAACGTGGTGCCCGCGAACGACTGGGCGCGCAAGCTCACCGCGTTCCTGCCGCACGACGTGCCGAACCCGCCGACGGAGTCGTTCGCGGCGACCCTGGCCGGAGCGATCCGCCGCGAGGCCGGCGTGGTGGTGCAGCCCGAGGACTTCGACCTCGAGCGCATCCCCTCGCACCTGCGGGTCACCTTCGCCGTCGCCGACGAGCGGGGGCGCACGGTCGCCGCCGGCAAGGAGCTCGCCCCGCTGGCCGAGCGCCTGCGCGGCCGGGTCCGCGACGAGGTCGCCCGCGTGGTCGAGGCCCGGGTCCCCGACGCGCTCGAGCGCCGGGGCCTGAAGACCTGGGACATGCCGGAGCTGCCCCGCGTCACCGACACCCGGCAGGGCGGGAACACCATCCGCGCCTACCCCGCCCTGATCGACGACGGCGACTCGGTCTCGATCCGCCTGCTCGCCACGGCCGAGGACCAGGCGCGCGAGCACCCGAGAGGCGTCCGCCGCCTCCTCCTGCTCGCGACGCCGAGCCCCGTCGCCTACGTGCAGCAGCACCTCACCTCGAACGAGAAGCTCGTGCTCGCGCAGAGCCCGTACCAGAACACGACCGCGCTCTTCACCGACTGCCTGCTCGCCTGCGTCGACGCGGTCCTCTGGCGGATGAAGCCCGACGGGATGCTCTTCCTCCGCGCCGAGTTCGACGCCGTGCGCGACCGGGTCTCGGCGAGCGTCATGGACGCGATGTTCGAGACCGTGAAGACGGTCACGACGATCCTCACCACCGCCCGGGGCGTCGAGAAGGCGCTCAAGGCCTCGACGAGCATGGCGCTCCTGCCCGCCCTCACGGATGCGCGGGAGCAGCTCTCGGGCCTGGTCTACCCGGGCTTCGTCTCGGCGACCGGAGTGGAGCGGCTGCGGCACCTCCCGCGCTACCTCGGCGGGATCACCGAGCGCTTCGGCAAGATCGCCGAGAACGTCGGGCGCGACCGCGTCTGGCTGAACGAGGTGCAGGCGGCCCAGGAGCTCTACCGGTCGGCAGGCGGCGTCGTGCCGCTGCCCGCGCACGCCCCGGAGCGGATCGCGCGCGCCCGCTGGATGATCGAGGAGCTGCGGGTGAGCTTCTTCGCGCAGTCGCTCGGCACCGCCGAGAGCGTGTCTCTGCAGCGGATCCGCAAGGTGCTGGCCGGCTGACGCGCCCCTCCGCCGAGGGAACCGCGACCCGTCGAGGGACCCTCGGGCAGCGGTCTCCCTCGACGAACCGCAGTCCCCTCCGGAGCGCTAGTGTCGTCCGGTGGGCAGCTACACCGATCTCCTGAAGACCCCCGGGGTGGGGCGCATCATCCTCGCGCAGCTGACCGCGCGCTTCCCGTTCGGGATGCTCTCGCTGGCGTTCCTCCTGCACGTGGAGCGGGTGCACCACTCCTACGCCGCCGCCGGCCTGGTGCTCGGCTCGATGTCGATCGGGCAGGCCATCGCCGGGCCGCTGACCAGCCGCCTGATGGGGCGGCTCGGGATGCGCCGCGTGCTGACGATCACCCTCGTGGTCTGCGCGGGCGCGATCATCGCGATGGCCGTGCTCCCGCTCGAGGTGTGGCAGTTCGTCGTGATCGGGTTCATCGCCGGCCTGAGCATGCCGCCGGTGCAGCCGGCTGTGCGGACCATTTACCCCAAGATGGTCACCAGCTCGCAGCTGACCCCGCTCTTCTCGCTCGACGCCTCCGCTCAGGAGATCATCTGGGTGCTCGGCCCGGTGCTGGCGACGCTCGTGTCGATCCAGGTGTCGACGGTCGCGGGCATCCTGACGGCCGCCGCGTTCCTGATCGGCGGCGGGATCTGGTTCATCGCCTCGCCCGAGGTGGGCCGCGTCCGCATCCCGCGCTCGAAGCGCCGCCTCGGCGTGGTGCTCACGAAGCCCCCGGTGCTGCTGGCCACGGTCGTCGGCTTCCTCCTGATCGGCGCCTGCTCGGCGGTCGAGGCGGGCGTCGTCGCGGTGTTCGGCGAGGGCGGAGTCGAGTCGGGCGTCGTGCTCGCCGTGTTCGCGGCGGGCTCCCTGGTCGGCGGCCTCGCCCTCGGCCACATCCCGATCAGCCGGTGGGCGACCGCGCGGCGGATGCTGATCGTCACGGTCGGCATGGGTCTGGCGGCGGTCTCGACCGACTTCTGGTGGCTGTGCGTCACGCTGTTCCTCGCCGGCATCGGCATCGCCCCCGCTCTCGCGGCTCTGTTCGCGATCACCGCCTCGAGCGTGCGCTTCTCGGACACGGCGGAGGCCTACGGCTGGGTCGGCACCGGTCAGCTGATCGGCGCGGCGCTGGGCTCCGCGATCGCCGGCGTGCAGATCGACCAGGCCGGGCCGACCGCCGCCATCGTCGTCGCCGCTGCCTTCGCCCTGGTCGGCTTCCTGGTGCCCCTGCTCGGCCGCCGGTACCACCCGGATCTCCGCGGGCGCGACGCCAGCCCGCTGCCCGACACCGAGCCGGTCACGCTGCCCTCCTAGGCCGCCACCCCGGTTGTCCGGCGCCTGTCGGACACCCTAGGGTGAAGGCCCACGACGACGAGGGGACGGCATGGGACTGCGGGAGGACGCGGAGGAGCTGGTGCGCGAGCACCGGCGCGCCGCCGCCCGGACCGACCTCCTCGACCCCTGGTCCGATCCGGAGACCCCGGAGTGGTGCACGGAGCTCGCCGCCGCGCTCTGGCAGGGGTCCTTCCGCCCGAGTCCCGTCTACTTCCGCCGCGAGGAGTCCTCGCACGCCTGGCGCGGCCCGCACTCGACCCGCCTGCACCACCTCGGCTACGGGTGGCAGCTCACCGCGCACCGCGAGCAGCACGGGGTCGTCGCCTCCGAGACGGCGGTGGTCCTCGAGACGGGCTCCCTCTGGCGCGGACTCGGCATCGGCCGGCGCCCCGTGCGCGCGCTCCGCGGCCGGCTCGGCGTCGAGGGCCTGCAGGCGGGCCACGACGTGCACTTCGCCGCGCGCGGCATCGACGAGCGCAGCGACGCGGAGCGCGCCGAGCGGCGCCTCCTCTTCGGGGTGGCAGGTCTCGCGGCGCTGATCGAGGACGACGTGCACGTGGGACCGCACGGCGAGCTCGACTGGAGCGTCTGAGGCGCGTGCCAGCATGGGAGGCATGAGCGTCCCCCTGATCCCCCTCAACGACGGCCGCGCGATCCCCCAGCTCGGGCTCGGCGTCTACAAGATCGGCGACGAGGAGGCGGCCCGCACGGTCGCCGTCGCCCTGGAGGCCGGCTACCGGCACGTCGACACCGCCACCCTCTACGGCAACGAGCGCGGAGTCGGCGAGGGGATCCGCGCGAGCGGCCTCCCCCGCGAGCAGGTCTTCGTGACGACCAAGGTCTGGAACGACGACCACGGCTTCGACGAGACGCTCGCCGCCTTCGACCGGAGCCTCGAGCTGCTCGGCACCGACTACGTCGACCTCTACCTCGTGCACTGGCCGATCCCCTCGCGCGACCGCTACGTCGACACCTACCGCGCCCTCGAGCGCCTGCAGAGCGAGGGGCGGGCCCGCTCGATCGGCGTCTCGAACTTCGCCGAGGAGCACGTGCAGCGCCTGCTCGACGAGACGGGAGTGGTGCCGGCGATCAACCAGGTCGAGCTGCACCCGCGGCTGCCCCAGGAGGAGCTGCGCACCTTCGACGCCGCCCACGAGATCGTCACCGAAGCGTGGTCGCCGCTGGCCCGCGGGCGCCTCCTCGACGAGCCGGCCCTGGCCCGCGTCGCCGCGAAGCACGGCGTCTCGCCGGCGCAGGCGGTGCTGCGCTGGCACGTGCAGCTCGGCGTCGTCGTGATCCCGAAGTCGGTGACGCCGGAGCGGATCCGCGAGAACCTGGACGTCTTCGGCTTCGCCCTCGACGACGAGGACCTCGCCGCGATCGCCGGGCTCGCGACCGGTGAGCGCACCGGGCGCGACCCGCGCTTCGACTGAGGCTCCGGCGATGACGGCGGGCAGGGTCCTGCTCCTGCACGGCCTGGGCGGTTCGGGCCGCACCTGGTGGCGGCTGAGCCGCGAGCTGACCGCGGCGGGCTGGAGCGTCTCCGCTCCCGACCTGCGCGGACACGGCGACGGGCCGCGCGGCGGCTCCTCCCGCCACGACGCCTACGCCGACGACGCCCTCGCGCGGGGACCGTTCGACCTCGTCGTCGGGCACTCGCTCGGCGGAGCGGTCGCGGTGCGCGCCGCCGCCCGCGACTCCGGCTGGGCGGGGCGCCTGGCGCTGCTGGACCCGGTGCTCCGGCTCGCCCCGGAGCAGCGGGCCGCCGTCCGCGCGGGCGAGCTCGCCGGTCTCGCGGTCTCGGCCGAGGAGCTCGCTGACGCGCAGCCGCTCTGGGACGAGCGGGACCGGGCCGAGAAGCTCGCCGCGGTGCGGGCCGCCGATCCGGCCGCGGTCGCCGCGACGATCGACGACAACGACCCGTGGGACCTGCTGGCGGACCTGCCGGGCCTCCGCCCGCCGGTCCTCGTGCTGGCCGGCGACCCGCAGGTCGAGACGCTGCTCCCTCCCTCCCTCGCCGCCCTGGTGCTGCGCGCGAATCCGCGCATCCGGTACGCGGTCGTGGCGGGCGCAGGTCACAGCCCCCACCGCGACCGTCCGGAGGAGACGCTCGCGATGCTCCGCGAGTGGGCCGAGAGCCCGGCGACGGCCTGACCGACCCGCCGGCCCGGTCCGTGTTTCGTCCGGATGAAATCTGGCAGGGGGGACTGGGCCGCACCGTTTCCTGTGAATACCCTCGCAGAGGACGCGATCCCCTCCCAGTCTTCGGGAGGTGCGCGTCGGGGCCGCCGACGCGGCGGCCCGTTCTCGAGGAGAGGGAGCCCCAGTGGCGCGAACCACCACGAACACCCCGAGCGGCCGCCGACGCCGCTCGCTGATCGGCTCGAGCGCGATGATCGGAGCGGGCGCCCTCGTCGCCGGCTTCGCCTTCGCGCCGACGGCGAGCGCCGTCGAGCCGGTCGACTTCGCCGACACCGTCACGGTCGACGGCATCATGACCCACCTGGAGGCGCTTCAGGCGATCGCGGACGCCAACGGCGGCACCCGCGCGATCGGCACTCCGGGCTACGAGCTGAGCGGCGCGTACGTCGAGAAGGTCCTCGCGGACGCCGGCTACACGACGGAGCGCCAGGACTTCACCACCGCGACGCAGACGATCGACGCGTTCACGCTGACCACCGGCACCGGCGCCGTCGGCACGCCGATGGAGTTCACTCCGTCGACGCCCGAGGGCGGCGTGACCGGCGAGCTCATCGCCCCCGTCGATCCGCTCGGCTGCACCACGGACGCCTGGACCGGCCTCGACGCCACCGGGAAGGTCGCGCTCGTCAGCCGCGGCTCCTGCAGCTTCCTCGAGAAGTCGGTCGCCGCCGGTGCCGCCGGCGCCGCCGCGATCATCATCTACGACAACGCGCCGAGCGACGCCCTCAACGGGACGTTCGGCGGACAGGACGCGGCCGCCGTCCCCGGCGTCGGCGTCACGCAGGCCGAGGGGCAGGCGCTGCTGGCGTCGCTCCCCGCGAGCGTCTCGGTCCTCATCGACCAGACGACGACCGAGGTGGAGACCTTCAACATCGTCACGGAGACGCCGGGCGGCGACCACGACAACGTGGTCATGCTCGGCGCGCACCTCGACAGCGTGCCCGCCGGCCCCGGCATCAACGACAACGGCTCCGGATCCGCGACGCTGCTCGAGACGGCCGTGCAGCTGGCCGCCGCGGGCGACACGACCAACGCGGTCCGCTTCGCCTGGTGGGGTGCCGAGGAGGTGGGCCTGGTCGGCTCCTACACCTACGTCGACTCCCTGACGGAGGACGACGCCTCGAAGATCGCGACCTACATGAACTTCGACATGGTCGCCTCGCCGAACTACTTGATCTCCGTCTACGACGCGGACCAGTCCACCTACGAGGCCCCCGTGGACGTGCCCGCCGGCTCGATCGCGACCGAGAAGGCGTTCACCGACTACTTCGACTCGATCGACCAGCCCTGGATCGACACCGCGTTCGACGGCCGCAGCGACTACGACGGCTTCATCTCGGTCGGCATCCCGTCCTCGGGCGTCTTCACCGGCGCCGACGACGTCAAGACGGAGGAGGAGGTCGCGCTGTTCGGCGGCACCGCCGGCATCACGCACGACCCGAACTACCACTCCGCCGCCGACGACATCGACAACATCAACCAGGAGGCGCTCGGCATCACGTCGAAGGCCATCGCCTTCGTGACCGCCTCGTTCGCCGCGGACACCTCCGCGATCGACGCCGAGAAGGACCCGACCACGCCGACCCCGACGCCGGAGCCCACCGTGGCCCCGACCGCCGAGCCGACCGTCGCTCCGACCGCGCAGCCGACCGTCGCCCCGACGACCGCGCCCACCACCGCGCCGACGGCCGCTCCCACCCCGAGCAGCACGCCGACCGCCGTGGCGCCGCACCCCGGCGGCCGCCCGCCCCTGGCCTCGACGGGAGCCGACGTCGGCCTGCCGCTGGGCCTCGGCGGACTGCTGATCGCCGGCGGCGTCGGCGGGCTCCTGCTCGCCGCGCTGCGCCGCCGGAGCGCCGAGCGCGGCTAGCCGCCACCGCCCCGGAGCCGTCCGGCCGTCGCTCCGCGACGACCGGGCGGCTCCGTCGTTCCGCCCTGAGGGGACCCCGGACCGTCGAGCTGCGGCGGGTCCCTTCGACGGTCGGGGGCTCCCTCACGTCCGACAGGGCTTCCGGCGGCCGGGGGACACGGTGTTCACTGGGCGCATGCGAGCCATCTGGAAGGGCGCGATCACCTTCGGCCTGGTCAACGTGCCGGTGAAGATCTACAGCGCGACCGAGGACCACGACATCCCGCTGCACCAGGTCCACGACAAGGACGGCGGACGGATCCGGTATCAGCGCAAGTGCGAGATCTGCGGCGAGGTCGTCACCTTCGACCACATCGACAAGGCCTACGACGACGGCGAGCGCACCGTGGTCCTGTCCAAGGACGAGCTCAAGGCGCTGCCGGAGGAGCGCGACCGCGAGATCGACGTCGTGCAGTTCGTGCCCAGCGAGCAGGTCGACCCGATCATGTTCGACCGCGCCTACATCCTGGAGCCCGACTCCTCCTCCCCCAAGGCCTACGTCCTGCTGCGCCGCACCCTCGAGCAGACGGACCGCACCGCGATCGTCGAGTTCGCGCTGCGGCAGAAGACCCGCCTCGCCGCGCTGCGCGTGCGCGGCAAGCTCCTGATGCTGCAGACCCTGCTCTGGGCGGACGAGGTGCGGGAGGTCGAGTTCCCGTCGCTGGAGGGCAGCACCCGGATCGCGGCGCGCGAGCTCGAGATGTCGGCGCACCTGGTCGACTCCTACTCCGAGGACTTCGACGCCGCGAAGTTCCACGACGCGTACCAGGAGGAGCTGCGCACGCTGATCGACGCCAAGATCGAGCAGGGCGACGCCCTTGACACCGCCGCGACCTTCGGCGAGGCGCCGGAGGAGGAGGGCGGCGGCGAGGTGCTCGACCTGATGGAGGCGCTCAAGCGCTCGGTCGAGCGCAGCCGCGGGGCGAAGGGGACGCCGGCGGAGGAGGCCCCCGCCGAGAAGAAGGCCGCGAAGAAGGCGGCGAAGAAGGCGGCGAAGGCTCCGGCGACGACCGCCGCGAAGAAGAAGCCCGCGGCGAAGAGAGCCGACACGGAGAAGGGCGCCGACGCGCCTGCGAAGAAGCGGACCCCGAACAAGACCGCTGCGGCGGAGAAGGCGGCGTCCTAGTCCCGCCGGATGCGGCGGGTCGGGGTCAGACGGAGCCTCCGGCCCGCTCGGCCGCCCGGTCGGGCTCGTCGGCCGCGTCCAGCTCGTGCACGTCGTCGAGGTCGACCGCGACCGAGCTGACCAGCGCGAGCAGCGCCTCCGCGTAGGCGTTCTCGGCCGCCGCGTCCTCGAAGGTCCGCGCCCGGCCGCCGAGCTCGACCTCGACGGCGAACCGCGTCTCCGGCTCGGCGAGGCGACGGAGGGAGCGGAAGGTCCCGCGGAGGAGCTCGCGCAGCTGGTCCTCCCGCGGCAGCCAGAGCGAGTCCTCCAGGGAGACGGAGTCGAGCGCCCATTCCGTGGTGCCGTTGAAGCCGAGGACGGTCCCGCTCGGGTACTCGTGCGCCTCGATGGTCATGTCGCTGACGGTGAAGACGTCGCCGTCGAAGCCCTCCCGCTCGATGCGGAAGCGGTCACCGGTGCGGGGCGTCCAGCGCACGCCCGCCGTGCGCAGGGCACGGGCCAGCTCGAAGGAGATCATCCGACGAGTGTGGCCCGCGAAGCCGCGAACGCGCCGCGAGCGGCACCCGCGCGCCCCGATGTCGGTGGATGAGTTTACGTTCATGAAACGTCCGGTTCACAGGCCGGGCACCCGCACTGCATAGCGTGACCATGCGTGCCCCTTTCGGGGGTGCGCCGGCCGCGCCGCGCGGCGACGACGCTGCGACCGCTCTTCCGAGCGGCGATCGAGAGGACCACCATGCCCGACTCTCCCACTCCGCCCGACCGCCGCCGGAGGCGCGGGCTCGGCCTGGCGGCCCTGACCGGACTGGCCCTGGCGGCCGCTCCGCTGGTCGCGACCTCCGCCGCGGCCGCGCCCTCGGGCGACGAGCTCGTCATCAGCGAGGTCTTCGCCCGCGGAGGCTCCGCCGGCGCCGCGTTCAGCAACCGCTACGTGGAGCTCTACAACCCCACCGCCGCCGAGATCGCCCTCGGCGGCCTCTCGATTCAGTACCGCTCGGCGACCGGCACCGCGAACCCCACCACGACCGTGCCGCTCACCGGCTCGGTGCCCGCCGGCGGCCACTTCGTGCTCGCCGGCGCCAGCAACGGCACCAACGGCGCGGCCCTGCCGACGCCCGACCAGAGCGCGAACGGCCTCAACATGGCCGCCGCGGGCGGCACCCTCTTCCTCGTCGACGGGACCTCGGCGCTCGTGGCGCCGCCCACCGGCGCCGCCGCCCAGCCGGACGCGGTGATCGACCTCGTCGGCTACGGCACCTCGAACACCTTCGAGTCGTCCGTCGCCACGGTCCCCTCGCTCACCCAGACGATCGCCCGCGCAGACACCGCCACCGGCGACACCGACGTCAACTCGGCCGACTTCGCGCTCGGCGCACCGACCCCGCAGGCCGCGGGCGGAGGATCCGAGCCCGAGCCCACGACGCCGCCGACGACCACCCCGCCGACCACTCCCCCGACCACCCCGCCGGCCGAGATCCCGGCCGTCTCCATCGCGGAGATCCAGGGCACCGGCGACGCGTCGCCGCTCGTCGGCAGCACCGTCACCACCTCCGGCGTCGTCACCGCGCGCTACCCGTCCGGCGGCTACAACGGCTACGTCATCCAGACCCCCGGCACCGGCGGCGAGAGCTCGCGCACGGCCTCCGACGCCGTCTTCGTCTTCTCCTCCGCCTCCGTCGGGTCGGTCGCGATCGGCGACCACCTGCGCATCACCGGCGAGGTGAGCGAGTACAACGGCCTGACCGAGCTCACCCCGACCTCGGCCGCGACCGTCGTGAAGCTCGACGACGCCGCCGCAGCGCCGGTCCCGGCCGCTGTCGCGCTCCCCCGCACCGCCGCCGAGCGCGAGGTGCTCGAGAGCATGCTGATCGCTCCGCAGGGCGCCTACACGGTCACCGACACCTTCGACCTGAACAGCTTCGGCTCGGTCGGCCTCGCCGCCGGCACGTCCCCGCTGCTCACGCCGACCGAGGTCGCCCGCCCCGGCTCGCCGGAGCTCGCGGCCGTCGTCGCCGACAACGCCGCCCGCGCGATCACCCTCGACGACGGCGCCTCGATCAACTTCCTCGGCGCCGCCGCGAACAAGGCGATCCCGCTGCCCTACCTCACCACCACCGCGCCGATCCGCGTGGGTGCTCCGGCGACCTTCACCCGCCCCGTCGTCCTCGACTACCGCAACGGCGGCTGGGCCTTCCAGCCCACCACGCAGCTGACCGTCGAGAACGCCGGCGACGTGCAGCCCGCGACCTTCGCGAACACCCGGACCGCGAAGCCCGAGGCCGTCGGCGGCGACCTCTCGATCGCGTCCTTCAACGTGCTCAACTACTTCTCCACCACCGGCGACTCGATCACCGGCTGCACCTTCTACACCGACCGCGACGGCGACCCCGTCACGGTCAACAGCGGCTGCGACGCCCGCGGAGCGGCGAACGCCGACGACCTCGAGCGCCAGCAGGCCAAGATCGTGACCGCGATCAACACCCTCGGCGCGGGCGTCGTCTCGCTCGAGGAGATCGAGAACTCGGCCAAGTTCGGCAAGCCGCGCGACGAGGCCCTCGCCACCCTGACCGCCGCGCTGAACACGGCGGCCGGCTCCGAGGTCTGGGCCTACGTCCCCTCCCCCGCAGCGCTCCCCGCGCTCGCGGACGAGGACGTCATCCGCACCGCCTTCATCTACAAGAAGGCCGTCATCGAGCCGGTCGGCGAGTCCGTCGTGCTCAACGACACGGTGAACTTCTCGAACGCCCGCAAGCCCCTCGCCCAGGAGTTCCGCCTCCTCGGCGACAGCGCCAGCGAGTTCGTCGCGATCGTGAACCACTTCAAGTCGAAGGGCTCCGGATCCGGCGCCGACGCCGACCAGGGCGACGGCCAGGGCGCCTCGAACGCCTCGCGCGTGAAGCAGGCGACCGCCCTCGTCGCCTTCGCCGACCGCCTCCGCACCGAGAAGGCCACCGAGCTCGTCTACCTGCTGGGCGACTTCAACGCCTACTCGAAGGAGGACCCGGTGAAGGTGATCACCGACGCCGGCTACATCGACCAGGGTGCGAAGGACGGCAAGTACTCGTACTCGTTCGACGGCGCGGTCGGCTCGCTGGACCACGTCTTCGCCTCGCCCGCGGCCGACAGGACGGTCACCGGGGTCGACACCTGGAACATCAACAGCGGCGAGTCCGTGGCACTGGAGTACAGCCGCTACGACTACAACGCGACGATCTTCTACGACACCTCGGCGTACCGCTCCAGCGACCACGACCCGGTCGTCGTCGGCCTCGACCTGCCCGAGACCCAGACGGACCCGGAGCCCGAGCCCGTCACGGTCATCGACGTCGCGACCACCGCCTCCACCAAGCGCCTCGCCGTCGTGCGGACGCTGACGGTGTCGGCGGTGAACAACGGCGACGAGACGGTCTCGATCGAGATCACGACGGCGTACGGCAGCAAGACGAAGAAGACGGTCAAGCCCGGCCAGTCGTTCACGGTCAAGACCGTGACCGTCTTCAAGCCCATCAAGGCCGGCACGGCGACCATCGAGGTCACCGCGCCCGACGGCACCGAGCGCGTACACAAGCAGGCGTACCGCGGCGCCTGATCCCGCGCGACCCCTGACCTCGACGAGCTCCGGCTCCTAGAGTTCGGGGATGCCCGAGGGAGACAGTGTGCACCGTCTCGCCGCCCGCCTCAGGCGGGCGGCGGACGGTCGCACCGTCCTCGAGGGCGAGCTGCGCTCCGGGGACGCGGCCGGCACCTCCCTCGCCGGGCTGAGGATCCTCGAGCACGACACCCACGGCAAGCACCTCCTCACCCGCTTCTCCGGCGGAACGACCCTTCACACCCACCTGCGTATGCAGGGCTCCTGGACCGTGACCGCTCCCGGCCGAGCGGTCCCCCGCTCGGTGCAGAAGGACGTCCGCGTCCGCCTCCGCCTCGACGACGACTCGACCGTGTGGGGCATCGACCTCCCGGTCGTCGAGCTCCTCGCCACCCGCGACGAGCCGCGCGCCGTCGGGCACCTCGGGCCCGACCCGCTCCGCGCGGACTGGGACGCCGACGAGGCCGTCCGGCGCCTCTCCCGCCTCCCGGACCGGCCCGTCGTCGCCGCACTCCTCGACCAGCGCTGCCTCGCGGGTCTCGGCAACCTCTGGGCCAACGAGGTCTGCTTCCTCCGCGGGGTCTGGCCCTGGCGGCCGATCGGCTCCCTCGACGTCCGCGCCCTCGTGGCGACCGCGGCGAGAGGCCTCCGCGCCTCCGTCACGATCCCGGGGATGTTCCAGACCACCACCGGTGACACCCGCCGCGGCGAGCGGCACTGGGTCGCGGGGCGCGCCGGGCGCCCGTGCCTGCGCTGCGGCACGACGGTGCTCGTCCGCGACGAGGTCCGCGACGACCCCGAGCAGCGCCGCACCTGGTGGTGCCCGCACTGCCAGCCGGAGCAGGCGGCCGCCCCCTGAGCCCGCGTACCGCCGCCTGAAGCCCGCGTACCGCTGCCGACGGCCCGTGCGTAGGCTGGCCGCATGACGAACGAGTGGGGAACTCCGGATCCGTCCGCCCGGCGAGACCGGTCCGCGGAGGTCGTCCCGGCGGCCGCCTCCGGCGAGGAGGTGGAGACCGCCCGCGTCGAGGACGCCGATCGCGCGCTCGCCGTGCGCGAGGTCAAGCGGCGCCGCGACTTCCTGGGATCGCTCGGCGGATGGGCGAGCGTCTCGGCGATCACGACCGCCGTCTGGGTCGGCACAGGGGCCGACGGCTACTTCTGGCCGATCTGGCCGATGATCGGGATCGGGATCGGCGTCGTCGGCCAGGCCGCGTCGATCTGGGGTCCCGCCCGCAAGGAGATCACCGAGGCGGATATCGCCGCCGAGATGCAGCGCCGGGAGAAGCGCGGCCGCTGATCAGTCCAGCCGGCCGACCGAGGTGACGCGGACGACGGCCGCACCCTGCTCGTCCGACTCGGCGAGGTCGACGGTCGCCGAGATCCCCCAGTCGTGGTCGCCGGCCGGATCGTCGAGGATCTGCCGCACGAGCCACTGCGTCGGCTCCTCCGTGACGAGCAGCATCTTCGGCCCCCGGGCGTCGGGCCCGATGCCGATGCTGTCGTGCTCGTCGTAGTAGTCGTCCAGCGCGGCGCCCCACGCGTCGGCGTCGAAGCCGGCGGCGGCGTCGAGCTCGCCGAGCGCCTCGTGGTCGTCGAGGGCGGCGAGGGTCACCCGGCGGAACATCTCGTTGCGCACCAGCACGCGGAAGGCGCGGTGGTTCGCGGTGAGGCGGCGCGGAGCGGGCGGCACGATCGCCTGGTCCGCCGCGTGGAGCGCCGGATTGACCAGCTCCTCCCACTCGTCGACCAGCGAGGAGTCGACCTGGCGCACGAGCTCGCCCAGCCACTCAATCAGGTCGTGCAGCTCCTCGTTCTTCAGCTCGTCGGGGATGGTCTGCCGGGCCGCGCGGAACGCGTCGGACAGGTAGCGCAGCACCAGTCCCTCCGAGCGGGAGAGCTTGTAGAACGCGGTGTACTCGCCGAAGGACATCGCCCGCTCGTACATGTCGCGCACGACCGACTTCGGCGAGAGCTCGAAGTCCTTCACCCACGGCTGCGCCGCGGTGTAGGTCTCGAAGGTCGCCTCGAGGAGTTCCTCGAGCGGCTTGGGGTGCGTGACGGACTCGAGCAGCTCCATCCGCTCCTCGTACTCGATCCCCTCGGCCTTCATCGCGGCGACGGCCTCGCCGCGGGCCTGGAACTGCTGGGCCCCCAGGATCGGGCGCGGGTCGTCGAGGGTCGCCTCGAGCACCGAGATCACGTCGAGCGCGAAGCTCGGCGACTCCGGGTCGAGAACGTCGAACACGGCCAGCGCGAACGGCGAGAGCGGCTGGTTGAGCGCGAAGTTCGGCTGCAGGTCGACGGTCAGGCGGATGCGGGTCACGCCGTCGGCGCCGACGCTCTGCTCAACCACTCCCGCCTCCCGCAGCGTCCGGTAGATGCCGAGCGCCCGGCGGGCCAGCTGCAGCTGCCGCTTCCACGGCTCATGGTTGTCGAAGATCAGGGCGTGCACGTTCGCGTAGGCGTCGCCGCCGCGGGCGATCACGTTCAGCAGCATCGCCGAGGTGATCGTCATGTGCGAGGTCAGCGTCTCGGGCTCGGCGTCGACGAGCTTGCGGAAGCTCGGCTCCCCCCAGCTGACGAAGCCCTGCGGTGCGCGCTTGGCGACCCACTTCCTCCGCTTCTTCGGGTCGTCGCCCATCTTGTCGAGAGCCTTCCGGTTCTCGGACTCGTGCTCGGGGGCCTGCACGACCACGGTCCCGGCGGTGTCGTACCCGGCGCGGCCGGCGCGGCCGGCGATCTGGTGGAACTCGCGGGCCGAGAGCTGGCGGGTCCGGGTGCCGTCGTACTTGGTCAGCGCGGTGAGCAGCACGGTGCGGATCGGGACGTTGATGCCGACGCCGAGGGTGTCCGTGCCGCAGATCACGCGCAGCATGCCCTGCTGGGCGAGCTGCTCGACCAGGCGGCGGTACTTCGGCAGCATGCCCGCGTGGTGCACGCCGATCCCCAGCCGGAGCAGCCGGGAGAGGGTCTTGCCGAACGCGGTGGTGAAGCGGAAGCCGCCGATCACCTCGGCGATGCGGTCGCGGTGCTCGCGGGTGGCGATGTTCGCGCTGGTGAGCGCCTGCGCACGCTCGAGAGCGGCCGCCTGCGAGAAGTGCACGACGTAGACCGGCGACTGGTTCGTCGAGAGCAGCTCCTCGATGGAGTCGTGGATCGGAGCGATCTCGTAGAAGTAGTGCAGCGGCACCGGGCGCTCCACGCCGGTGACCCGGGCGGTCTCCCGGCCCGTGCGGCGGCTGAGGTCGGCGGCGAGCACCGTCACGTCGCCGAGGGTGGCCGACATCAGCACGAACTGCACGTGCGGGAGGGTGAGCAGCGGCACCTGCCAGGCCCAGCCGCGCGCCGGGTCCGCGTAGAAGTGGAACTCGTCCATCACGACCTGGTCGACCGGTGTGTCCTCGCCGTGCCGGAGCGCGAGGTTCGCGAGGATCTCGGCCGTGCAGCAGATGATCGGCGCGTCGGCGTTCACCGAGGAGTCGCCGGTGACCATCCCGACGTTGGAGGCGCCGAAGACGTCGACCAGCGCGAAGAACTTCTCGGAGACGAGCGCCTTGATCGGCGCCGTGTAGAAGCTGCGGCGCCCGGAGGCGAGCGCCGCGGCGTGCGCGCCGATCGCGACGAGCGACTTGCCGGTGCCGGTGGGCGTCGAAAGGATCAGGTTGGAGCCGGAGGCGATCTCGAGCATGGACTCGTCCTGCGCCGGGTAGAGCGGGAGGCCGCGCGACTCCGCCCACTCGGTGAAGGCCAGGTAGACCGCGTCGTCGTCGACGCGCCCGTCCGCGTCGGGCGTCGGCATCCGGTCGAGCAGCGTCGAGGTCATCCCCCCATCCTCCCAGCCCGCGGGCCGTCGCTCGGGTGCGATCCGTCACGGACGGCCCGTGCGCCCTCGCCTCACGGGCCGCGGGTGACGGATCGGTCCGCTGGAGCGAGGGCCCCGTCGACGAGTCCGACGACGCGGTCCGCGTCGGCCAGCACGGCGGGGTCGTGCGAGACGCAGACCACGGTCGCGCCGCGGTCCGCCTCCGCGCGCAGGACCGACCGGATCCGCTCCGCACTCGCCGAGTCGAGGCCGGTGGTGGGCTCGTCCAGGAGCAGCAGGCCGGCCCCGCGGGCGAGCCCCTGGGCGAGGAGCGCCCGCTGCCGCTGACCGCCGGAGAGCACCGCGAAGGGCTCCCGGGCGAGCGCGACGATCTCCATCCGCTCGAGCGCGGTGGCGATCGCGTCCGCCGCGCGCGCGTCGCTGCGGCGGAGGCGGCCGAGCCGACCCCAGGTGCCCACCGCGACCACGTCGCGCACCGTCACCGGGAGGCGGTCCGGGATCGACGCCCGCTGCGGCACGAAGGCGATCGCTCCGGTGACGTCCCGCGTGCCGGACGTCAGTGGACGCGCTCCCGCGATCACCTCCAGGAGCGTCGACTTGCCGGCGCCGTTCGGCCCGGCGATCACGGTCAGCGAGCGCGCGGCGACGTCGAGATCGACCCCCGCGAGAGCGCGGCGGGAGCCGAAGTCGACGTGAGCGCCTCGGAGGCGGACCGGGGGCTCGGGCAGGGGTGAGACGTCCATCCCGACGAGCGTACAGGAGTGATAACTGTTCTCATTATCGTGTACGGTCGGGCACCATGCCCAGCCTCCTCGCCGGAATCCTCGAGCCGTTCGCTCTCGACTTCCTCCAGCGCGCCCTCCTCGGCGGCGTCCTCGTCGCGGTCCTCTGCGGCGTCGTCGGCACCTGGGTGGTCCTCCGCGGGATGGCCTTCCTCGGCGAGGCGCTCGCCCACGGGATGCTCCCCGGCGTCGCCCTCGCGACGGTGCTCGGCGCGCCCGTCCTCGTGGGCGGCGCAGCCAGCGCGGTGCTGATGAGCCTCGGCATCGCGGCCCTGCAGCGGCGCGGACGACTGTCCTACGACACCAGCATCGGCCTGCTCTTCGTCGCCATGCTGGCGCTGGGGGTCATCGTGATCTCGCACTCGGGCAGCTTCGCCACGGACGCGACCTCGATCCTCTTCGGCGACATCCTCGCGATCACCCCCGTCGACATCGGGCTGCTCGCCGCCGCCGCCGGAGCCGGCCTCCTCGTCGCAGCGGCCTTCCACCGCCCGCTCGTCGCCCTGGCGCTGGATCCGCGCATCGCCGCGGTGCTCGGCCTCGGGCCGCGCTCGGCTCAGGCCGCGCTGGTCGGCCTGGTGACCCTCGCCGTCGTCGCCTCCTACCAGGCGGTCGGCTCGCTCCTCGTCGTCGGGCTCCTGCTGGCTCCCGCGGTGGCCGCCGGTCACTGGACCACGCGCATCCCGACCCGGATGCTGCTCGCGTCGATCCTCGGCGCGGCCTCCGTGCTCGTCGGCCTGCTCGTCTCCTGGCACGCGGCCACGGCCGCGGGCGCCTCGGTCGCCGGCACGGCCATCGCGGTCGCCGCGGTGTCCTGGGCGGTCCGCTCGGCCGCTTCGGCCCTCGCGTCCCGGTCGGGCCCTCAGCCGGTCGCCGCATGAGGCCCTGCCGGCACCGCTCCTCCCCCGCTCACCCTCGAAAGGACTCCGTGCACTCCCGAACCACCGCCTCCACCGTCCTCCTGGGCGCTCTCGCGCTGGGCCTGGCCGCCTGCTCGACCGATGCCTCCGCGCCGGCCGCGGACGACACGGGTTCCGGCCACGGCGCCGTCGCGAACGCCGCCGAGCTCGCCGAGCCGCGCCTGGGGCTGACGTCGATCGACCCGTCGGGCGCCGTGTCGCACCTCGACCTCCTCGACGAGACGGTCACCGGCCTCGGCACCATCGGCGCACCGAGCGCGATGACGACCGACGGCCGCTACCTCTTCGCCCAGACCGATGCGGGCGTCGAGATCGTCGACAGCGGCGTGTGGACCTGGGACCACGTGGACCACTTCCACTACTACCGCGCGGACCCCCGCCTGATCGGCACGGTCGAGGGCTCCGGGACGGCCGTCGTCGCCACGACGAACCTCTCGACCACCGGCGGAACCGGACTCTTCTTCCCCGACTCCGGCGAGGCGGTCCTCCTCGACACCGAGGCGCTGTCGAAGGGCGCGATCGTCGAGCGGTTCCGGAAGGACGTCGAGCCCGGACCCGGGATGGTCGTGCCCGTCGGCTCGTCCGCACTGGTGACCGAGGGGTCCGGATCCGGAGCGGCCGTCGCCGGCTACGACTCGGACGGCGAGCCGACGGGCCTCCGCGAGGCCTGCCCCGACCCCGCCGGGACGATCACCACCCGCGTCGGCGCCGTCATCGGCTGCTCCGACGGCGCACTCCTGGCGTCGATCGAGGACGAGGAGCTCATCGTCGAGCGGATCCCCTACCCCGCCGGCACCACCGCGCCACCCGCCGCCTCCTTCGACAACCGTGAGGGCCGCCCCACGGTCGCCGGCCTCGCCGGGGACGCGGGCATCTGGCTCCTCGACACCCGGGAGCGCTCCTGGAGCCTCCTCCCCTCTCCCGCCCCGCTGGCGCAGGTCACCGCGGTGGACGACGCGGACGAGACCGTCCTCGCCCTCGCCGCCGACGGCCGCGTGCTGGTGCTCGACGGCTCCGACGGCGCGGTCCTCGCCGAGACCGCGCCCCTCGTCGCCGACACGACCGCGGACGGCTCGCGGCCCGTCCTGATCGCCGACCAGCAGCGGGCCTACCTCAGCGCACCCGCCGAGCGGAAGCTGCACGAGATCGACTACGCGGACGGCGCGCGCCTCGCCCGCACCTTCGAGACCGCCACCGAGCCGGCCTTCACGGCGGAGACGGGCCGATGAGGCGCCGCTGGGCCCTCGCGTCCGCCGCGGCGGTCCTGCTCCTGTCGGGCTGCACGTCCGCGGAGGAGGACGAGAGGCCCCTCGTCATCGTCTCCACCAACATCCTCGGCGACGTCGTGGGCGAGCTCGTCGGCGACGAGGCGCAGGTCGTCACGCTGATGAAGCCCGACGCCGACCCGCACTCGTTCGAGATCTCGGCGCAGGAAGCGGCGCGCCTGCGCTCCGCCGACCTCGTCGTCTCGAACGGGCTCGGACTCGAGGAGGGCCTGCAGCAGCACCTCGACGAGGCCTCCGGTGAGGACGTCCCCGCGTTCGTCGCCGGCGACGCCGTCGACGTCCTCGACTACAGCGAGGGCGACGCGGAGGGGAGCCCGGACTCGCACTTCTGGACGGACCCCGGCCGGATGATCGACGTCGTCGACTCCCTCGGGCCCGTGCTCGCCGCGCTCGACGGCGTCGATCCGGCCGCCGTCCGGGACCGGACGGCCGGCTACCGCGCCGAGCTCGAGCGGCTCGACTCCGAGATGGCCGCGGCGTTCGCCGCGATCCCCGCCGAGCGCCGCGCCCTCGTCACCAACCACCACGTCTTCGGGTACCTCGCCGACCGCTTCGACTTCGACGTCGTCGGCGCCGTCATCCCGGGAGGCACGACCCTCGCGGCGCCGTCCGCCTCCGACCTCGCCGATCTCGTCGACGCGGTCGAGCAGACCGGCGTCCCCACGATCTTCGCGGAGTCCTCGTCTCCCGACCGCCTGGTCCAGGCGCTCGCGAGCGAGGCCGACATCCGCGTGGAGGTGGTCGAGCTGTTCACGGAGTCCCTGACGGGGCCCGAGGGCGGCGCTCCCGACTACCTCGCCATGATGCGCGTCAACACGCAGCTCATCGCCACCGGGCTCTCCCCGTGAGCCCTCCGATCCACCACCAGGAAGAAGAAGCACCCATGCAGAATCAGCACGTCCGGCGGGCGGGCCTCGGCCTGATCGCCGCCTGCTCGATCACGGTCCTCGCGGCCTGCTCGTCGAGCTCGACCCCGGCCGCCGAGTCCTCCGCGTCCACCGCGCCGGCCACCGAGGCCGCGGCGGCCGCCGGCGCCCGCGTCGCCGTCGCCTACGAGGGCGGCATCCTCGTCCTCGACGGCGAGACCCTCGAGACCGTCGCGGACCTGGACTCCGAGGAGTTCACCCGCCTCAACCCCGCCGGCGACGACCGCCACGTCATGGTCACCATGAGCGAGGGGTTCCAGCTCCTCGACACCGCCGCCGGCACCAGCGGCGAGCCGGAGCTGACGGACATCGTCTTCCCCGCGGACACCCCGGGCCACGTCGTCCGGCACGCCGGGAAGACCGTCCTCTACGCCGACGGCACGAGCGACACGACCGTCCTCGAGACCGCCGACCTGGCGTCCTCGGACGGGATGCCCGAGACCGAGACCATCCCGGGCGTCGAGGCGCACCACGGCGTCTCGATCGTCCTCGAGGACGGCACCTTCCTCACCACGGTCGGTGACGCCGACGGGCGCACCGGCATCGAGGTGCGCGACGCCTCCGGCGCCGTGACGGCCACGAACGACCAGTGCCCCGGTGTCCACGGAGAGGGCACGGCCGAGAACGAGGTCGTCGTCTTCGGCTGCGAGAACGGCGCCCTGGTCTACGACGGCGGCGAGATCACGAAGCTCGAGGCGCCGGACCAGCCGTACGGCCGCATGGGCAACGCCTGGGTCAGCGAGACCAGCCCGATCATCGTCGGCGACTACAAGGACGACCGCGACGCCGAGGGCTACCTCCTGCACCGCGTGGCGCTGATCGACACCGAGGCGAAGACCCTCGACGTCGTCGACCTGCCCGAGGGCGTCGAGTACACCTTCCGCGGCGTCGCCCGCGGCCCCGACGACCTGGCGTACATGATCGCCTCGGACGGCGCGATCCACGTCCTCGACCCCCAGACCGGCGAGCTGACCGCCTCCTACCCCGTCGTCGACGCCTGGGAGAGCCCGGTCGAGTGGCAGGACCCGCACCCCGCGATCACGGTCGCCGGGGACATCGCCTACGTGACCGACCCGGCCGCCGACAGCATCCACGCCGTCGACCTCACCACGGGAGAGGTCGTCGCCACGGGCGAGCTCGACGTCACGCCGAACGAGATCGCCGTCGCCGCGAGCTGACCATCGGCACGGAGGAGGGGCGCGGGGCCGTGGGCTCCGTGCCCCTCCTGTTCACCTGGAGGGGCCAGGATCTCCGCATGACGACCGACTTCGATCTCGACCAGGTGGTGCGCGACGTGACCGCGAACGTGCGCAAGAAGTTCCCCGACCACTCCGAGGAGCAGGTCGCGCCGCTCGTGCGCGAGGAGCTCGCGGACCTGCAGGACCGGCCCGTGCAGGACTACCTGACGGTGCTGACGGAGCGAGCGGTCAAGCGCCGCCTCAAGCGCGAGGCGCGCGGGGAGTAGACCGGGTCAGGCGAGCGCCCGCTCGATCGACGCCCGCAGCGCCGGAGCCGGCCGGAGCGCACCCGCCTCCTCCGCTTCGAGGAGCGCCTGCGCGTCCGCCGGGCTGTGCTCGCGGTACCAGCGGTCGACCGGGACGCCGTGCCCGGGCCGGCTCAGCACCTCGACGGCGTCGCCCGCCTCCACCGATCCGCGGTGCAGCACCCGCAGGTATGCGCCGGTGCGCCCCTCGTCGGCGAAGCGCTTCACCCACTGGGGCTCTCCGAGGGCCCGCTGGAACGTCGCGCACGGCGTCCGCGGCATCGTCACCTCGACCTCGACCGCCTCGCCGATCCGCCAGCGCTCGCCGATCACGGCTCCGCTCACGTCGAGGCCCGCGATCCGCAGGTTCTCGCCGAACATCCCCGCGGCCACCGGCCGCCCCAGGCGCTCCGCCCACCAGACCGCGTCCTCGTCGGAGTAGGCGTAGAGCGCCTTGTCGAGGCCGCCGTGGTGCGCGCGATCGGCCTGCACGTCGCCGTAGAGGCCCAGGTCGCGCACTCCGACGGGACCCTCGACCGGCCGCTTGTCGATCGCGGTCACGCCGACCGTGCCGGAGTCGGGCAGGAGGCGGGCGACGCGGCACACGGCGAGCAGGCGGGGCATGCCGCCATGGTGCCAGCACTAGGCTCGCCGCGTGCGCGACGCGACCGCTCCTCCCCGGCTCGACCCCCTCCTCCTCGACGGCCTCGCCGAGGGGTACGCCGGGGACACGGGCGCCCGGGAGCACGCCGAAGGGCTGCGCTTCGCCGGCACCGACCTCACCGGCGCCGATCTCACCGCGGCCTCCTTCAGCGAGTGCGCGCTGGAGGGAGTGGTCCTGGACGGCGCCCAGCTGCGGGCCGCGTCGATCGCGGAGTCGCGGCTCGAGCGGCTGGACGTCCCCGGGCTCTCGGCGCCGCGGAGCCGGCTCCGATCCGTCGAGCTGCTCGCCTCGCGGCTGGGCTCGGCCGAGCTCTACGAGAGCACCTGGGAGCAGGTGCGCGTGGCCGACTGCAAGCTCGGCTACCTGAACCTCCGCGGAGCCGCGGTGCGCGACGTGCTGGTCGAGCGCTGCACGATCGACGAGCTCGACCTGGCGGGTGCGACCGGCACGCGGCTGCGCCTGGTCGACTGCGACGTCCGCTCCCTCGATCTCTCCCGGGCCCGGATCGAGCACCTCGATCTGCGCGGCGCCGAGCTGCACGTGCTCACCGGGCTGGACGGCCTCCGCGGCGCCACCCTCTCCGAGCTGCAGCTCAGCCTGCTGCTGCCGCTGTTCGCGGAGCACTTCGGGGTGCGGGTGGGCTGAGCCGCCGGTCCGCCTAGCGCCGGCGGGCGATCAGCCGCGTCAGAGCGCGGCGGCCGAGGAGGAACACGGCCAGCACGACGGCCGTCACGATCACGAAGCTCCACTGCACGCCCTGCCCGGAGGCGATCCGCAGGAGCATCCCGCCCGCGACGGTCACCGCCCAGACGACGAGCCCGGCGGGCACGATCCGGTCCGGGGAGCGCCACGAGCGCGTGACGACCCAGCCGAGCAGGAGCGCCGCCAGGAACGGCCAGAGCGTGGTGAGCAGGCCGATCAGCGCCGACCCCTCGTCGTGGCTCCCGCGGCCGATCAGCACGAAGACCAGGACGAGCACGGCGTCGAGGCCGAGGCCGAGGCCGAGCCCCGCGTGCCGGGTCATGCGGGCTCCGTCACGAAGTCGATGAGCTGCTCGACCCGGCCCAGCAGCGCCGGCTCCAGGTCCTGGAAGGTGCGCACCCGGCCGAGGATGCGCTGCCAGGCGCGCGCGATGTCGGCCTGCTCCTCGTGCGGCCAGCCGAGCGCCTCGCAGATCCCGTGCTTCCACTCGGTTCCGCGAGGGATCTCGGGCCAGCGCTCCAGGCCGATCCGGCCGGGCTTCACGGCCTGCCAGACGTCGATGTAGGGGTGGCCGACGACGAGGACGTGGGCGCCGTGCGGACCGGCGGCGACCTGCTCGGCGATCCGCGACTCCTTCGAGCCGCGCACCAGGTGGTCGACGAGCACGCCGATGCGGCGCCCCGGACCGGGCCGGAACCCGCGCACCAGCTCGTCGAGGTTGTCGACGCCCTCGATGTACTCGACGACGACGCCCTCGACCCGCAGGTCGTGGCCCCAGACCTTCTCGACCAGCTCGGCGTCGTGCCGACCCTCGACGTAGATGCGGCTGGGCAGGGCGACCCGCGCCTTCGCGTCGGCGACGTGGAAGGAGCCGGAGGCGGAGCGCGCGCGACCGAGACCGGCGTCGCGCTTCAGCCCGGGCGCCTTGAGCGACACGGGCTTCCCCTCGAGGAGGAACCCGGGCCCCAGCGGGAACACGCGGACCTTGCCGAACCGGTCCTCCAGCCGCACCATCCGCAGCTCCACGCCGAGCACGGCACCCACGAAGCCGGAGGCGACCTCCTCGACCACCAGATCGCGCTCGGCCTCGACCACCGCCACCTCGACCCTGCCGCGGGCGCGCCAGTCGCCGGCGAGCACGTCCTGCCCGTACCTGTCCTCGTCCATCGCACCGAGGGTAGCCGGAGGCGCGCGGGGCGCCGCGCGGACACGGCGCATGCACCTCTGCTTACATGAGCAGATGACCGAGGACCTCGAACCCGCCGCCGAGCTCTTCAAGGTGCTGTCCTCCTCCTCCCGGCTGCGCCTGCTCCGGGCCCTCGCCGAGGAGACGTCGACGGTCGGGCGGCTGGCCGAGGTGACCGGGCTCTCGCAGCCGCTGGTCTCGCAGCACCTGCGGATGCTCCGCACCGCCGGGCTGGTCGCGGTCGAGCGCGTGGGCCGCGAGGCGCACTACTCCGTCGCCGACACCCACGTCACGCACATCGTCGACGACGCTGTCCGGCACGCCCTGGAGGGGTGACCTCCGTCCTTGTCGGGAACGATGATCGCTCTCGATTAGGCGCATCCATTGCAATGCGTTTATGGATCTGGTCGACTGGAGCCCGTCGCGTCCGCGGCCCCCGCATCCGGAAAGGCAGCACCATGAGCACCACCGATCTCCACGCCGAGCACCCCGTCACCGAGCACGGGCACGGCGAGGGCTGCGGCCACCCGGCCGTGCAGCACGAGGACCACGTCGACTACGTCCACGGCACACACCACCACGCCCTGCACGGCGACCACTACGACGAGCACGAGTCGGAGGCCGAGCACTCGACCGCCGACCACGAGCACGGCGACGCCTGCGGCCACGAGACCGTGCAGCACGACGACCACGTGGACTTCGTCCACGACGGCCACAAGCACGCCGCTCACGCCGGCCACTACGACGAGCACTGAGGCCGTGCGCGACGGGAGGGCTCGCACCCTCCCGTCGGCGCTCAGCCCTGACGGGCCTTGAAGCGCGGGTTCAGCTTGTTGATCACGAAGACGCGGCCCCGGCGGCGGACCACCTGCGAGCCGGGCTGCGCCTTCATCGACCTGAGGGAGTTGCGGACCTTCACGGATGCTCCTGTCGTTAATGAGAACTGTTATCGATAGAGTAGCGGTCCATGGAGCCCCACCACCCCGCACCCCCCGTCCTCGCCGTCACCCTCGTCAGCGCGACCGACCCCCAGGACGCCGGGCGGACCGCCGCGCTCCTCGCCGGCAGGCCCGAGTCCCGGATCGCCTTCGAGGTCGATCCGCCCGGCGCCGACGGTCCCGCTCTCGCCGAGGAGCTCCACCGGCGCCTCGCGGCCGACGCCGACGACGGCCACCGCGGTCACACGGTCGTCGCCCTCGATGGCCAGGCCGACCCGCTCGAGATCGGACTCGTGCTCGAGCACCTCTGCGCGCAGCGGCATCCCGCCGACACCCGCATCGCGATCCTCGACGTGGTCGCCGTGACGTCGACGGAGGAGATCCTGCGCGTGCTCTGCGGCGGCGCGGGCCCCTCCTTCGACTCGGCGGAGCGCCTCGCCGCCCGCCTGGAGTTCTCGAGCCTCGTCGCCCTCGCCGAGCCCCTCTCCGAGAGCGACCCCGAGCGGACCGCACTCGTCCGCGACCTCCTGCGAGCACTCGCCCCCACCGCCGATCTCCTCCCCGCCGGTGAGCTCCCGGCGGCGCCACGGAGGCTCCACCCCCGGCGCGCGCACGCGATCGCCTCCTCGATGGGCTGGCAGTGCGCCCTCAACGGGACCTCGCGGCGCCGCGCCTCGGGCACGACCGTCGAGGAGTTCGTGTTCCGCGATCCGCTGCCCTTCCACCCCGGCCGCCTGAGCACGGCGGTCCACGGGGAGCTGGTGGCGGAGAAGGTGGGCCGCATCCTCCGCTCCCGCGGCCTGGTGCGCCTGGCGACGCGCGCCGACCGGGTCGGCTCGTGGTCGGTCGCCGGCGACGTGCTGACGCTGGACCCGACCAGCCTGCTCAGCTGGGACGAGGACGCGCCTCTCGGCCAGGAGCTCGCCTTCTTCGGGACGGGCCTGGACACCGGGAGGCTGACCGCCGTCCTGCAGAGCTGCCTGCTCACCCCCGAGGAGCTGCTGGCCGGCCCCGCCGCCTGGGCGGAGTACGCGGACCCCTTCCCGCGCTGGGTGGACGAGCACCGGAACTGAACCGAGCGCCCTCCGTCGCGCGGGACTCGACGAGAGCGACCCGCCAAGGACACCGTTAGGCGAATGGTCCTCCGAACGCGCCATCGGACTTCTGGAACCCGCCCGATCATTGATGATCTGCGATAACCCTGCAATTGTGACTGGTGTCAAAGATGACGTTGAGAGAAGGAGATGTTCTTGCCAGGCACCAGAAGATCGGTTCGAGCGCTGCTCATGGGCACCGTACTTGCTTTCACTTCATTGGTCGCGACACCTGCGACGGCCGATCCGGGAGTCGTCACAGCGACCCGAACAGCAGAATCGACAATGCAATCTTTCGGCTTGCTCACGCCTATCGCCGCCTCCAGTGAACGCGCCGCTCGACTAAGCTCCGAATAAGAGCACCTGGAGCCGAGCGGCTCCCTCTCGACGAAGTCCGGCCTCACGGTCGAATACAGGAACCACAGCGTCGGCATCACTCCAGGAACCGCTGTCCGATCGGCGAGCGTCGGGCCTTCAGGCGCGCTCGTCTACAACATGAGCGACTCCTACGATTACGCGTTCACAGGGGCAGGCCATGTTCTCAATGCGGGCTTTGCTCTCATCAAGGACCAGGCAGCCCCATCTGATTACAGATTCGACGTGACCGTGGATGGAGAACCCGCCATCCTTGAGTTCATCGACCACTCGGTTGCGGTGAAGGATTCACACGGACGGACCGTCAACTTCATAAATCCGGCCTGGGCCTCAGATTCCACCGGCGCTCCTGTCAGGACCAGTTTCTCGATCGACGGCGGCACGCTGGTGCAGAGAGTGCATCACACGGGCGCATCCTATCCCGTGGTCGCCGACCCCAGCCTCGCCTGTGACATCGCATTCTGTACAATCATGCTCAACAGAACCGAGACGAAAACCGCGTCGCAATCTACCGCAGCAGCGGCAGGATCACTGTGCGGATCAATGACGGCCGCATTCGCCCCCCTCGGAGCGGTGTGCGGCGCTTACGGCGCCGTATTCCACGTCGCCGCAGTTCAAGCGAACAACTCTGGCCAGTGCCTCGGCGCACGCTACCTCATCATAGGTGGCTCTCTGCACCCGGTCATCCAGCGCTGTTAGAGCGCGCGAAGAACAGCGAAGGAGATTCAATGGCCTCTGATCACGATCTCAGTCGGGCGATGCGCCGAGAATTGCGCAATCCCATCCTTGGAGGATTGGCGCTTCTGCTGTTCGGCGGTACAGCGGTTCTATTGCTTCTGTTCTGGTTCACCGATGCACGCGCCGTTCTCACGCCCTTCGTCGGGCCTGGAACGGGACTGGTCCTCACTGCTTTTACCGTGGAGGTAGCTCGACGCGCTAGGAGGCGCATGCGCGCGGAGGAGCGGGAGAGCTGACCTCGGAGGCTCGATCGACGGAGATTCTCGTCGCGCCATTGAGCGGCGAAAATCTCCGTCGCCGGTGGAGGACATTCCGTGTCTGACCAGCCCGGCCGGTATACGCCAACCGGAGTCGAACGATCGGACTATCCAATTTGGGATGCAACCGACATCTACGGCAAACGAAGAGTGATCGACGGAGGGGACGCAGCGCGGCCGTCCACCGTGCGGAGACGACGGGCGACCGCAGCGCCGACGGGCTCCGGGACGCACGGAGCCGACCGTGCGCCGGGAGTGTGACGCGCGGAGGCTCCCTCCGGGCGGCGGGTGAGTAGGCTGACCGGACAGCACGTGCTCCGGGGTCGGTGGGAATTCCGAACCGGCGGTCACAGTCCGCGAGCCGCAGCCCCTCGAGAGGGGCGGCGGTTGACCTGGTGGAACTCCAGGACCGACGGTGAAAGTCCGGAGGAGAGGCAGCACGAGCGTCGCGCATCACCGCGCGATGCTGAGCGACGGTGCCCGCGCACCGTCGATCGAGACCCCGGAGTTCGGCGACGAACGGAAGAACCGGGAATGACGATCGACTACGAGCACGCGATGCGCCGGGCGCTGGCGCTCGCCGAGCGCGGGCCCGCCCGCGGACCCAACCCGCGCGTGGGCTGCGTGATCCTCGCGCCCGACGGCACCGTCCTCGGCGAGGGCTGGCACCACGGAGCCGGCACCGCGCACGCCGAGGTCGACGCCCTGTCGTACGTCGCGGCGGGCGCCGCCGAGGGAGCGACGGCCGTCGTCTCGCTCGAGCCGTGCGACCACACAGGGCGCACGGGTCCCTGCAGCCGCGCCCTGATCGAGGCGGGCGTCTCCCGCGTCGTCTACGCCGTGCCGGACCCGGGCGAGCGCTCGGCCGGCGGCGGTCGCACCCTCCGCGAGGCCGGCGTCGAGGTGATCGAGGGCGTGCTCGCCGAGGAGGGAGAGCAGTTCCTCCACCCGTGGCTCACCGCGACCCGCCTGCACCGCCCCTTCGTCACGCTCAAGTGGGCCTCGACCCTCGACGGCCGCACCGCGGCGGCGGACAGCAGCAGCCGCTGGATCACCGGAGCGGCGGCCCGTCAGCGCGTGCACGAGCAGCGTGCCGCGCACGACGCGATCCTCGTCGGCACCGGGACCGTCCTCGCCGACGATCCCGCGCTCACCGCCCGCGGCGACGGAGGCGAGCTCCTCGCCCACCAGCCGGTGCCCGTCGTCGTCGGCACGCGCCCCGTGCCGCCGGGCGCCCGCCTGCACGAGCACCCCCGCGCCGTCGTGGTCGAGCGCACCCGCGACCTCGCCGCGGTCCTCGCGCACCTCTACTCCGCCGAGATCCGCAGCGTCTACGTCGAGGCCGGACCGACCCTCGCCTCCGCGCTCGTCGCCGCCGGACTGGTCGACGAGTACCTCGTGTTCCTCGCGCCCGCGCTCCTCGGCGGCCCCCGCCTCGCGCTCGGCGACCTCGGCGTGGAGAGCATCGGCGGGGCCCGGCGCCTCTCCCTCCGCTCGGTCGAGATCCTCGGCGACGACCTCCTCGTGACCGCGCGCCCCGACGTCCTCCCCGCGGGCGGTGCCGGCACCCCGGCCCGCCTCCCCCACGCCCTGCAGATGGAGACCCACTGATGTTCACCGGAATCATCGAGGAGAAGGGCGTCGTGACCGCTGTCGAGGCGGGCGCCGACGCGATCCGCCTCAGCATCCGCGGGCCCCTCGCCGTCGAGGGCGTGCGGCACGGCGACTCGATCGCGGTCTCGGGCGTCTGCCTCACCGTGGTCGAGCACACCGACCAGGGCTTCACCGCCGACGTCATGGCGCAGACCCTGCGGATGTCGACCCTCGACGGCGTGGGCGTCGGCGACCCCGTGAACCTCGAGCGCGCCGCGCTGGTGGGCGACCGGCTCGGCGGCCACATCGTCCAGGGCCACATCGACGGCACGGCGACGCTGCTCGCGATCGCACCGGGCGAGGCCTGGCGGGTGCTGCGGTTCTCGCTGCCGGCGGAGATCGCTCCGCTCGTCGTCGACAAGGGCTCGATCGCGGTCGACGGCGTCTCGCTGACCGTCTCGGCGATCAGCCCCGCCGCCGAGCCGGAGCAGTGGTTCGAGGTCTCGCTGATCCCCGAGACGCTCGCCGTCACCACGCTGGGCGCGCGCGCGATCGGCGATCAGGTCAACATCGAGACCGACGTCCTGGCCCGCCACGTCGAGCGGATGCTCGCACTGCGCTCGATCGCGGAGGCCCGCTCATGAGCCTCGCCACCATCCCCGAGGCCGTCGAGGCGCTGCGCGCCGGGCGCCCGATCATCGTCGCGGACGACGAGGGCCGCGAGAACGAGGGCGACGTCATCGTCTCGGCCCAGCTCGCCAGCCAGGAGACGATCGCCTGGATGGTCCGCCACTCCTCCGGGTTCATCTGCGCGCCGATGACCAACGAGATCGCCGACCGCCTCGCCCTGCCGCTGATGGTGGTCGAGAACGAGGACCCGCGCGGCACCGCCTACACGCTGTCCGTCGACGCGGCCGACCGGCTCTCCACCGGCATCAGCGCCTCCGACCGCGCGCACACCCTCCGCGTGCTGGCCGACCCCGAGGCGACCCCCTCCCGCCTGAACCGCCCCGGCCACATCCTGCCGCTGCGCGCCGTCGACGGCGGCGTGCGCGAGCGCGACGGGCACACGGAGGCGGCGGTCGACCTGATGAAGCTCGCCGGCCTGTACCCCGTGGGCGCGATCTCCGAGATCGTCGCCGAGGACGGCGAGATGATGCGGCTGCCCGGCCTGATCGCCCTCGGCGAGCGCGAGGGCGTGCCGGTGACCACGGTCGCGGCCCTCATCGCGTACCTGCAGGAGTTCCACTGCGACGCGGAGGTGCCCGTCACGGTCGCGGTCCCGGAGAGCGCGCGGGTGAGCTTCGAGGTCGAGACCACGGTGCCGACCACCCACGGCCCGTTCCGGATCCGCGCCTACCGCGACCGGCAGACCGGAGCGGATCACGTCGCGATCCTCGCGGGAGAGGTCGCCGCGGGGCGGCCCGCCCTGGTGCGCGTGCACTCCGAGTGCCTGACCGGCGAGGCCTTCGGCTCGCTGAAGTGCGAGTGCGGGCCCCAGCTCGACGCCGCCCTCGACACGATCCAGCGGGACGGCGGCGTCGTCGTCTACCTCCGCGGTCACGAGGGCCGGGGCATCGGCCTGATCAACAAGCTGCGCGCCTACCGCCTGCAGGAGGACGGCCTCGACACCCTCGACGCGAACCTCGCCCTCGGGCTCCCCGCCGACGCGCGGGACTACGGAGCGGCGGTCGGGATCCTCGAGGACCTCGGCCTCACCGAGGTGCGCCTGCTCACCAACAACCCCGAGAAGGTCCGCCAGCTCACCGACCGCGGCATCGTCGTCGCCGAGCGCGTGCCGCTCGTCGTCGGAGTCGGCGCCTTCAACGAGGGCTACCTCGAGACCAAGCGCGACCGCATGGGCCACACCCTCGACAGCGTCCTCGACCACGACCCCCTCGACGCCGGGATCTCCGGCCTCGCCCTCGACGCCGGGATCGCCGGCGCCACCACGAAGGAGTAGCAATGGCCGGTAGCGGCGCCCCCACCACCTCCCCTCTCGACGGCGCGGGACTGCGCGTCGTCGTCATCGCGGGCACCTGGCACGAGCAGATCAGCGACGGCCTGATCGCCGGAGCGGGCCGAGCCCTCGACGAGGCCGGAGCGTCCTGGTCGCTCGTGCGCGTGCCCGGCTCGTTCGAGCTGCCCGTCGCCTCGAAGGCGGCCCTGGAGGCGGGGGCCGACGCGGTCGTCGCCCTCGGCGTGATCATCCGCGGCGGCACCCCGCACTTCGAGTACGTCTCGGACGCCGCCACCTCCGGGCTCACCACCGTCTCGATCCTGACGGGCAAGCCGGTCGGCTTCGGCGTGCTCACCCTCGACACCGAGCAGCAGGGCATCGATCGCGCGGGCCTTCCCGGCTCGAAGGAGGACAAGGGGCGCGAGGCGGCCGAGGCGGCGGTCTCGACCGCTCTGCTCCTCCGCTCGCTGCGCGGCTGAACCACTGCGGGCGGCCCCCGTCCTGGGGCCGCCCGCACACGAACCTGGGAGAACACGGAGTAAAGTGGTCGGGTCGTCACGAGCGACCCCTCTCTCCTCCCCCTCGCCCCAGCGGTCCGCGACGCCCGATCGACGCCCCGCCCCGCCGGCTCAGGGGGAGTCGCCGTCCACACGGAGCCCCTCCCTCATGTCCTCTCCCGCCGTCTCCGACGCGCCAGCAGCCGCCCCGCAGAACTCCCGCGGCCGCGTCATCCTCGCCAGCCTCATCGGCACCTCGATCGAGTTCTACGACTTCTACGCCTACGCGACCGCCGCGGTCCTGGTCTTCCCGTCGCTCTTCTTCGTCAACGAGGACCCGGCCACGGCCCTCCTCGCCTCCTTCGCCGTCTTCGGCGTCGCGTTCATCGCGCGCCCGATCGGGTCGATCATCTTCGGCCACTTCGGCGACCGCATCGGCCGCAAGGGCACCCTCGTCGCCTCGCTGCTCACCATGGGCGTCGCGACCTTCCTGATCGGCTGCCTGCCCACCGCGCTCACGCCCGGCTGGGAGTTCCTCGCTCCGTTCCTGCTCGTCGTGATGCGCTTCTGCCAGGGCCTCGGCCTCGGCGGCGAGTGGTCCGGAGCCGCGCTGCTCGCGACCGAGAACGCACCGGCCGGCAAGCGCGCCATCTACGGCACCTTCCCGCAGCTGGGCGCACCGATCGGCTTCATCGTCGCCAACGTCCTGTTCCTGGTGCTCGCGAGCACGATGAGCGACGAGACGTTCGCGGCCTGGGGCTGGCGCGTGCCGTTCCTGGCGAGCGCCGTGCTCGTGATCATCGGGCTCTACGTGCGGTTCAAGCTCGTCGAGACGCCCGCGTTCCAGAAGGTCGTCGAGAAGGGCGAGGTCGCCAAGCTGCCCCTCGCCCGCGTCTTCGTCACCAGCTGGCGCCCGCTCATCCTGGGCACCTTCATCATGCTGGCGACCTACGTGCTCTTCTACCTCATGACCACGTTCACGCTGACCTACGGCACCTCGCCCGTCGAGGGCGCGGTTCCGGGCCTCGGCTACACGCGCAACGACTTCCTCGTCATGCTGATCGTCGGCGTCGTGTTCTTCGGGATCTTCACGCTCGTCTCCGGCCCGCTCGCGGAGCGCTTCGGCCGCCGGCGGACGCTGCTCGTGGTAACCGCGGCGATCCTCGTGTTCGGTCTGCTCTTCGTGCCCCTGTTCAGCGCCGGCTTCGCGGGCGTCATGGCGGTCCTGATCCTCGGCTTCACGCTGATGGGCCTGACCTTCGGCCCGATGGGCGCCGTCCTCCCCGAGCTGTTCCCGACCAACGTCCGCTACACCGGCTCGGCGATGGCGTACAACCTCGCATCGATCCTCGGAGCGGCCCTCGCGCCGATCATCGCGGTCGCGCTCTGGAGGGCGGCGGGCGGCAGCACCGTGCTGGTCGGCCTCTACCTCAGCGCCGCGGCCGTGCTGACGCTGATCGCGCTCCTGCTCTCCAAGGAGACGAAGAACGCGTCGTACCACGACAACGTCTCGTAGGACTCCCTGCGGAGGACGGCCCGACGGGATCCCCCGGCGGGCCGTCCGCGTCTCCGCTCCCTCCCTGAGCACCGGGCCCGCCCTCTGGCGGCCTGCTCGCAGCGACGACGGGGCAGAATGGACGGCGATGAGCACCACCACCTCCCGGCGCGGCGGACGACGACCCTCCCGCGACGACGGACCCCGCGCCTCCTTCTCGCAGCTCGTGCCCTACCTGCTCGAGCACCGCGGCATCCTCTCGGTCGTCGTGGTCCTCAGCCTGTTCGGAGCGGCGGCGAGCCTCGGCCAGCCCCTGCTCGTCGGCCAGGTCATCACCCGGGTCCAGTCCGGTCTCGATCTCGGCCCGCTGGTGTGGGCCCTCGTCGGCCTGGTCGTGGCCTCCGGGCTGATCTCGGGCTTCGCGCACTACCTGCTCCAGCGCACCGGCGAGGGGATCGTGCTCTCGAGCCGCCGCCGCCTCGTCGCGCGGCTGCTGCGCCTCCCCATCCGGGAGTTCGACGCGCGCCGCACCGGCGACCTCGTCTCGCGCGTCGGCTCCGACTCCACGCTCCTGCGCGCGGTGCTGACCCAGGGGCTCGTCGACTCGATCGCGGGCTCCCTCGTCTTCGTCGGCGCGATCATCGCGATGGCCGTCATCGACTGGGTGCTGCTGCTGATCATCGTGGCGGTGGTGGCGGTGGCCCTCGGGCTCGCGCTGACCCTCGGCCGCGGCATCCGCACCGCCAGCCGCAAGGCGCAGGAGAAGGTCGGCGATCTGGCCGCGGCCGTCGAGCGCGCCATCAGCGCCGTCCGGACGATCCGTGCCGCCGGAGCCACCGATCGCGAGATCGCGGTCGTCGACCAGCACGCGACGGAGGCGTACCGCCTCGGGATCCGCGTCGCGCACGTCTCGGCCCTCGTGGTGCCGGTGGCGGGGATCGCCATGCAGGTCGCCTTCCTCGCCGTCCTCGGCGTCGGCGGCTACCGCGTCGCGTCCGGCGCGATCGACATCGCCCAGCTGGTCTCGTTCATCCTCTTCCTCTTCATGATGGTGATGCCGCTCGGCAACTTCATCGGCGCCATCACCTCGGTGAACTCGGCGCTGGGCGCCCTCGGCCGCATCCAGGAGATCATCGATCTGCCGATCGAGGGCGACGGCGACGCCTCCGCGGGCGGCCTCGGCGCCGGCGTGGCGGAGGAGGCCATCTCCTTCGAGGACGTGGTGTTCTCCTACGAGGAGGGCGCCGTGCCCGACGCGGCGGCCGTAGCGGACGAGCGCGACCGCACCGTCCTGCGCGGCGTCTCCTTCACCGTGCCGCGCGGCAAGCGCACCGCCCTGGTCGGGCCGTCGGGAGCGGGCAAGAGCACGATCCTCGCCCTCATCGAGCGGTTCTACGACCCGGAGGCCGGCGTCGTCCGACTCGGCGGTGTCGACATCACGGCCATCGACCGCGACGCGCTCCGCGCGCAGATCGGCTACGTCGAGCAGGACGCCCCGGTCCTGGCCGGCACCATCCGCGAGAACCTCGTCCTCGGCCGCCCCGACGCCGACGACTCCGACTGCCTCCGGGTGCTCGAGGCGGTGAACCTGACCGACGTGCTCGAGCGCAACCCGCTCGGCCTGCACGCGCCGGTGGGCGAGAGCGGAGTGATGCTCTCGGGCGGCGAGCGTCAGCGCCTCGCGATCGGCCGCGCGCTCCTGGCGGCCCCGCCGATCCTGCTGCTGGACGAGTCCACGTCGAGCCTCGACGGCCTCAACGAGCAGCGCCTGCGCCTGGCGATCGACGCGGTCGCCGAGAACCGGACCCTGCTGGTGATCGCGCACCGCCTGTCGACGGTGGTCGACTCCGACCGCATCGTCGTGCTGCAGAAGGGCGAGGTCGTGGGAGTCGGCACCCACTCCGAGCTCGTCGAGTCGACGCCGCTATACCGGGACCTCGCCAAGCACCAGCTGCTCGTCTGACCGACGCCGCAGCGGCGTCTCGCGACCGCCGCTGCCTCATGCCGGTCGACCAGCCGCGCAGCGGCGTCCCGAGACGCCCGCACGTCTCCACCAGCAGCCTGCGCCCGCTCGTCCCTCAGCGCGGCGGCAGCCGCAGGGCCCCGTCGAGCCGGATGGTCTCGCCGTTGATCATGGGGTTCTCGACGATGTGCCGCACCAGGGCCGCGAACTCCTCGGGGCGTCCGAGGCGGGCCGGATGCGGCGTCGCCGAGCCGAGCGCCTCGCGGGCCCTGTCCGGCAGCCCGGCGAGCAGGGGCGTGTCGAACGTGCCCGGTGCGATCGACACCACGCGCACGAGCCGGGCCGCGAGCTCACGCGCGAGCGGCAGGGTCATCGCCGCCACGGCTCCCTTCGACGCGGCGTATGCCGCCTGTCCGATCTGCCCCTCGAACGCGGCGACGGAGGCGGTCGTCACCAGGACTCCCCGCTCCCCGTCGACGGGCTCCCGCTCGGCGATCGAGGCCGCGGCGAGGCGCAGCACGTTGAGCGTCCCGGTCGTGTTGATCCGCAGCACCCGCTCGAACTGCTCGAGCGGCAGCGGCCCGTCGCGTCCGAGCAGCCGCCCGGGTGTGGCCACGCCCGCACAGCTCACGGCGACGCGCAGCTCCCCCGCCGCCGCCACGGCGCGCGAGACGGCGTCCGGATCGAGGACGTCCCCGGCGATCAGCTGCACGGAGGCGGGCAGACGCGCGGCCTCCACCGCGTGCGGCAGATCGAGCACGACCACGCGCGCTCCTGCGGCGTCGAGCGCCGTCGCCGTCGCGGCTCCCAGTCCGGACGCTCCCCCCGCGATCAGCGCGGACGTCCCCTCGAGTCGCACGGTCAACCCGCCGGAGCGGGGGTGGAGTCGGCGTCGGGCTCGTCGGTCGGCTCGCTGCCGGGCTCCCCCGTCGGATCACTGCTCGGCTCTCCGGACGCGAGCGCCTGCGCCGAGCAGTCGGTCAGAGTGGCGTCGTAGGCGTCCCGGGCGCGCTGCGCCGCCACGCGGACCTCCTCCTCCGCGAGCGGGCTCGCGAGCGGCGGCCGGTCGCTCAGGCCGTAGCGGGCGAGGCAGTCGCTGATCAGGCGGGTCATGCGCGCGCCGCTCTCGGGATCGGCTGTGCCGGTGGGCGCCGGGGCGGCGGTCGCGACGGAGCCCGAGTCGCGCACGGACCCGTCCGGCACCTCCGCGGCGGGACCGGAGCAGGCGGTGAGGCTCAGTGCGAGCGCGACTCCGACGAGCAGCGCGACGGGCGGGCGGAGCGTCGTGCGCAGGAGCATGGACGACCTCGTTCGTGACGGCTGCGGGCAGGAGTGCGGCCACGGTAGCGCAGTCGATGCTTCCGGCGAGCGCTGGGCGCGCTCTCACGCCCCAGTGGCGCCCCCAACGGGGCACAGGCGCGCCTGTCAGGAGGGCTCGGCGAGCGCCCACATCGCGACCGCCGACGCCGCAGCGACGTTGAGCGAGTCGATCCCGTGCCGCATCGGGATCTGGACGGCGACATCGGCGGCGGCGAGCGCGTCGGCGGTGAGACCCTGCCCCTCGGTGCCGAGCACGAGGGCGACGCGCTCCGGAGCGCGGGCGGCGAAGTCCCGCAGGGGCACCGCCTCCGGGGTCAGAGCCATCGCCGCGATCGTGAAGCCCGCTCCGTGCAGGAGCCGCTGCGTCGACGGCCAGTCGCCGACGCGCGTCCAGGGCACCTGAAGGACCGTTCCCATGCTCACGCGGATGGCGCGGCGGTAGTACGGATCGGAGCAGCGCGGCGTCACCAGCACGGCATCGGCTCCGATGGCCCCGACGGAGCGGAAGATCGCGCCGACGTTGGTCGGGTCGACCACGTCCTCGAGCACGACGACGCGGCGCGCTCCCGCGAGCAGGCCGGCCGGGTCGGGCAGCACGGGCCGGTCCATCGCCGCGATCAGGCCGCGGTGCAGGGTGTACCCGGTGAGCTCGGCCAGGAGCTCACCCGGGCCCGTGAAGACGGGCACGTCGAAGCGGCCGACCAGGCGCTCGGCCTCGCCGGCCGAACCGCCGAGGGCGAGCACCGAGCGCGGCCGGTGCCCGGCGGCGATTGCGCGCTCGAGCACGAGCGCCGACTCCGCGATGTACAGGCCGTGCGGGCCGCGGGCGTTCTTCAGCGCGACGTCGGTCGCGTGCGCGTAGTCGCGCAGCCTCGGGTCGTCGAGCGCGGTGACCTCGATCCGCTCCACCGGATCAGGCGAAGGGGTCGGGGGTGAGCGTGTACTTGGTGCTGAGGTACTCGTGGATCCCCTCGAGTCCGCCCTCGCGACCGAGGCCCGATTGCTTCACCCCGCCGAAGGGCGCCGCCGCGTTCGACACCACGCCGACGTTGAGGCCCATCATCCCGGTGGCGAGCCGCTCGATCATCCGCTGACCGCGGGCGAGGTCGCGCGTGAAGACGTAGGACACCAGTCCGTACTCGGTGTCGTTGGCGAGCGCGACGGCGTCGTCCTCGTCGGTGAACGGCACGATCGCGAGGACCGGGCCGAAGATCTCGGTGCGCAGGATCTCGCTCTCCCGGTCGACCCCCGCGAGCACGGTCGGCCGGTAGAAGTGGCCCGCCCCCTCGATCCGATCGCCGCCGGTGACCAGGCGCGCGCCGCGGGAGACGGCGTCCTCCACCAGCGCGGACGCCTTCTCGACCGCGCGCTCGTCGATCAGCGGGCCGATGGTCACTCCGTCCTCGGTGCCGCGGCCGACGCGCAGAGCGCGCACGCGCTCCACGATCCGCGCGGCGAACTCCTCGGCGATCGACTCGTGCACGAAGAAGCGGTTGGCGGCCGTGCAGGCCTGGCCGATGTTGCGGAACTTCGCGAGCATCGCGCCCTCGACCGCCCGGTCGAGGTCGGCGTCCTCGAACACGACGAAGGGCGCGTTGCCGCCCAGCTCCATCGAGGTCCGCAGCACGTTCTCGGAGGCCTGCTGCAGCAACGTGCGCCCGACGGGCGTGGAGCCGGTGAAGGACACCTTCCGCAGGCGGGGATCCGACAGGATCGGAGCCGACACGGCTCCCGCCGAGGACGTGGTGACCACGTTGAGCACGCCGTCGGGGAGCCCCGCCTCGGCGAGCAGTGCCGCGAAGGCGAGCGTGGTGAGCGGAGTGAGCTCGGCCGGCTTCACGACGACGGTGCAGCCCGCCGCCAGCGCCGGAGCGATCTTCCGCGTCGCCATCGCGAGCGGGAAGTTCCAGGGGGTGATCAGGTAGCAGGGGCCCACCGGGTGCTGCGAGACGATCATCCGGCCGCTGCCCTCGGGCGAGACACCGTAGCGTCCGCTGATGCGCACCGCCTCCTCGCTGAACCAGCGGAGGAACTCGCCGCCGTACACGACCTCGCCCCTCGCCTCCGCGACCGGCTTGCCCATCTCGAGCGCCATCAGGAGCGCGAACTCCTCGGTGCGCTCCTGCAGGAGGTCGAACGCCCGCCGGAGGATCTCGCCCCGCTTCCGCGGCGCCGTCGCGGCCCACGACGGACCGGCGGCGACGGCGGCGTCGAGCGCCCGGACCCCGTCCTCCGGAGTCGCGTCGGCGATCGAGACCAGGACCGCTCCGGTGGCCGGGTCCTCGACGTCGATCGAGCCGCCGCCGGAGGCGTCCACCCACTCACCGCCGATCAGCAGCTGCGTGGGGATGCGGGCGAGCAGAGCGGTCTCGGCGGCGCGGGACGCGACGGAATCAGTCACAGGAGGGAACCACTTCTTCGGATCGGAGCGCGCAGACCGCGCCGGGAGGAGCTTCTCGTCCTCCCAGTGTAGGACGGGCGATCGCTCCGGGGGCGGGGTCGCCGGGAGCCGCGAGGACCTGCGCCTCCGTGAGCCCTGTGGAGGGACGAGCCCTCAGACGGACCGCTCGACGCGGACTCCCGCCTCCGTCAGCTCGCGCAGCGCCGCGGCACTCGCCTCCTCGGAGACGCCTGCGACCAGGTCCTGGAGCACGCGGACCTCGAGCCCCGCCCGTCGCGCGTCGAGCGCCGAGGCGCGCACGCAGTGGTCGGTCGCGAGTCCCACGACGTCGAGCGCAGTGACGCCCCGCTCCGCGAGCACGGCGCCGAGCTCCTCGCCCGCCTCCGTCGTGCCCTCGAAGGCCGAGTAGGAGGGGCGGCCCTGCCCCTTGAGGATCTGCACGTCGATCAGAGCGGTGTCCAGGGCCGGGTGGAACCGCGCGCCGTCCGTGCCGGCGACGCAGTGGACGGGCCAACTGTCGACGAAGTCCGGCTCCACCGCGAAGTGGCCGCCGTTGTCGGAATCGCCCTCGTGCCAGTCGCGGGAGGCCAGCACCGCGGAGTAGCGGTCGGCGTGCGCCGCCAGATGCTCGGTGATTCCCCGGGCGACGGCCGCGCCGCCTGTGACGGCGAGCGCGCCGCCCTCGGTGAAGTCGTTCTGCACGTCGACGATCAGGAGTGCGGTGGTCATCGTGGGCCTTCCGGGAGGAGGTGGCGAGGAGGAGCGGGAGGTCGACCCGCCCGGGTCAGGAGTCGGAGAGCGAGGATCCGCAGCGGTAGACGCCCGTCACGAGAGTGTCGATCGCGGTCTTCGCCGAGTCGGAGACGTCGCCGAGAGCGTAGACCGCGAAGGTCAGCTCGGTGCCGTCCGCCGCGGTGACCACGCCGGCCAGGGTGTAGCCGGTGTCGATCCAGCCCGTCTTCGCCCGCACCGCGCCGTCGGCCGCGGCGTTGTCGCCGGCGAAGCGGTCGGAGTAGGAGAGCGAGCCCGTCCGGCCCGACACCGGCAGGCCGTCCAGGAGGATCCCCAGCTGCCCCTCGCGGGCCTGCACCTTCCGGAGCAGCTCGGTGAAGTACGCCGGCGCGACCGCGTTGTCGTCGCTCAGGCCGGAGCCGTCGACGATCGCGATCCCGGACGTGTCGACACCGTAACCGGCGAGCCCCTGCAGCACACCGGCCTGCTCGGCAGCGAAGTCGCTGCCCGCGCCGGTGCGGATCGCGACGAGCCGCGCGAGCATCTCGGCGATCGCATTGTCGGAGACGAGCAGCATCTGCTGCACGAGCGTGCCGACCGGGGCCGACTCGACCGAGCCGAGAACCGCGGCGCCCGCGGGAGCGGTCCCGGTGGAGACCACGGGCGAGCCGTCCAGCTCGTCGGCGAACGCCCCTCCGGCCCGGCCGACCGGATCCGTGCCGCGCTCGGAGGTCGAGGCCGTGGGGTCCTCGCGATCGCCGTCCACCTGGAGCGCCGTGATCTCGGGCATGTAGCCGTCGACCTGCTCCTTGCGGTTCCAGCTCGGCTGCCAGGTCTCGCCCGAGTAGAGGGAGGAGTCGAGCACCAGCGACGTGATCGGCGTCCCGGCGGTGGAGGGGTCCGCCTCCCAGGCGCTCTCGACCTGCGCCGCGAGGTCGTCGAGGTGGGCCGCTCCGGCATAGGTCGACTCCCGGCCGGTCGGGAGCCGGGTCAGGGTGAGGTCTCCCCCGCCGACGAGGACGACGCTCCCGGGTTCGCTCCCCCGGACCACGGTGGTGGCGATGCGCGTGTCCGGGCCGAGGACCGCGAGCGCCGACGCGGCCGTGAGGATCTTGAGGGCGGAGGCGGTGCGGGACGCGGTCCCGCCCCCGCGGTCGAACAGGACCTCGCCCGTCGCGGCGTCGACCACCCGCGCCTGCATCGAGCCCAGGCGCGGGTCGGCGGCGAGCCCCGCCACCGAGCAGGTGCGGAGCGCCTCGGCCGCCGCTTCGGCGGTGGGCCGCGCCGTGGCCGTCGGCGTCGGTGTGGGAGTCGCGGTGGCGGTCGGGGTCGAGACGACGGGCAGCGCCCCGGGCTCCGCGGCGCTGCCGAGGGCCGTCCCCACGCCGAAGGCGCCGCCACCGAGCACGGCGGCCACGAGCACCGCGGCGACAGCGAGAGTGCGGCGACGGCGGGGAGGAGGCGTGTCGGTCATCCGCAACAGGGTAGCGACGCGAGTTCGACGCGACCTGGACGTCGCGGATGAGGCCGGGAACTCGCGGATCCGGCCGGGACGTCGCGGATGACGGGAGAGGGAGCCGCCTGTGGGAATCGAACCCACGACCTTCTCATTACGAGTGAGACGCTCTGCCGACTGAGCTAAGGCGGCGTGCACGCGGGGCCTGAGCCCCGGACACGATTACACAGCATAGCCTGCTCGCGCCCCCGGGCGTGAATCAGGACGGCGCGGTCGAGCAGAGGCTCCGCGACGGCGGCGGCGACCGCCGCGCTCGGCTCAGGCGAGCGCGCCGCGGAGCTCCTCGAAGGAGCGGGCGATGCGTCCGGGCAGGGCCTCCCGGCCGTCGTGATCGACCCAGGCCGCCCAGGCGTGGCGGACGGCGGCGAGCCCGAGGAGCGTCAGCATCCGCGCCCGGCTGCGCACCCGCTCCGCGTCGTCGTCCTCCTGGCCGAGACGCTCGGCGACGAGCCCCTCGACCGCGAGCTCGAACTCGCGCATGCCCGCGATCTTCAGACCGACCAGATGCGGGTGCTCGCGGAAGAGCGCGCGGCGGAGGACGTGCAGCTCCCGGTCCTCCTCGAGCGGCTCCTCCATCGCGGCGACGAAGACCCGCTGCAGGTCCTCGAGCACGGCGCCCCGGCCCGCGACGAACGCCGCCGCCGTCTCGTCGGCGATGACCGGGAGCCCGCCGACCAGCGCGTCCTCCTTCGAGGCGAAGTAGTTGAAGAAGGTGCGCGTGGAGACGTCGGCGGCGCGCGAGACGTCGTCGATGGTCACGCGCTCCGGCCCGCGCTCGCTAGCGAGGCGGAGGACGGCGATCTCGATCGCCCGCCGCGTGGCCAGGCGCTTGCGCTCGCGAAGCCCGGGCTGCTGCTCGCGGGACCGCTCCTGCTCGGTCAGCACTGCGGGTCCACCTCCGGGACGGTCCCCTCGAGCAGGTACGCGTCGACCGCGTCGTTCACGCAGGACGTCGACTTGTTGTAGGCCGTGTGGCCCTCGCCGTCGTAGGTGACCAGGTGACCGGCGGAGAGCTCGCCCGCGAGCGCCTGCGCCCACACGTAGGGCGTCGCGGGATCGTTCGTGGTGCCCACGACCAGGATGGGCGCCGAGCCCTCCGCGGTGATCGGCTCGCGGGAGCCCTCGAACGCCGCCGGCCACTCGCTGCAGAGGATGTCGCCGTAGGCCATGTAGCGGCCGATCGTCGGCGCGGCCTGCTCGAGAGCGGCCTCGTCGGCGCGCATCGAGACGGTGTCGGCGTCGTAGGAGTAGTCGACGCAGTTGATCGCGAGGAACGCCTCGGTGGTGTTGTCCGCGTACCGGCCGTCCGCGTCGCGCCCGTTGTAGGCGTCCGCGTACTGGAACGCGACCGCGGCGTCGCCCCGGCGGACGCCGGCCAGCATCTCGCTCAGCGCTCCCCACGCCGTGGCGTCGTAGAGCGGGTAGACGATCGCGGTGAACAGCGTGCTCGCGCCGAGCTCACGGCCGTCGGCGGCCCGGATCGGCGAGGCGTCCACGTCCTCGAGCATGCGCTTCAGCTGGGCCATCCCCGCGTCGACAGTGCCGGTGAACGGGCAGTCGTCCGAGCGGAGGCAGTCGGAGAGGTAGGCGCGCAGTGCGCTCTCGAACCCCTTCGCCTGCTCGCGCACCACGTCGAACGAGGTGGCCGCCGGGTCGATCGCGCCGTCGAGGACGAGGCGGCCGACCCGGTCCGGGAACAGCCCGGCGTAGGTCGCTCCGAGGAACGTGCCGTAGGAGTAGCCGAGGTAGTGCAGCGTCTCGTCGCCGAGCGCCGCGCGCAGCACGTCGAGATCACGGGCGGCGCTCGGGGTGCCGACCTCGGGCAGCAGCGGCCCGCTGCGCTCCTGGCAGGCGGCGGCGAACGCAGCGGCGGACGTGCGCTGCGCCTGGACCCACTCGTCGCTGCCCCGCTCCCCCGGCGTGATGTCGTAGAGGTAGGAGTCGAGCTCCGCGGCGTCGAGGCAGGAGACCGCGGTGGAGGCGCCCACCCCGCGCGGATCGAAGCCGACGACGTCGTACCGGGCGGCGAGCGCGGAGTCGACCGCGTAGTCGGCGCTGTCGCGGACGAAGTCGACGCCCGACGCTCCCGGTCCGCCCGGATTCACGAGCAGGGACCCGATCGCCGGGCCCTTCGTCGCGGGTCGGCGCACCAGAGCGATCGACGCGATCTCCCCCGAGGGGTCGTCCCAGTCGAGCGGGACGGTCGCGTCGGTGCAGAGAGCGCCGTCGCCGCAGTCGTCCCAGACCATCACCTGCGAGTAGTAGCGCTCCAGGGAGTCGTCGACGGTCTGCGGATAGGGGGTGGAGGTCCGGTCGACGCTCGGGCCGGGCGCGAAGCAGCCGGTCAGGAGGGACGCGGCCGCGACGAGCGCGAGGACGACGGCCGTCCGGCGCCCCCGCCTCACGCGGCCACCGGACGGCGCGCCGCGACGACGAGCAGCGCCTCGAGAGCGAGGACCGGGGAGACGTTCGCGTCGATCCGCTGCCGGGCTGTCGCGATCGCGTCGAGGACGGCGAGCGTGCGGTCGGGCGGAGTCGCGTCGGCGAGCGCGGTCATCTCGGTCCGGACCTCCTCGTTGATGACGCCGCCGGGCGCTCCGAGCTGGAGGCGCACCACGTCGCGGTAGAGGGAGAGCAGGTCGACGAGGATCCGGTCGAGACCGTCGCGGAGGCTCCGCGTCGCGCGTCGCTTCTGATCCTCCTCGAGCGCCCGCAGCTGCGAGCGGAGCTGCGCGGGCACGGTGCCCCCGGGCTCGACGCCGAGCGAGCGCAGCGCCTGCTGCCGCTCGGCCTCGTCGCGCTCGAGGGTGATCGCCTTGGCGTCCTCGGTCGCGACCTCGATCATCCGCGCAGCGCCGAGGACCGCGTCCGAGACGCCGCGGAGGCGCAGGGCGATGCGGAGCGTCTCCTCGCGGCGCTCGCGCGCGTTCGCGTCGGTCGCCAGGCGGTGCGCCATCCCGATGTGGCTCTGAGCCTGGCGGGCGGCGCGCTCGGCGGTCTCGGGGTCGACCCCGTCGCGGCGCTCGAGGAGACCGGCGACGTCCTCGACGCTCGGCACGCGGAGCCGCACGGAGCGGACGCGGGAGCGGATGGTGGGGAGCAGATCGGCCTCGCTCGGGGCGCACAGGATCCAGACCGTGCGCTCCGGCGGCTCCTCGAGCGCCTTCAGCAGCACGTTGGACGTGCGCTCGCTCATCCGGTCGGCGTCCTCGATGACCATGACGCGGTAGCGCGACACCGAGGGCGAGTACTGCGAGCTGCTGACCAGCCGCCGCACCTCGTCGATCGAGATGATCACGCGCTCGGTCGTCAGCACGGCGAGGTCGGGATGGGAGCGGGCGGCGACCTGGCGGCAGTCGGGGCACTCCCCGCAGCCGCCGTGGCGGCAGAGCAGTGCGGAGGCGAACGCGTAGGCGAGGTTCGAGCGGCCGGACCCGGGAGGGCCGGTGATGAGCCAGGAGTGCGTCATCGACGACGACTCCCGGCCACGGTCGTCCCGGGGCGTCGAGGCGTCCTGCAGGGCGCCGATGGCGTGCTCCTGCCCGACGAGCTGGCTCCAGACGGTCATGCCACCAGGCTAACCGCGAGCACCGACAGCCGACGCGCCGTCGAGGAGGACGGCGACCCGCTCCCGCACCGCGGCCGCGATCTCCTCGACGGGGAGAGCGGCGTCCAGGACGAGGAAGCGCTCGGCGTCCGTCTCGGCGATCGCCAGGAACGCCTCGCGCACGCGCCCGTGGAACTCCGCCTTCTCGGCCTCCAGCCGGTCGAAGCGGGTGCGGGCCGCGTCGAGCCGGCCCCGCGCGACGGCGGGGTCGAGGTCGAGCAGGACGGTGAGGTCTGGCCTCAGGTCGTGGGTGGCCCACTCCGAGAGCCGCCGGACCTCGACGGCGTCGAGGACCCGCCCGGCTCCCTGGTAGGCGACGGAGGAGTCGATGTAGCGGTCCTGCACGACGACCTCGCCGCGCTCGAGCGCCGGTCGCACGAGCGTCCCGATGTGCTGGGCGCGGTCCGCCGCGTAGAGCAGGGCCTCGGCCCGCGGATCGATCTCGCCGCGGTGGTGCAGAACGATCTCGCGGATCTGCAGGCCCACCTCGGTGCCCCCGGGCTCGCGGGTGCGGACGACGGTCTCGCCCCGCGTGCCCAGCCACTCCTCGAGCAGCCGGGCCTGCGTGGTCTTGCCCGCGCCGTCCCCGCCCTCGAGGGTGACGAACAGCCCGGTCACGACTCGGTCGCGTCCGACGTCTCGGCGGCGGCCGCCGCGGCCGCGCGGCTCGCGGCGGTGGCGCGGGGCGTGGCGGGCTTCTTCGCTGCGGTCGTCTTCTTGGCGGCCGCCGTCGTCTTCGCCGCGGTCGTCTTGGCCGCGGTCGTCTTGGCCGCCGTCGTCTTGGCCGCCGTGGTCTTGGCCGCCGTGGTCTTGGCCGCCGTGGTCTTGGCCGCGGGCTTCCTGGCAGGCGCGCGCTTGGCCGGAGCCTTCTTGGCCGGGCCCTTCGCGCGCTTGTCGGCGAGCATCTGGACCGCCTGCTCGAAGTCGATCTCCTCGATCGTGAGGCCCTTGGAGATCGTGACGTTGGTCTCGCCGTCGGTCACGTAGGCGCCGAAGCGTCCGTCGCGGATCCGGATCGGCTTGCCGCTGACGGGGTCCGCCTCGAACTCCTTCAGCGCGCTCGACGCGCGTCGCGCCCCGTACTTCGGCTGGGCGAAGATCTCGAGCGCCGTCGGCAGGTCGACCTCGAAGATCTGGTCCTCGCTGGTGAGCGACCGGCTGTCGGTGCCCTTCTTGATGTACGGGCCGTACCGGCCGTTCTGAGCCGTGATCGGCTCGCCGCTCTCGGGGTCGTCGCCGACCGTGCGCGGCAGGTCGAGCAGGCGCAGCGCCGTCGCCAGGTCGATCGACGCGACGTCCATCGACTTGAAGAGGGAGGAGGTGCGCGGCTTCACGACAGCGGGCTTCTTCGCGCCGCGCTTCGCGGGCGCGGGCTCGACGACCTCCCCGGTGGCGGGATCCGCCGTGGTCTCCGGCTCCGGATCGACCTCGGTCACGTAGGGGCCGAAGCGCCCGTCCTTGACGACGACGGTCTTGCCCGAGTCGGGGTTGCTTCCCAGCACGCGGTCGGTCTGCACCGGGGCGTCGACGAGCTCCTGCGCCTTGGCGGGCGTGAGCTCGTCGGGAGCCAGCTCGAGCGGCAGGTTGACGCGACGCGGCGTCTCCTGCCCCTCCTCCTGGGCCACTTCGAGGTAGGGGCCGTACTTGCCGATGCGCAGGGTGATGTCGTCCGTGATCCGGACGGAGTTGATGCTCTTCGCATCGATCTCGCCGAGGTTGTCCACGACGTGTCGGAGCCCGGGGTGCGTGCCTCCGCCGAAGTAGAAGCGGTTGAGCCAGGCGACGCGGTCCTCCTCGCCGCCGGCGATGCGGTCGAGGTCGCCCTCCATCTCGGCGGTGAAGTCGTACTCCACCAGGTCGGAGAAGAAGTCCTCGAGCAGCCGGACCACCGAGAAGGCGATCCAGTTGGGCACGAGGGCGGTCCCGCGCGGAGTGACGTAGCCGCGGTCGACGATGGTGGAGATGATCGACGCGTAGGTCGAGGGCCGGCCGATGCCGAGCTCCTCGAGCGCCTTGACCAGGCTCGCCTCCGTGTAGCGCGGGGGCGGCGAGGTCTCGTGGCCCTTGGCCTCGACCTCGGCGACGACCAGGCTCTGGCCGACCTCGAGCACCGGCAGCTTGGCGTCCTTCTCGTCGCGGGCGCCGTGACGCTCCTCGTCGCGCCCCTCCTCGTAGGCGAGCAGGAATCCGCGGAAGGTGATGACGGTTCCGGAGGCGGTGAACTCGGCGGTCTTCGCGACGTCGCCGGCCGGCTCGGCGAGCAGCGTCACGGTGGCGGTCGAGCCCTTGGCGTCGGCCATCTGCGAGGCGACGGTGCGCTTCCAGATGAGCTCGTAGAGGCGGAGGTCGTTGCCGCGGAGGGTGCCCGAGAGCTGGTCCGGGGTGCGGAAGGTCTCGCCCGCGGGCCGGATGGCCTCGTGCGCCTCCTGCGCGTTCTTGTTCTTGCCGGAGTACAGGCGGGGCTTGTCCGGGACGGTCTCGGCTCCGTAGAGGGACGCGGCCTGAGTGCGTGCGGCGTTCAGCGCCTGCTGCGAAAGCCCGGGCGAGTCGGTCCTCATGTAGGTGATGAAGCCGTTCTCGTAGAGCGACTGCGCGACGCTCATCGTCTGGCGCGCCGAGAAGCGGAGCTTGCGCGCCGCCTCCTGCTGGAGCGTGGACGTGGTGAACGGGGCGGCGGGGCGGCGCGAGTACGGCTTGGACTCGAGGTTCGAGACCCGGACCGTGGTGGCGGGGTCGCGCAGCGCCTCGGCGAGGGCACCGGCGGTGGACTCGCCGAGGACGGTGACGTCGCCCTTCAGCTGACCGCGGTCGTCGAAGTCGCGGCCGCTTCCTATCCGCTTGCCGTCGAGCCGCGCCAGGCGGGCGTCGAAGCCCGCCGCGGCGTCCGACTCGGGTGCGAGCACGGTGGCGAGGTCCCAGTAGCTCGCCGACACGAACGCCAGGCGCTCCCGCTCGCGGTCGACCACCAGGCGTGTCGCGGCCGACTGCACCCGACCGGCCGAGAGCCCGGGGCCGACCTTGCGCCACAGCACGGGCGAGATCTCGTAGCCGTAGAGGCGGTCGAGGATGCGGCGGGTCTCCTGGGCGTCGACCAGGGAGGTGTCGATGTCCCGGGTGTTGTCGCGCGCCTTCTGGATCGCGTCCTTCGTGATCTCGTGGAAGACCATGCGGTGCACGGGGACCTTGGGCTTGAGCTCCTCGAGGAGGTGCCACGCGATGGCCTCGCCCTCGCGGTCCTCATCAGTGGCGAGGTAGAGCTCGTCGGCGTTCTTCAGCGCGCGCTTGAGGTCGGCGACCGTCTTCTTCTTCTGGTCGGAGACGACGTAGTAGGGCTCGAAGCCATTGTCGACGTCGACGGAGAACTTGCCCAGCGGGCCCTTCTTCAGCTCCGGGGGGAGGTTCTTCGGCTCGATGAGGTCGCGGATGTGCCCGACGGAGGCGAGCACCTCGTAGCCGTCGCCCAGGTACTGGGCGATGGTCTTGGCTTTCGCCGGCGACTCGACGATCACCAGCTTCTTCGTGCCGGACACAGTTCTCCTCGATTGGTGCTGTCGGGTCGGACGACCAGTGGTCCGACGTCCCCTGCTGCGGGGAGACGGTGCGCGGCGACGTGGTGCGGGGAACGGCGACGCGTCCCCATCGGCGGGGGCGCCCGACAGGCACACCATACACACTGACCCCGGACGTGCTGCCCCCTCCCGAGGACACGGGGACCTCGGGAGGACGCTGGACACGGCCTCGGAGCCGCCTGCCCGGCCTGCCGTCGACGGGGGTGACGCGCGGCGCCGATCGGCGCATGATGAGGCATGGCAACGACGCACACCACCACGACCTCCGCCTACACGGCCAAGCTCCTCGACGGACCGCTGGAGGGCAAGACCCTCCGCCGGGGATACGGCGACGATCAGGCCCCCGCCCCACGCCTCGAGATCCCCGGGGCGAGGGCGGGCTCCCGCTACATCTACCTCCTCGCCGGCGGCCTCGAGCACGACGAGGGCGCGGGCGCCCTGCCGACCGCCGCCGCGTACCGGTACCAGCGACTCTCCTCCGACTGACGCGCTCCCGCGGCGTCGTCCGGACCTCGGTCCGGACGACGCCCGCTGCTGCCCCCGCCCTCAGGGCGGCGGGCCGGCCCTCGACCGCGCCGTGAGGGAGAGCGGACCCGCGGTGACGGCCGCCTCCGTTCTCGCGACGCCGCCGTCGACGTCGCAGAGGACGAGCTCGGCGCCGTTCGCGCGGGCTACGGCGGCGGCACGTCCGCACGGATCCCCGGCCAGCAGGCCGGAGGCGACGTCGGCCGCTGCCAGGGACGAGGCGTCCGCGGCGGCGACCGCTCGCTGGTGCCCGACGACTCCTGCGCAGCCGGCGAGGACGGCGGCCGTCACCAGGATCGTGCCCGCGACGACTCCGATCGCCACGACCGCGGCCGATCCCTCCTCCCGGTCGCGGACAGCCCCGGGGAGCCGGCGGATCATCCGCCCCCGCCCAGCGCGCAGGACCGGACCGAGACCGGGAGCGAGACCGCCGGGAGCGGGCGCAGCCGGGCCGCGACGTCGACGCAGACCAGTCCGTCCTGCTCCCCCGCCGTGAGCGACGCCCCCGTCACCCGGGCGAGCGGCGCGCGGGGGTCGTCGCCCCGGGCCGCGGACCGGGCCGCGTCGGCGGCCGCGTCGACGAGCCGGACGTACTGCGCCGAGGCCGCTACCGACCCCAGGCACAGCGCCAGCACCGCGACCACCGCCGGGAGCACGAGCGCGAGCTCGGCAGTGGCCGAGCCCTCCTCCTGGACGAGCCGCCCGCGCAGCAGCGGAAGGCCTCTCATCCCGCCGCGGTGAGCGCGCGGGTCACCAGGTCGGTCAGGATGCTCCGCACCTCGTCGCCCTTGAGGATGACCACCAGCAGCCCGGCGAAACCGACTGCGGCCATCGTCGCGATCGCGTACTCCGCCGTCGCCGACCCCTCCTCGTCGCCCAGAGCGCCGAGACCTCCCCACCCGGGTCGGCGCCACTCGACGCGCCCCGCGGAGACGTCGATGCCCGTTCCTCCGCCGGACGCCGCACCTCCGCCGCTCCTCGAGCCCCGGCTCGTTCCGGGCACACCACTTCCCGCATCCCTGCTCCTACCGAGTCCTCGACTCCGGGAGACTCCCCCGCCGCTGATCGCCGTGTCACTTCTCATCCGTCCTGCTCCGTTCCGCCCCGCTCCGTGCCCCTCCTCCGAGGATCGCGGACTCCCGATCCCGCCGATCGACCCTCCGGTGGATCCGTGGAGACGCCTCCCGATCCCGCCTCTGTGGAGGAGCGGTCGACCGAATCACGCCGTCACCGAGAACGTCGAGAGCAGCACCGAGACGACCATCGGAGCCACTCCGAGCAGCAGGAACGCCGGCAGCACGCAGACTCCGAGCGGCAGCATCAGGGTCACGCCGAGCCGAGCGGCTCGCTCCCGCGCCCCGGAGGACGCCCGTGCCCGGACCAGAGCCGCCTCGCTCCGGAGCAGGCGTCCGGCCGGCACACCCGCCGCCGCGGAGAGGGCGAGCACCGGGTCCGCGTCGGAGAGCACGCGCTCGCCCGAGTCGAGCCCGCACTCGGCGAGCGCCGCCACGACCCGGGCGCGCGACGACTCGATCGAGCCGCCACCGGCCAGCGCCACCGAGAGGAGGTCGAGCGCGAGCCCGGGCGCCGGATCGGCCGGGGCCGCGCTTCGGACGAGGCGCCGCGTCCACGCATGCGCGGCCGCCATCAACCCGGCTCCCCCGACCAGGCAGACCGCACCGGGCACCGTCCCGAGGAGCACGCCGACCACGTCGAAGCCCAGCAGTGCCCCCAGACCCAGCGCCGCCAGCGGCAGCGCGCTCACGACCCTCCCGGTGGCGGAGGGACCGGCCAGAGCCACCTCGATGTCCCGGCGGGCGCGCGCCAGCTCGCGCAGGGACTCCGCCAGCTCGCCGAGAGCGGCGGCGACCGGCGCGCCGGAGTCGGCGGCCACCCGCCACGCGGCGGCCAGCGCTGCCCACGCGGTCGCCTCACCGGTGTCCGGCGCTCGCCGTCGCGGCCGCTTCCGCTCCGAGCCGCTCCGCCGCGAAACCGGCGTCCCGCGCAGCAGCGCCTCCGTCACGTCGCCCCCGCGGCCGGCCTCCTCCGACACCGCCCGGAGCAGTCGCCGCCGCCGCGCGTCCCCGCTGTCCGCCCCCTCCGCCCCCGCGAGATGCCCGAGGGCCGACGCGGGAGCCACTCCCGCCGCGAGGAGGACGGCCAGTCGGTGCACGACGGCCGCGACCTCGTCCAGCCCGTCGCGGCCCGTCACGCGCTCGACCTCGAGGCGCTCGGGAGCGACCCGTCCTCGACCCTCAGGCGGCCGGCCGCGTCGAGCGCGAACGTCCCGAATGCCGCCAGCCGCCGCCGCCCGTCGCGGCGCTCGAGGTGGAGCACCAGGTCGATCGCGCTGACCGTCTGGCGGGCGATCGCCTCGGGCCCGAGTCCCGCGAGGACCCCGAGCGCCTCGAGACGCGCGGGCACGTCCTCGAGGGAGTTCGCGTGGAGGGTCCCCGCACCGCCGTCGTGCCCGGTGTTCAGCGCGGACAGCAGCTCGCGCAGCTCGACGCCGCGGCACTCGCCGAGGACCAGGCGGTCCGGACGCATCCGCAGCGCCTCCCGCACGAGCCGGTCCAGGCCCACGGCACCGGCGCCCTCGAGGTTGGGCTGCCGCGCCTCGAGCGAGACGACGTGCGGGTGCGCCGGCCGGAGCTCGCCGACGTCCTCGATGGCCACGATCCGCTCGGTCGGCGCCGCGCACCCGAGCAGGGCGCCGAGCAGGGTGGTCTTGCCTGATCCACCGGCTCCCGTGATCAGCAGGTTCCACCGCTCGCGGACCGCCCGGCGCAGAAGCCGCACTCCGTCGTCGTCCAGCATCCCGGCCGCCTGCAGCTCCCCGAGCGTCCAGGAGTCCGACCGCGGCACCCGCACCGACACGAGCGCTCCCCCGGTCGCCACCGGCGGCAGCACGACGTGCACGCGGACCCCGTGGCGGAGCCTGACGTCCACGCACGGGCTCGCCTCGTCGACGTGCCGTCCACCGGCCGCGACCAGCGCGACGGCCAGCCGCCGTGCTCCGGCGGCGTCGAGCGTCCACTCCGGAACCCGCTCCGCACCACCGCCCCGGTCGATCCAGAGGCCCGCGCCGCCGTTCACGAAGAGGTCGGTCACCGCGGGGTCCGCGGCGTGCGGCGCGAGCAGCCCGAGACCGGCGGCGGCGGGCCGCACCGGCACCGGGTCGCGGCGGTGCTCGACGGGGACGAGGGGGACGAAGTCGCGGGTCATCCCGGCACGCTAGGAGCCCGTTCCGCGCGCCGGGGCGCTCCCTGCCCGATCGGAGGAGAGACGCCCGCGTCGGCGCCTGTGGAGGAACGACCCGGGCCGGACGCGCGCGCAGGGGCGGCCCGGGGCTCTCGGCAGGGAGCCGCTCCGAGGAGGGGCCCCACGGCGCAGAGAAGCCCAGTCGACGAGGAGACGTCCCGGCAACGCGGAAACGCCCCCGCGAGCAGGGCTCGAGCGGGGGCGTCCCTCCGCCGGAAGCGGCGGGAAGAAGGGGGCGGCACCCATTGGGGGGAACAGGTGCCGCCTCGGCGGCGCTGGATTGGGGGGAATCACTTGCGCCGCTGGGCCGAAGTTCATTCGGCCGTATGCAACTGTAGGGGACGGATCGCGATTCGCCAAGCCCGGATCCTGTTCTCTGCGGACTCTTATCCGACACCCGCCCCGCACCCAGCTTGCGGCGCTCGGCGATCCGCGCTGGAGGCGGGCGCTACGGTGGTGCGACGCCGACCGCGCGGGCCGGCGAACGTCTCACTCGCGAAGGAGCGAATCGCAGATGTCCACTCCCCCCGACGCCCCGGCCGCCGACCGGAACGCCATCGACAACCTCCTCCACGAGACCCGCCGGTTCCCGCCGCCGGCCGATCTCGCCGCCGGAGCGGTCGCGACCGCCGCGCTCTACGACGAGGCCGCGGCCGACCGCCTCGCCTTCTGGGCCGACCGGAGCCGAGAGCTCCTGCACTGGCACCGGCCGTTCACGCGCACGCTCGACTGGAGCGAGCCCCCGTTCGCGAAGTGGTTCGACGACGGTGAGCTGAACGTGGCCTACAACTGCCTCGACCGCCACGTCCTGGCCGGCCACGGCGACCGCGTCGCCCTGCACTGGGAGGGCGAGCCCGGCGACTCCCGCTCGATCACCTACGCCGAGCTCACCGCCGAGGTGAAGCGCGCCGCGAACCTGCTCACGAGCCTCGGCGTCCGCGCCGGCGACCGCGTCGCGATCTACCTGCCCATGATCCCGGAGGCGGTCATCGCGATGCTGGCCGTCGCCCGGCTGGGGGCGGTCCACTCCGTCGTCTTCGGCGGCTTCAGCGCCGAGAGCCTGCGCGCGCGCATCGACGACGCGGAGGCGACACTCGTCATCACCGCCGACGGCGGCTGGCGCAAGGGCGCCGTCTCGCCCCTGAAGCCGGCGGTCGACGCCGCGCTCGCCCTCGGCGGCGAGTCCAGCGTCCAGCACGTCCTGGTCGTGCGCCGCGGAGGCAACGAGGTCGCCTGGCACGAGGGGCGCGACCTCTGGTGGCACGAGGAGATCGTGGCGGTCGACGCCGACCACGTCGCCAAGCCGTTCCCCGCCGAGCAGCCCCTCTTCATCCTCTACACGAGCGGCACGACCGGGAAGCCCAAGGGCATCCTGCACACCAGCGGCGGGTACCTCACCCAGGTCGCCTTCACGCACCGCGCGGTCTTCGACCTGCACCCCGAGTCGGACGTCTACTGGTCGACCGCGGACGTGGGCTGGATCACCGGGCACAGCTACGTCGTCTACGGCCCGCTCGCCAACGGCGCCACCCAGGTGATGTACGAGGGCACTCCGGACAGCCCGCGTCCCGGCCGCTGGTGGGAGATCGTCGAGAAGCACGGCGTGACGATCCTCTACGCGGCGCCCACGGCGATCCGCTCCTTCATGAAGCTCGGCCGGCAGATCCCGCAGCGCTTCGACCTCTCGAGCCTGCGCCTGCTCGGATCGGTCGGCGAGCCGATCAACCCGGAGGCGTGGGTCTGGTACCGCGACGTCATCGGCGGCGGCCGCACCCCCATCGTCGACACGTGGTGGCAGACCGAGACCGGCGCGATGATGGTGTCCCCTCTGCCCGGCGTCACGACGCTCAAGCCCGGGTCCGCGCAGGTCGCTCTGCCGGGCATCTCGATCGACGTGGTCGACGACTCCGGGACGCCGGTCGGCGCCGACGAGGGCGGACTGCTCGTGATCACCGAGCCCTGGCCGGCGATGCTGCGCGGCATCTGGGGCGACCCGGAGCGCTACGTCGAGACCTACTGGTCGAAGTTCGGCGACCGCTACTTCGCGGGTGACGGAGCGCGTCGCGACCAGGACGGCGACCTCTGGCTCCTGGGGCGCGTGGACGACGTGATGAACGTCTCCGGCCACCGCCTCTCGACCGCCGAGATCGAGTCGGCCCTCGTCTCCCACCCGGTCGTCGCCGAGGCGGCCGTCGTGGGAGCCGCGGACGAGACCACCGGCCAGGCCGTGGTCGCGTTCGTGATCGCGAAGGCGAGCCAGGCCGAGGCGCTGGCCCACGGACACGACGAGCTCGAGGCCACCCTGAAGGCGCACGTCGCCGAGCACATCGGCGCGATCGCCCGCCCGAAGCGGATCTTCGTGGTGCAGGAGCTGCCCAAGACCCGCTCGGGGAAGATCATGCGCCGGCTGCTGCGCGACGTTGCGGAGGGACGCGCCGTGGGCGACACGACGACGCTCGCGGACACGCAGGTGATGGCGGTGATCTCCTCCGCGATCGCCGCGGACTGACCGGGCGCCGCCCCCTCCCGCCGCGTGGGCAGGAGGGGGCGGTGCGTCAGTCGAAGGCGACGATCAGCTCGACCTCGACGGGAGCGCCGAGGGGCAGCTCCGCCACCCCGACGGCCGAGCGCGCGTGACGGCCGGGCTCGCCGAACACGTCGCCGAGCAGCTCCGAGGCGCCGTTGATCACGCCGGGCTGCCCGGTGAAGCCGGAGGCGGACGCGACGAAGCCGGTGAGCTTCACGATCCGCGTCACCCGGTCGAGCGATCCGATCGCGTCGGCGACGGCCGCGAGCGCGTTGAGGGCGCAGGTGCGGGCCAGCTCCTTCGCCTGCTCGGGCGACACCTCGTCGCCGACCTTGCCGACCAGCGGCAGAGCGCCGTCGACGAAGGGGATCTGCCCCGCCGTGTAGACGAGGCCGCCGTGCACGACGGCGGGGACGTAGGCGCCGGCGGGGACCGCCACGGCGGGCAGCTCGACGCCGAGCTCCGCGAGGCGCTCGGCGATCACGCGCCGGCCTCGGCGACGGGGCGCTTGAGGTACGCGACGAGGCCGCCCTCGGGACCGGTCACGATCTGGACCAGCTCCCAGCCCTCGGATCCCCAGGTGTTCAGGATCGCCGTGGTGTTGTGGATCATCAGCGGGGTGGTGATGTACTCCCAGCGCGGGACGGACATGGCTCTCCTCGGGTGCGGCCGGTGCGGGACGACTGCTGAGCGCCGCGCGTCGGCGGGATGAGCGCCGCGGCTCGTCCGAGCGCGGCGACTACGCTGATTCTATGTCGGGGCAGGGCGGGACCAGAGTCGTGAAGACCATCGGGGGCGCCGTCGGCGGTCTGATCGGCATCGTCGCCATGAGCGTCGTCGCGGGAGTCCTGGTGGCCGCCTCGGTGACGCCGGCGATCGCGCTGAGCGGCATGGCCGCCGGCAACACGGTGGAGATGTTCGACAACCTCCCCGAGTACCTCGAGATCGGCACGCTCGCCGAGAAGAGCGACGTGTACGCGAAGGACTCCTCCGGCGGCGACGTGCTGCTCGCCTCCTTCTACGCCCAGAACCGCGTCGAGGTGGGCTGGGACGAGATCTCGCCGTTCGTGAAGGACGCCGTGGTCGCCTCCGAGGACCCCCGCTTCTACGAGCACGGCGGCATCGATCTGCTCGGCACCGTCCGCGCGGCGGCGACGACGGCCATGGGCGGGGACGTCCAGGGCGGCTCCTCCATCACGCAGCAGTACGTCAAGAACGTGCTCGTGCAGAAGGCGGAGGCGCTCAGCGATCCGATCGAGCGCGACGCGGCCTACCGCGAGGCCACGGAGACCACTCCGGAGCGCAAGGTCGCCGAGATGCGCCTCGCCATCGGGCTCGAGAAGGAGTACCCGAAGAACGACATCCTGCTGGGCTACCTCAACATCGCCCTGTTCGGCGGCACCGTCTACGGCGTCGAGGCGGCCGCCCGCTACTACTTCGGAGTGAGCGCGAAGGACCTCTCGCTCGCGCAGTCCGCCGCGCTCGTCGCGATCGTGAACAACCCCGAGAAGTTCCGCTTCGACCGGCCCGGCGACCCGGCGAACCCCGCCGCGGAGGGCTACCCGCAGACCCGGGACCGGCGCGACTACATCGTGACCCGCATGGACCTCGAGTCGAAGGTGACGTCCGAGCAGGCGCAGGCGGCCGTCGCCGAGCCCGTGACGCCGGACATCACCGAGCCGAGCACCGGCTGCCAGACGGCCGGAGTCGCGGCCTTCTTCTGCGACTACGTCACCTGGGTCATCAAGAACGACGACGCGTTCGGTGCGAGTCAGGACGAGCGCGACGCCACCTTCAAGCGCGGCGGCTACCGGATCTACACGACCCTCGACTCCGACCTGCAGCAGGCCGCCGTCTCGGCCACCGACGACTGGGTGCCCAAGTCGATGGCGAACGTGAACATCGGCAGCGCGAGCGTCTCGGTCGAGGTCGGCACCGGCCGCATCCTCGCGATGACCCAGAACAAGGACTACTCCAACGATCCGGACCTGACGGGCCCCAACTACACGAGCGTCAACTACAACACCGACTTCGGGTACGGCGGCTCCTCGGGATTCCAGGTCGGCTCGACCTACAAGGTGTTCACCCTCGCGGAGTGGCTGCAGGAGGGGCACTCGCTCGGCGAGAGCGTCGACGGCACCCGCCGCGCCTACACGACCTTCCGTGACAGCTGCGAGCCCGACGGCGTCTACTACGGCGAGTCCTGGAACCCCGGGAACGACGAGGGCGGCAACGGAGGAGTGACCACGGCCCTGCAGGCCACGACCGGCTCGATCAACACCTCGTTCGCCGCCATGGCCCAGCAGCTGGACCTCTGCGGCATCCGCAACACGGCGCTGGCGATGGGCGTGCACCGTGCCGACGGGACCGAGCTGCAGAAGCTCGCGCCGACCATCCTCGGCACCAACGAGATCGCTCCGCTCACGATGGCCACGGCCTTCGCCGGCTTCGCGAACAAGGGCACCGTCTGCACGCCCATCGCGATCGACCGCATCGTCGACCGCACGGGCGCCGACGTCGCGCCGCCCGCCTCCGAGTGCAGCCAGGGGATGTCCGAGGAGGTGGCCGCGACCGCCGGCTACGCCCTGCAGCAGGTGGTGACGGGCGGCACCGGCGCCCCCTCCAACCCCCGCACCGGGGTGCCGCACATCGGTAAGACCGGCACCACGGACGACGCGCTGCACACGTGGATGGTCGGCGCGAGCACCGAGGTCGCCACCGCCACCTGGGTCGGCAACGTGACCGGCTTCACCTCCATGCGCGGATTCAGTCTCAACCGGGTGAACGCCGGTCAGGTGCGCCACCAGATCTGGCCGCGCATCATGCGCGTCGCCGACGCCAAGTACGGCGGGACGGCGTTCCCGGCTCCGGTCCGCTCGCTCGTCGACGCTCCGCAGGAGGCCGTGCCCCAGGTCACCGGCCAGAGCCCCTCTGCGGCGGCCTCACGCCTGCGCTCCGTCGGCTTCACGGTCCGCGTCGACACTTCTCCGGTCCCCTCCGACCGCCCGGCAGGGAAGGTCGCGCAGACGAACCCGCCCGCCGGGTCGCGCGTCTCCCGGGGCGCGGAGATCACCCTGCAGATCAGCGCCGGACCGGGCGCCCCGCCCCGCGCGGGCTGAGCCCCGCACCCCCGGCTGCTCCCGAGGGAGCGTCCGGCAGAATGAACGCGGCCGCGCTCGCGGCCGACGTGCGAGAGAAGGACCCATGACCGGACGCACCCGTCGCCCCCTCACCACCGCCCTCGCGACCGTCGCCGCGGCCGGAGCCGTCGCCGCGGCCTGGGGCATCGGCGTCGAGCGGACGTTGTTCACCGTCCGGCGCACGTCGTTCCCGGTGCTGCCCGCCGGTTCCGAGCCGATCCGCGTCCTGCACGTGTCGGACCTGCACATGGCCCCGTGGCAGACGAAGAAGCAGGAGTGGATCCGCTCGCTCCTCGCCCTGGCGCCCGACGTCGTGGTCGACACCGGCGACAACCTCGGCCACCGCGACGGCGTGCTCGGCATCCGCCGAGCCCTGGAGCCCTTCGCCGGGATCCCCGGCGCCTTCGTCAACGGATCCAACGACTACTTCGGCCCTCGGATCAAGAACCCGCTCCGCTACTTCGTCGGCCCCTCCAAGAACCCCAAGCAGCACGAGGCCGATCTCGACACCGACGGGCTGACCGGCTTCTTCTCGGACGGGCTCGGGTGGGTGGACCTCAACAACCGCGCCGAGAGCATCACGGTGAAGGGGACGCGCATCGAGTTCTTCGGCGTCGACGACCCGCACATCGGCCTCGACCGCATCGACCTCGTCGCCGGAGCCGTGGACGAGCTGCGCGGCGCGGAGGACGGACCGGCCGGGGTCAGCATCGGCGTGGCGCACGCGCCCTACCAGCGCATCCTCGACGACTTCGTCGCACGCGGCGCCGAGGTGATCCTCGCCGGGCACACGCACGGCGGGCAGGTCTGCGTCCCGGGCTTCGGCGCCCTCGTCACCAACTGCGACATCCCGCGCGACAAGGTCGCCGGCTCGACGACGTGGGACAACGGACTGCGCAGCTCGTACCTCAACGTGTCCGCCGGAGTCGGCACCTCGATCTACGCACCGGTGCGCTTCGCCTGCCGGCCCGAGGTGACCCTCGTCACGCTCACTCCGGCGGCCTGACGAGGGGTGTCCGACGGCGGTCCGGAAATCGGCTACTATTGTCGAGGCTCGTGAGCGGTTCTCCGTGATGAGCACACCGGGGTGTGGCGCAGCTTGGTAGCGCGCCTCGTTCGGGACGAGGAGGTCGTGGGTTCGAATCCCGCTACCCCGACCGGTGAGAAGCCCGGCCAGGATCGATGATCCGGCCGGGCTTCGTCGTTCCCGGGGCGTTCTCGGAAGTCTGCTGTGGCGGGGCTCGCCCGCAGGCGGATGCTCGCCCGGGCCGGAGCCTGGTCGACGACGGAGCCGGCGCGATCACCGCCCCGCGCTCTCCGGCTCGAGCACCCCTGACGGCGTCCCGAGCGTCCTGCGCACGGGCGTGCCTCCAGCCCACTCCCCCGCGCCTCCCGGCCCGATCCCAGCAGCCGGGAGCGAGACTGTTCTTCCGCCGTCGTCGCCGCCCCCGCCCGACGACCGACGAGAGGAGCACCGTGACCCGGTCGCTCACCCGCCTCACCCTCGCCATCAGCGTGCCCTACGTGGTCGCGCTCGCAGCCATCGCCTTCTGGCCGACGCCCGTCGATGCGGGAGTGCGGGGGGATCTCGGCCGGGTGACCTCCTGGTTCGCCCGGGACGGCCTCCCGATGGTCGACTACGCGTTCATCGAGTCGACCGCCAACATCGCCCTGTTCGTGCCCCTGGGGCTGCTCCTGGCCCTCAACCTGCGGCTCCGGAGGGCGTGGGTCGCTGTGGCCGTCGGCGCCGTCGTGAGCTCGCTGATCGAGGCGGGCCAGCTGCTCTTCCTCTCGGCGCGCTTCGCGACCGTCGACGACGTCGTGATGAACACCTCCGGCGCGCTTCTCGGCGCGGTCGCCGGCGTCCTGCTCCGGATGGTCGTCCGCGCACGACGACGCCGGAGGGCGGCGGAGTGGGACGACGCCTTCGCGCACATCCCCCTCCGCGGCACCTCCGGCGTGGTGGCGGATCAGCCGAGCCGCGTCCGCTGAGACGACGGCTCCGCCGCGTCAGCGGCCGAGGCCGCGGTACTCCCAGCCGGCAGCACGCCAGGCGGCGGGGTCGAGGCAGTTGCGACCGTCGACGAGGAAGGTGTTGGCCACCTTCGCCGCCGTGGCCGCGGGGTCGAGGGCGCGGAACTGCTTCCACTCCGTCACGACGACCACGGCGTCGGCACCGGCCAGCGCCTCGTCGACGTCGGTCGTGTAGGTGATCTCGGGGTAGCGGCGGCGCGAGTTCTCGATCGCCTCGGGGTCGGTCGCGACCACGGTCGCACCGAGGTCGTGCAGGCGAGCGGCGACGTCGAGCGACGGCGAGTCGCGGATGTCGTCCGACTCCGGCTTGAACGCCAGACCGAGCACCGCGATGCGGCGGCCCTCGACGGAGCCGCCCAGGCCCTCGGTGACGAGGTCGACGACGCGCTGACGGCGACGCAGGTTGATCGCGTCGACCTCTTTGAGGAAGGCGACGGACTCGCCGACGCCGAGCTCGTCGGCGCGGGCAGAGAAGGCGCGGATGTCCTTCGGGAGGCAGCCGCCTCCGAAGCCGATGCCCGCGTTCAGGAAGCGGCGGCCGATCCGCACGTCGTAGCCGATCGCGTCGGCGAGCTGCGTGACGTCCGCGCCGGTGACCTCCGCGATCTCGGCGATCGCGTTGATGAACGAGATCTTGGTCGCGAGGAAGGCGTTGGCCGAGACCTTCACCAGCTCGGCGGTGGCGTAGTCGGTGACCACGAGCGGGGTCTCGGCCGCGAGCGCCGTCGCGTAGACCTCGTCGAGGGTCGCCTTCGCCGCTGCTCCGGCCTCGCCCGCGGGCACGCCGTAGACGAGCCGGTCGGGGCTGATCGTGTCCTTGACCGCGAAGCCCTCGCGGAGGAACTCGGGGTTCCAGGCGAGGGTCGCACCGGAGGAGGCGATGCGGTCGGCCAGGCGGGCGGCGGTGCCGACGGGGACGGTCGACTTGCCGACGACGAGGGAGTCCGCCTCGAGGTAGTGCAGGAGACCGTCGATCGCCGAGTCGACGTAGGTCATGTCCGCGGCGTTCTCGCCCGGCTTCTGCGGGGTGCCGACGGCGACGAAGTGCACGGCCGCACCGGCGGCGTCGGCCATGTCGGTCGAGAAGCGCAGGCGCCCGGAGGCGACGCCGGAGGACAGCAGCTCCGGGAGGCCGGGCTCGAAGAACGGCGCGGTGCCGGCGGCCAGGGCGTCGATCTTCTTCTGGTCGACGTCGATGCCGATGACGTCGTGGCCGAGCTCGGCCATGGCGGCAGCGTGGACGGCACCGAGGTAGCCGCAGCCGATGACAGAAAGCTTCACAGGGGTTCTCCGAATCGTGGCGGGTTCGTGTCGCGGTCGCGACGGTGAGGAGGAGCGATGCGATGCGGCGAGGCGTCAGCGCGCCCGCGGACGCGCGACTACCGCCGCGCCAATGCTCTCAGATCGCGGGAGACGTCGGCGACAGCCGCCGCGATCTGCGCCGCCACGCGCTCGTGCACGGCCTCGCTGCGGCCGATCGGGTCCTCGATGTCGTCGCCGCCCTCGCCCCGCGGGGCGCGCCCGCGGTGGGCGGCGGCGAGCCGCACGACGGCGCGGAGCCGCGCGGCGGGGTCCTCGACCGTCGGCAGCGGCACCTCCCGCAGCACGAACGGCAGCACGCGGGCGAACTCGAGCAGCGTGAAGCCGCGGAGGAGGAGCGACGGGAAGCGCCGGGAGGCGTCGACCAGGTGGTCGCGCGTCATCGTGAGCAGGAGGTCGGCGTCGCCGACGATCGCGTCGCCGAGCACCGCGCTCGTGTGCGCGGCCGGGTCTCCCCCGTGCTGAGCCGAGAAGCGGGCCGAGACCGGGTCCATCGGCAGTCCGTCGCGCGTCCTCACTCCGGCGCTCGTGAACGCGAAGAGCGGACCTCCCGCGGGTGATGTCGCGTCGGCGAGTGCGGCGCGCAGCAGCTGCTCCGCCATCGGCGACCGGCAGATGTTGCCGGTGCAGACCGAGAGCACGGTGAAGACGGGGGCGGCGGAGGCGGCGACCGGTTCGTCCGGTCGCCAGCTCCGGCGGGCGGGGCGGGCGGAGTCGTCTCCCGGGAAGATCATCGCGGGGCGCTCAGGCCGAGGTCGACGCGGGCTCGGGCTCGACGGCCGTGTCCGGGCGGGCACCCGATCGCTCGGAGCCGTAGTAGCTCGTGTAGTAGTAGCCGTAGCCCCGGCCGACCTGGCCGCGCGCGGGCACGCGGTTGAGGATCACGCCGAGGGTGTGGCCGCTGACCCGCTCGATGTTCTGGATCGCCTTGCCCAGCTCGTCGGTCGTCGTCCTGCCCGCGGAGATGACCACGAGCGCGCCGTCGGTGCGGGCGGTGAGGATGGCGCCGTCCGTGACGGGCAGGAGCGGCGGCGCATCGACGATCACGATGGCCTCGCGAGCGATCTCGTGCAGGAGGATGTCCATGCCGTTGGAGCCGAGCAGCTCGGACGGGTTCGGCGGGATCGACCCGGCTCCGAGCACCCAGAGGTTGCCGGACGGGCCCCACGGCTGCAGGACGTCCTGCAGTTCCGCCTTGCCGATCAGCAGGTCGGTCAGGCCGACGCCGGGAACGAGGCCGAACGACTTGGCGACGGTGGGCTTGCGGAGGTCGCCATCGACGACGACGGTCCGCTGGCCGGAGGCGGCAAGCGTCACCGCGAGGTTCGCGGTCACCGTCGACTTGCCGTCCGAGGGCAGCGGGCTCGTCACGACGATGATGCGCGGCGGGCTGTCGATGTTCATGAACTGCAGGTTCGTGCGGAGCTCGCGCAGCGCCTCGGCGAGTGCGTGCTTGCCGTCGGCCTTGATGTAGTCGGTCGTGTCGGCCTCGGGGACGATGCGGTTGGTCTCGCTGAGGCGCTTGTCGACGGGGAGGGTGCCGACCACGGGGAGGTCGAACAGGCGCTCGACCATCTCGGCGGTGCGGATGCGCCGGTCCAGCGTGTTGCGGACGAACGCGTAGACGAGACCGAGGACGAGGCCCGCGAGCGCGCCGACCGCGAGGACGAGGCGCAGGTTCGGGAACGCCGGCGAGGACGGGAGCGCCGCGGCCTGCAGAACGGTGAGGGAGACCGTGTCGCCGACGCCCGTCTCCTGGTTGACCTGCTGCACCTTGGTGGCGATGGCCGCGACCCAGGCGTCGGCGAGCTTCTGCGCGCCCTCGGGGGTGGAGGCGGTGGCGCTGACCTTCATCACCGGGGCGACCGTGTCGGCCTGCACCGTGATCGCCGAGATCAGCGTGGCGGGCGAGACGTCGAGGCCGAGGCTGTCGATCGCGATCTGCGCCACGTCGCGCGAGGTGGCGATCGGGACGTACGTGGCGAGGCTCGACTTGGCGACGGACTGCGCGATCTGCTGCGTGTAGATCGCCTGGCTGTCGTCGGCACCGGTGGTGGCGACGGAGACCAGGCCCTGCGAGTCGGCGACGTACCGCGGCTTCTGCGTCAGCGACCAGCCGAAGGCGACGAGAGTGCCGAGGAGGATCGCCGCGACGATCGGGATCCAGTGGTCGCGCAGCAGCCGGAGGACGTCTCGAAGTTCCACAGAGTCAGATTTCCTTCGCTGGTACGGATCACGCGGCGGGCGCCGGCGACGGGTTCTTCCGAATTCTGACACAGCGCTTCCGCGCCCTCGGCGCCAGGCGCGTCAACCGTGCCACCTGTCGGGGGTGGGCTCCGGCGGAGTCCCTCTCGTGATCACTCCGAGGCCCTCGAGCTCGACGACCGCCGACTCGACGACCGCCTCCGCATCGACGCCGGCGGGCGGCGGGCCCGCCTCCTCGAGCACCGCGGCGACGAGACCGGGCAGATCGGAGCCCCGGCCGGCGTGGCGCCAGATCGTCGGGCCGATGCCGGACAGGCGCACGAGGGTGCCGCCGCAGAACACGAGCAGCTGGCCGTCGGCGAGCTCCACCGCGTCGTCCGCAGGGGTGCGCAGGACGGTGCCGGGCAGGGCCTCGCCCACAGGGTCGAGCTGCACGGAGACCACGTCGGACCAGGCGGACGGGGCCTCGGCGCCGAGGGACGCGAAGACCTCCTCGACCAGGTGCACCACGCTCGCGGCCTCGGAGTAGACCAGTCGCCGGACGCCGCCCAGCGCCGAGAGGGTGCGGACGAGATCGGCGATCGGCCGCGGTCGGGCCGAGAGGTACGAGGTCTGCGGCACCAGATCCTCGATCGCGTCGACCGGGTCGACGTGCTCGAGGAAGGGCGTCCCGACGCCGTCGCGGCGCTCGAGCAGGAGGACGCCCGCCAGACGCAGGGGCGCCTCCGGGACCGGTCGGAGGGCGAGCGACCCGGGGGCCAGCTGCGCCTTCGGCGCCGATCCGGTCAGCGGCTTCACCGACAGCGGCTTGGGATAGGGCAGGACGCGCCCCTCCGGGGTCACGCCGACCGTCTCGTCGGTGACGTAGCCGAAGCGGGACCCGAGCGTCCGGGCGATGGTGGTCTTGCCGGTCCCGGAGGCGGCGACGAAGGCCAGCACGCGGCCGGACTCGTCGGAGATCCCGCAGGCGTGGAGCATCAGCAGGTCGGCGCGCCGGGCGCCGATCGCCTCGAGGGTCAGGGTCGAGGTCAGGGACTCCTCGAGCTGCGCGAGCGTGGCGCTCGAGACCCGGGGCGAGCCGTCGACCGGGACGGAGGGATCGTGCCCCACCTCGGCGAGGACGTCGCGTGCTCCCGCGTCGGGCTCGGACGCGCAGGCGGCCCAGCTGTCGGCGATCCGCGCCGCGTCCTCGTCGCCGACGCCGCGTCCGAAGACCACGCGGAACGGGGTCTCGAGGACCGAGACGGACAGGGTGCGGGGCTCGGCGCCCCTCCCCCCGGCGATCAGTACGCCCCGTCGCGGGCGAGGACGGCGCGCGCGGTCTTGAAGAGGATGACGATGTCGCCGGTCATCGACCAGTTCTCGACGTAGTACAGGTCGAGGCGGACGGTGTCCTCCCACGAGAGGTTCGAGCGTCCGCTGACCTGCCAGAGCCCGGTGATGCCCGGCTTCATCAGGAAGCGGCGGTGCACGTGCTCCTCGTACTGCTCGACCTCGCGGGCCAGCGGCGGGCGGGGGCCGATCAGGGACATGTCGCCGCGGAAGACGTTCAGGAACTGGGGCAGCTCGTCGAGGCTGAAGCGCCGGAGGATCGCGCCCACCCGGGTGACGCGCGGGTCCTTCGCCATCTTGAAGAGGATCGAGTTCCCCTCCGCACGCTGCTGCGACGCGAGAGCCGCCAGTCGCGCCTCCGCGTCGACGACCATCGAGCGGAACTTCAGCATCTCGAAGGTCGCGCCGTTCAGACCGATGCGCTCCTGCCGGAAGAGCACGGGCCCGGGGCTGGTGACCTTGACCAGCACGGCGACGACGACGAGCACCGGCGCGCTGAGGATGATCAGCATGGTCGACGCGAGGATGTCGAAGAGGCGCTTGGCGAACCGCTGGCGGCCGTCGAAGCGCGGGGTCTCGACGTGGATCAGCGGAAGGCCCGCGACGGGGCGGGTGTGGATGCGCGGACCGCCGATGTCGGTGAGGCTCGGCGCCACGACGAGGTGCTCGCGCCCGGGCTCGAGCGTCCAGCTCAGCTCGCGGATCCGCTGCGGCGCCAGCTCGTCGGAGCTCGTGACGACCACCGTGTCGGCGCCGGTGGCGTCCATCACGGCGCGGACGCCGTCGATCCCGGTGAACCCGTGGACCGCGAGTCCCGAGAGCTCCTGCTCGCTCCGCAGCGCGTCCGCACCGCCGACCGAGGTCGAGACGGCGCCGACGAGCTTGTAGCCGGCCTCGGTGCCGCGGCGCAACTCGCGTGCGGTGTGCAGGACGCTCGCGCGGGAGCCGAGGAGCACGACCTGGCTCGAGAAGCGGCCCGCCCGGCGCTGCCGGGTGAGCCAGGAGCGCCAGACCAGGCGGCCGACGCAGATCAGCACGATCCCGGCGGGGAACGCCGTGATGATGTAGCCGCGCGCGAGCAGGATCTGGAGCAGGTAGGCGATGATCGCGACGATGCCGAAGAGCCAGATGGAGGCGTCGACGACGCGGCGGTACTCGACGTAGCCGGTGCCGACGATCCGGCGGTCGCGCGTGTCGAAGACCTGGAGGGCGAGGAGCCAGCCGACCGACAGGGCGACGGACACCCAGGTGTAGCTGACCGCGATGTCGGCGGGGTTCTTGAACCCCAGGTCCGAGTTCAGGTTCAGGTCGAACCAGAAGAGCTGCGTGCCGAAGACGGAGAGGACGATCGCGACGACGTCCGTGATGAGCAGCCGTCGCCGGTAGTCCTGCTCCCACGACGGCCGACGCCTCAGCGGTGCCCCTTGCGCCGTCATCGTTTCCCCCGACCTTTCCTGCTGCTTCGAAAGGCGTAATTCCGTTTCCGGTGTTGTCACGTCGTCAGGCTACCCACTTCCTCGTTTCGGAGGGGTGTCGCGCCGGTGAGGAACGCTCGACCGGTCACCCGCGGAGCCGGCCGCGGCTCTCCTGGAGGTAGCACGCGCCGCACAGCGACTCGTAGGTGACCGCCGTTCCGTCGATCGCGACCTGATCGCCGTCGAACACGAAGCGGCCGTCCACGACGCGCCCGTTGAAGATCGCTTTGCGCCCGCACCGGCAGATCGTCTTCAGCTCCTCGAGGCTGTGGGCGATCTCCAGGAGCCGCCTGCTTCCCGGGAACGCGGCGGTGCGGAAGTCCGTGCGGATGCCGTACGCCAGGACGGGTACGTTCTCGAGGATGGCGATCCGGAGCAGATCGTCGACGTGCGACTCCGGCAGGAACTGCGCCTCGTCGACGAGCAGAGCACTCACGTCGCGCTTCGACTCGGCCAGCACGCGGGCCCGGGCGGCGGTGAAGACGGCCACCGGGTCCCCGTCGGGTTCGAACAGGATGTCCACCGGACGGGTCACGCCGAGCCGCGACACGATCAGCTCCTCGCCCTTCGTGTCGACGGCCGGCTTGGCCAGCAGCACCCGGTGCCCGCGCTCCTCGTAGTTGTGCGCGGCCTGCAGGAGCGACGTGCTCTTCCCGCTGTTCATCGCTCCGTAGCGGAAGTACAGCTTGGCCATCAGGTCTCCTCGGGGCGGGTCCGGGGGCGGGGCCCCCGGGGTGAGCAGGGGCCGGTCACGGGAGGAACCCGTCCTCGCCGGCGCGGCGGATCAGGTCGGCCCGGCGGCTCGCGGGCCTGCCGACCGCGACGTACTTGCGGCGCACTCGCTGCAGGTAGGTCTTCGCGGTCTCGAACTGCACGTTCATCTTGGCGGCGACCTCGGGGGTGCTCGATCCGGACGCGTAGAGGCGCAGCGCCTCCAGCTCGCCGGCGCTGAGCCGTGGGCGCTGCTGCGCCGCGACTCCGGACGGCAGGGGCCGCCACTGCGCGGACGAGACGTCGGCCGAGCGCATCTCGAGAGCGGCGCGGGTCTGCTCCATCACCTCAGCGAGCGGGCGCGACTTCGCCAGGTGCCGCACGGCTCCGGCCTTCAGGGCGCGCTCGCGGACCTCGTCGTCCTCGCTCGCGGAGAGCGCCACGACCGCGGCTCCCGCCGCCCGGCAGGTCCGGATCCGCGCCTCGATCGAGATCGGCTCGCGCAGCTCGACGTCCATCACGACCACCTGGGTGGGGAAGACATCGCTCGTCACCAGGTCGTGCCAGGTGGAGGCGGCCACGACGACCTCGAAGTCCGGGGCGTGGGTGCGGATCCACGCGCTCGTCGCCGCGAGCAGGTCCTCGCGCGGGTCGAGCAGGCCGAGCCGGACCGCACGGGGTGGCGCGTCGCGGGCGCTCCGGGCGGAGGAGCCCGAGGGCTCACCGGAGCGGGTGACCATGCGGACGATCCTAGCCGCGGCCGGGCCCGCCCCCGGCTCAGAACAGCGTCGGCTGCCCGACGCCGGGCAGGATCGCGGCGCGCTCCGGCCCGAGCTCCCCGACCAGCAGCCCGTCGTGCTGGAGGGAGCGCCGCTCGCCGCCGAGGGTCCGCAGCGTCCCCAGCGAATTCAGGGCGGAGGACTTGACGGAGCCGGTGGCCGGGTCCTCCTCGCCGCGCTCGAGCCCGTGCGCGCGCATCAGCGGGCGGATGCGCGCGGAGAGCCAGCGCCGGTACTCGAGAGGCGCGTAGGCGTCGCGGCCCGGGTAGAGCGCTCGGTACTTGTCGACCAGCTCGGGGTGCTCCTGCCCGAGCCACTGCAGGAACCACTCCTTCACCCCGGGCTTGAGGTAGAGGGTCGAGTACATGATCGTGCTGGCGCCCGCCTCGCGGCAGGCTTGGAGCGACTCGTCGAGGTGCGCCCGGGTGTCGGTGAGGAACGGCAGGATCGGCATCAGGAACACCGAGCAGTCGAAGCCGGCCTCCCGTGCCGCGGTGACCGTCGCCAGCCTGGCCGCCGCGGTCGGCGCACCCGGCTCGACGGAGCGCTGGAGGCCCTCGTCGTAGACGGCGATCGACACTCCGAGGTCGACCGGGACGTGCTCGGCGGCCTCGCGGAGCAGTGGCAGGTCTCGCCGCAGCAGCGAGCCCTTCGTGAGGATCGAGATCGGGGTGCCCGAGGCGGCGAGCGCGGCGATGATGCCCGGCATCAGCCGGTAGCGGCCCTCGGCGCGCTGGTACGGATCGGTGTTGGTGCCGAGTGCCACGGGGTGCCGCTCCCAGCTCGGCTTCGCGAGCTCCCGGGTGAGGACCTCGGCGACGTTCACCTTCACGACGATCTGCGAGTCGAAGTCGCGGCCGCCGTCGAACTCGAGGTACTCGTGCGTGGGCCGGGCGAAGCAGTAGGTGCAGGCGTGGGTGCAGCCGCGCATCGGGTTGATGCTCCAGCCGAACGGCATCTTCGAGGAGGTGTGCACGCGGTTGAGCGCCGACTTCGCGAGCACCTCGTAGAAGGTGACGCCCTCGAACTCCGGCGTGCGCACCGTCCGCACCAGGTCGGTGAGCTTGACGAGGCCGGGCAGGGCGGCCTCGTCGGCCGTGCCGATCGACTGCCCGCTCCACCTCATGGAGCCATTAGAACATACGTTCGAACGGATCGCAGCCGATCAGACCGAGGCGGACAGCTCCAGCGTCTCGGCGGTCGCGGTGACCGTCTGCTCGGCCTTCTCGGGCGCGTCGTTGAGGGTCGAGCCGTAGCTCGGCACCAGCGCGCGGATCCGCGGCTCCCAGGCCTTCATCCGGTCGGGGAAGCACTTCTGCACGATGTCGAGCATGATCGGCACGGCGGTCGAGGCTCCGGGCGAGGCGCCGAGCAGGCCGGCGATCGTGCCGTCCCCTCCGGTGATGACCTCGGTGCCGAACTGCAGCACGCCGCCCTTCTTCTCGTCCTTCTTCATCACCTGGACGCGCTGGCCGGCGGTGATCAGGTACCAGTCCTCGTCGCGGGCGGTGGGCAGGAACTCGCGCAGGGCCTTCATCTTCTTGCCACGGCCGGCGAGCACCTCGCCGATCAGGTACTTCATCAGGTCGAGGTTGTCGCGGGCGACCGCGAGCATCGGGCCGATGTTGTGCGGCCGGATCGACAGGGGCAGGTCGAGCCACGAGCCCCGCTTCAGGAACTTGGGCGTGAAGCCCGCGTAGGGGCCGAAGAGGAGGGACGACTCGCCGTCGACGACGCGCGCATCGAGGTGCGGCACCGACATCGGGGGCGCGCCGACGGCGGCCTTGCCGTAGACCTTCGCCTTGTGCCGGGCGACCAGCTCGGGGTTGTCGGTGCGGAGGAACTGCCCCGAGATCGGGAAGCCTCCGAAGCCCTTGATCTCGGGGATGCCCGACTTCTGCAGGAGGTGCAACGCACCGCCGCCGGCGCCGACGAAGACGAAGCGGGCGGTCACCGACTGGGGCGTGCCTCCGACGACCTGCTTGAGGTCGAGGCGCCAGGTGCCGTCCTTCTGCCGGGTGATGTCGGTGACCTCGCGGCCGGTGTCGAGCGTGCCGCCGTGGGCGACGACGTGGTCGAACAGCTGGTGGGTCAGCGAGCCGAAGTCGACGTCGGTGCCGGCCGGCATGCGCGTCGCCGCGTAGGGGCCGCCGCCGGCGGGACGCTGCTCCATCAGCAGGGGCGCCCACTCGTGGATGGTCTTGACGCTCTCGGTGAACTCGATGCCGGCGAACAGCGGCTGGTCCTTGAGCGCCTCGTAGCGCTTCCGGAGGTACTCGACGTTGGCCTCGCCGTGCACGAAGGTCATGTGCGGCGCCGGGTTGATGAAGCTGGAGGGCTCGCGGATGTCGCCGGACTCCACCAGGCTCGACCAGAACTGGCGCGAGATCTGGAACTGCTCGTTGATCTGGATCGCCTTGGCCGGGTCGACGGAGCCGTCGGCCGCCTCGGGCATGTAGTTCAGCTCGCAGAGGGCCGCGTGACCGGTGCCCGCGTTGTTCCACGGGTTCGACGACTCCTGCGCCACGTCGCCGAGGCGCTCATAGGCGGCGATCGTCCAGTCGGGCTGCAGCTGGGTGATGAGTGCGCCGAGCGTGGCGCTCATGATGCCCCCACCGATGAGGGCGACGTCGACCGGTTCCGAGGAGTTCACGAGAGTCGAGTTTACGCTCGCCCGCGGACGCCGCGGCCGGGAGGGGACCCGCTCCCCCATCAAATTCGCGGCTTTTCCACCCGGAGGGGGCCGGAGCGCTCGGCGCCGGCCCCGTCTACGCCGGTCAGGAGACGGGCTGCTTCGCCGCGATGAGCTCGGCGATCTGCACGGCGTTCAGGGCCGCGCCCTTGCGGAGGTTGTCGTTGCTGATGAAGAGCGCGAGGCCGCGTCCCTCCGGGGCGCCCTCGTCGGCGCGGATGCGGCCGACGAAGCTCGGGTCCTTGCCCGCGGCCTCCAGCGGAGTCGGCACCTCGCGCAGCACGACGCCGGGCGCGTCGGCGAGCAGCTCGCGAGCACGCTCGGGGCTGAGGGCGGAGGCGAACTCGGCGTTGACGGAGAGCGAGTGGCCGGTGAACACGGGGACGCGCACGCAGGTGCCCGAGACCAGCAGCTCCGGGAGCTCGAGGATGCGGCGGCTCTCGTTGCGGAGCTTCTTCTCCTCGTCGGTCTCGTTCGAGCCGTCCTCGACCAGGCTCCCCGCGAAGGGGATGACGTCGAAGGCGATCGGGGCGACGTACTTGTCCGGCGCGGGGAAGTCGACCGCCGAGCCGTCGTGCACCAGGTCGAGCAGGTGCTCGTCGGCGACGGCGGCGCGGACCTGGCCGGCCAGCTCGTTCGCTCCGGCCAGTCCGCTGCCGGACACGGCCTGGTAGGTGCTGACGATCAGGCGCGTGAGCCCCGCCTCGCGGTCGAGGACCTTGAGGATCGGCATCGCGGCCATCGTGGTGCAGTTGGGGTTGGCGATGATGCCCTTGACCGCCTGGTCGATGGCGTGGGGGTTCACCTCGCTGACGACCAGCGGGACCTCGGGGTCCATCCGCCAGGCGCTGGAGTTGTCGATCACGGTGACGCCGGCCGCGGCGAAGCGGGGCGCCTGCGCGCGCGATCCCGTGGCTCCGGCCGAGAACAGGGCGATGTCGAGCCCCGACGGATCGGCGGTCTCCACGTCCTCGACAACGACGTCCTCGCCGCGGAACGGCAGCGTCGTGCCCGCCGAGCGGGCGGTGGCGAAGAAGCGGATGGACGCGATCGGGAAGTCGCGCTCCTCGAGGAGGCGGCGCATCACCTTCCCGACCTGGCCGGTCGCGCCGACGACGCCCACGTGGAGGGGGGTGCTGCTCATGCTGTGCTCTTTCGTCCGTGCGGCGCGCGGGCCGCTCGTGGCGGGGGGATCGAGGGAGAGGGTACCGGTCGCTCCGGCCGCTCGGGAGGAACGGCCGGATCGCGAGGGTGTCCGGCCGTCAGCGGCCGGTGCCGGCGTAGACGACGGCCTCGTCCTCGGCGTCGAGCCCGAAGGCGGTGTGCACGACGCGCAGAGCCTCGTTCACGGTGTCGGCGCGGGTGACGACCGAGATGCGGATCTCGCTCGTGGAGATCATCTCGATGTTGATCCCGGCCTCGTAGAGGGAGCGGAACAGCTTCGCGGAGACACCGGCGTTGGTGCGCATCCCGGCGCCCACGAGCGCGAGCTTGGCGATCTGGTCGTCGTACTGCAGGGACTCGAAGCCGACCTCGTCCTTCTCGGCGTTGAGAGCCATGAGGACCGTCTGGCCGTCGGCCTTGGGCAGGGTGAACGAGATGTCGGTGCGGGCGGTGGCCGCAGCCGACACGTTCTGCACGATCATGTCGATGTTGGAGCCGGTCTTGGCCACGATCGTGAAGATCTGCGCGGCCTTGCCCGGGATGTCGGGGACTCCGACGACGGTGATCTTCGCCTCGTTCAGGTCGGCGGCGACTCCGGCGATGATGGGCTCTTCCACGGCTTGTCCGTTCTGCTCGGCGCCGGAGGTCTCGGCGTTGTAGACGATGGTGCCCTCGTTGGGGCTGAAGGAGGAGCGCACGTGGAGCGTGACTCCGTGGCGGCGGGCGAACTCGACGGCGCGGATGTGCAGCACCTTCGCTCCCGCGGCGGCCAGCTCGAGCATCTCCTCGCTGGTGATGCGGTCGAGCTTGCGGGCCTTCTTGACGACCCTCGGGTCGGCGGTGAAGACGCCGTCGACGTCGGTGTAGATCTCGCAGGTGTCGGCGCCGAGTCCTGCGGCGAGCGCGACGGCGGTGGTGTCCGAGCCGCCGCGGCCGAGGGTGGTGATGTCCTTCGTGTCGCGGTTGAAGCCCTGGAAGCCCGCGACGATGACGACGGCGTTCTCGTCGAGCGCCTCGCGGAGGCGGACCGGGGTGATGTCGACGATACGGGCGGCGCCGTGCTGCGCGTCCGTGATCATGCCGGCCTGGCTGCCGGTGAAGGAGCGGGCCTCGAAGCCCATGCTCTTGATCGCCATCGCCAGCAGCGCCATCGAGATGCGCTCGCCCGAGGAGAGCAGCATGTCGAGCTCGCGAGGGGCGGGGATGGGCGTGACCTGGTGGGCGAGCTCGAGCAGGTCGTCGGTGGTGTCGCCCATGGCCGAGACGGCGACGACCACGTCGTTGCCCGCCTGCTTGGTGGCGACGATCCGCTTCGCGACCCGCTTGATGCTCTCCGCGTCGGCGACGGAGGACCCGCCGAACTTCTGGACGATCAGGCTCACGTGCTGCTCCCGTGTCGGTGGCTGGGCCGCCGTCGCGACCCGACGGGCGAGTCTACCGGTCGACCGCATGCCGGAGCGGTCATGCGACTCCGGCGGCCGCGTCAGTTCTCGACGAGCCGGCGGCCCTCGAAGGCGCGGCCGAGGGTGATCTCGTCGGCGTACTCGAGGTCTCCGCCGACGGGCAGCCCGGAGGCCAGGCGGGTGATGCGGATGCCGAGGGTGCTGAGCATGCGCGAGAGGTAGGTCGCCGTCGCCTCGCCCTCGAGGTTCGGGTCGGTCGCGATGATGACCTCCTGCACCTCGCCGTCCGCGAGCCGCTGCAGCAGCTGGCGGATGCGGAGCTGATCCGGGCCGATGCCGTCGATCGGGCTGATCGCGCCTCCGAGCACGTGGTAGAGCCCGCGGAACTCGCGGGTGCGCTCGATCGCCGGGACGTCCTTCGCCTCCTCCACGACGCAGATGACGGCGCGGCTGCGGCGCGGATCGCGGCAGATCCCGCAGGTCGCCTCCTCCGCCACGTTCCCGCAGATGTCGCAGAAGTGCACACGGCCGCGCAGCTCGAGCAGGATCTCGGCGAGCCGGGTGACGTCGAACGTCTCGGTCTGCAGGATGTGGAACGCGATGCGCTGGGCGGACTTCGGGCCGATGCCGGGGAGCCGGCCGAGCTCGTCGATCAGCTCCTGGACGATGCCTTCGTACATGCGGTCGCCTCCTCTCGGGTGGGGCGGACGGGGGTGGCGG